>DAOUKW010000075.1:0-12715 GCA_034420915.1 Dehalococcoidia bacterium
CCGGCGCGGCGAGACCGGCGCGGAACTGGCGGCGTACGACGAGCTGGTCGGGCGCTTCGGGGACAGCGAATTCCCTGGCCTCCAGGTGCCTGTCGCCAAGGCGCTATTTAACAAGGCCCTTACTCACGGCCAGTGCGGTGAGACCGACGCGGAACTGGCGGCGTACGGCGAGCTGGTCGGGCGCTTCGGGGACAGCGAACTCGCGGACCTCCAGGTGCCTGCCGCCAGGGCGCTGCTCAACAGGGGCGTCACGTTCGGCCGGCGCGGCGAGACCGGCGCGGAACTGGCGGCGTACGACGAGCTGGTCGGGCGCTTCGGGGACAGCGAACTCGCAGACCTCCAGGTGCAGGTCGCCAAGGCGCTGCTCAACACGGGAATCACGCATGGCCGGCGCGGCGAGACCGAGGCGGAACTGGCGGCGTACGGCGAGCTGGTCGGGCGATTTGGCGACAGCGAACTCGCGGACCTCCAGGTGCCTGTCGCCAGGACGCTGTTCAACAAGGGCGTCACGCACGGCCGGCGCGGCGAGACCGAGGCGGAACTGGCGGCGTACAGCGAGCTGGTCGGGCGCTTCGGGGACAGCGAACTCGCGGACCTCCGGATGCCTGTCGCCAGGGCGCTGTTCAACACGGGAATCACGCACGGCCGGCGCGGCGAGACCGAGGCGGAACTGGCGGCGTACGGCGAGCTGGTCGGGCGATTTGGGGACAGCGAACTCCCGGACCTCCAAGCGCGAGTCGCCGGGGCGCTGCTCAACACGGGCATCACGCATGACCGGCGCGGCGAGACCGAGGCGGAACTGGCGGCGTACGGCGAGCTGGTCGGGCGATTTGGGGACAGCGAACTCGCGGACCTCCAGGTGCCTGTCGCCGGGGCGCTGTTCAACAAGGGCGTCACGCACGGCCGGCGCGGCGAGACCGAGGCGGAACTGGCGGCGTACGGCGAGCTGGTCGGGCGGTTCGGGGACAGCGAACTCGCGGACCTCCGGGTGCAGGTCGCCAAGGCGCTGCTCAACACGGGCGTCACCCACGACCGGCGCGGCGAGACCGAGGCGGAACTGGCGGCGTACGACGAGCTGGTCGGGCGATTTGGGGACAGCGAACTCGCGGACCTCCAAGCGCGAGTCGCCGGGGCGCTGCTCAACATGGGCGTCGCGCACGGCCGGCGCGGCGAGACCGAGGCGGAACTGGCGGCGTACGGCGAGCTGGTCGGGCGGTTCGGGGACAGCGAACTCCCGGACCTCCAGGTGCCTGTCGCCGGGGCGCTGTTCAACAGGGGCATCACGCACGGCCAGCGCGGCGAGACCGAGGCGGAACTGGCGGCGTACGGCGAGTTGGTCGGGCGGTTCGGGGACAGCGAACTCCCGGACCTCCAAGCGCGAGTCGCCGGGGCGCTGCTCAACAAGGGGGACCGGCAAGCCATGATCGGACGCGCAGGAGAAGCGATGCGAACCAGTCAGGAACTCGACCGCCGATTCGGCGCGACCACTAAGAGCGAACCTGATGGGACCAGATTGTGGCGATGGCGGGCTAGATTACTGAAAACGCACGTACTTTTTCTTCAAGAGGAACACCCGGCTGCACTAGATGCATTTCAGTCGGTGTGCGCCATGTTCATCGTCGGCAGCGAAACAATGGTAAGTGAGATGCTTAGGCGTGTGCCCATCCTGATCGCAGCCGGCGCGTCGAAGAACGGACTCATTCAGGCTCTCTCGGCAAACAGCAATACCGCCGCTGCACTGGCACCCCTCGTCGTCGCCCTTAGGCTTCTCGCCGGTGAGTCAGTTCGTGCATCTGAAGAGGTGCGGCAGGTCGCTGACGATGTCCGCGATGCCATCGAAGAGGCTATACGCGGTGTGGCCACTCGAGCGGTCCGCAAGGGCGACGGCTGAACTCGTAATCGCCATCAACGATCGTCTCGACTCGCGCTGGAAGCTGCCGCCGGCTGCGGCTGCGGAACGGCCACTGCGACTGTCCGGAGGCGGCCAGTCCCTCGCGGGAGGAGCAGTTTCGAAGAGGGCGCGGACAAGGATGTCGCAGAGGCGCGCATTTCGCAGCATGTCGAAAGCCACGCGCTGGAGTATCGCGCACGCGAGACTGCTGACGCTGGGAAAGGATCATTTTCGAACGGATCACGTACGGGGGCAAGTCTCCTCGATGCAATGTTGGCACCGGCGACTTCGGAACAGTGAACGAGGCGGTCGATGGAGGAGGCATTGCCAACGCGACAGCCGGAGACGACTGTGCCGAAGAGGTGGTGTGGCACTTGGCCATGAGGCAACGATACAGATAACGATACGACTGTAGCGTTATCTGTATCCTGTCTGTGGCGAGTGGTGTATCATGGTTAGAGTATGAACAAACCGAATCTGCCGACCCTGTCAGCGATCATTCGGGATTCCGGACTCACCCTGTCAGAGATCCATCGTCGATCCGGTGTCAGCCGCACAACGCTTTCCCGAATCACGAACGGGCGTCAAGCAATGAGTCGCAGAACGGCGCAGAGGCTCGCATCCATACTCGGTGTGTCCGCCGGGCAGATGCTTCGGACCCCATCGACGCGACCAGCAGCGCCGGAGATACTTCGGATCTCCGCGCTGGAGATCAGTGAGTGGGGTAACAGGCGACGGGCTGAAGAAGACCTTCCGGCGCTTGTCAGCCGCCTAATCCGAAGCGAGTTGTTTGCCTCTGGCGCTATCCGGGCGCCCAGCGGTGAACGAATCATCGAAGGCGGGCAAGACATCGCCGTAACCGCACCGCGGAAGACCCGTCACATCCCGAAGGGACAATCGGTCTGGGAGGTCAGCACCGACAAGAGAGTGCGACGGAAGGCGACGAGTGACCTAGCCCGCCGCCGAGTGCCAGACGGATGGCGACCGGATTCGACGTCCTTCGTCTTCGTCACGACCGAGTCCTGGGCAGGGGCGAGCGAATGGGCGTTCCAGCAACGTGCCAAGGAACCCTGGCGATCCATCTGCGCGCTCGACGCAACCGACCTTCAGGGCTGGGTCGAGGAAACACTCGCTGTCCAGCTTTGGCTGATGGACCGGATGGGGCTGCGGCGCGATGGATTCCAATGCCTGCGTGAAGCGGTTCGGGAATGGAGTTCGGTAGCGGATCCGGCTCCGGAGCCCTCCCTGCTCAAGGCGAGTGTGGAAAGGCATCTTACGGCGTGGCGCGACTGGGTCCGCGCCGGCCCCGACAAACCGCTCACGATCGTCGGGGAATCAAGGGGTGAAGCCCTCCTATTCATCCAAGCCCTTATCGAGCGCGGACATTCCGATTCCCTTAGGACGCCCATTGAAGGACTTTGCGTGAGCACGAAGGAAGGGATTCGTCAACTAGCGGCTTCGCCGCCGTCTGACGTAGTTGTGATCCCGACGAACGAGGTCACGCGGAAGTTGGCTATCGCTTGGTGCGGCAATCTTCGCGTGGCGATGCCGACGACGGGTCAACCGCGCGTTTCCGACCCACTAGTCATTTCCCCTGTGGGAAGAGGTCTGCTGCGGGAATTTCTGGTCCGGGAAGGCTGCGATAGCGGGCGGGCAGTTCAACTCGCGCGATCGTCTGGGGGGTCCGTCAGCGTCCTTCGCCGACTGACCCACAAGGACGGGACAGGTGCGCCGGATTTTCAACTTCCACATAGGCTCTCGCCAATTCTTGCGGCCGCCGGGCTCTTCGGAATCTGGGATGCAGGCTCGGCGGCTGATCGAGGGGTCGTACTCCGGCTGACGGGAAAGCGATGCAACGAGGACATTGAAGAAGCGTGGACAGAACTCCTCCACCTCCCCGAAACACCCGTTTGGATGGACGGCGAGCGCCGGGGGGTCAATTCAAGGCTGGATACCTGGCAACGCTTCACAGAGGGGAAGATCACCCCGCACGCGGTTGACCGGTATTTTGGCGCCGTCAGATCGGCGCTCGAAGCGGCGCCCCTCGACAGGCCAGGGGCGCGCGTGCGGCTGCCCAGGGAATACCAGGCGCTTCGCGACTCACAGATTTCGGGCGAACTGCTCCGCGGACTTGCCCAGGGTCTCGTCCTGCTGGCTGAATTCGGGGACCGCATCGATCCGCGACTAGTGGGACCTCCTGTCTCAGAACGTGTGCAGCAAGTGGTATTCGCTGCACTGCAGGACATGTCAGTGGAACGCCTGCGAGTCCTGCACACAGTCATGCCCCTGCTCGCAGAGGCCGCTCCAGAGTCGTTCATGGAGGCCATGGAAGCCGACTTGGGGAGGACGGATTCCGCTCAAAAGGAGCTCCTGAACTTTCGTCGGGGTGACAGTTCGCCGGAGTCCGCGGCGCAACTCCCTTACAGCACGGATGCGTTGACCTACCGGTCGTCCCTGATGTGGGCCTATGAGACGCTGGCTTGGTTCCCAGAATACGCGGAGCAGGCCATTGATCTGCTCGCGCAGCTAGCCGACGAGCAGGTCCTCGACCACCATGGAGGGCAACCTCGCCAGAGCTTGGCGGAACTCCTCAAGCCTTGGCATCGTGGTAGCGTGCTCGATGCCGAACGACACTGCGCCCTACTGCGGAAGCTGGCCAGGGATCATTCTGAGTGGGCCTTTGACTTCGTTCGCAAGTGCCTCCCCGCGAGCCACGACGTTGCGGATGCCCCCAATCTGCCGCTCTGGCGAGGGCGGCCGGAAGGGGCGGGCTCCGTGCGCCCCAAAGAACATCGAAAGGCAGTCTACGGAACGGCGGCAGACATCCTGGTCGAATACGCGGGGACATCAGAGAGCACAGTGCGTGCAGCAATTGACTCGGTCGACAACCTTCCTGAGAGTGAAGCAGAGCGAGTTTGGAAGCGTGTCGCCACTTGGGCCGGTTCGAACAGCCGTAGTGTCAAAGAACGTACACGACTGGCACGACGCCTGACCGCCTTGGCCGATGGGGCGCTCATCCAGCACCGCCGCGAGGACAACCGAGAAGGGGCCCGTCGCGTGCTTGAGAAGCTGTCGGCGTGTCGGGCGGAGGTACCGGACCTTTGGCTCTTTGGCGACGACGCAACGATTCGGGGGCGTCGTCCCGAGGATGCAAGTTGGGAGGTCACCGAGGAACGGCTGGAGCGGAAGCGGCGCTCAGCACTTCAACGACTTCGAGAATCAGACGGGATCGATGCCATCCTCTCGCTTGTCCCCGAAGTCAGCAACACCTACCGGCTAGGTAACGTTGCGGCTCACGTACTATCCGCGGACGAGATTCGCTCGGGGACAAGCAAAGCGCTCCAGTCCGGTGGAGATGCCGCCCAGTCCCGTATGCGGTGGTTCATTCAAGGACTCCTGGATGGGACAGACGAACCAGATGCGGATGCGCTCACGGACGTCATTGGCTCCAGCGGTTTCGCGGAGCAGAATGCGAACTGGCTGCCCTGCCTTCTCGCGCGCCTTCCGCTGGAGCTGGGAGCTTCGAGGGCCGACGGACTCCTGGGAGAAATGCTCCAGGAATACTGGAAGCAGTTCGATTCGCGGCGACACGTGATTCCTCCGCAACGGAAGGACTGGGTAATCGCCGGGCTGTGTTCTGTGGCGCGTCCGCAAGCGGCACTCTGGGCGCTGAGGGGAGACTTCGAAGGTGCACGGACGGAATCCCTTCGACTCCTGATCGACACCCTGTCGCAATCCAAGGAGCCGACTCAGGGACATTGGGAAGAGGAGCTGGTCATAGCCATCCGGAAACGGCCCGACCTAAGTCCCGCCGACGCCGCGCGAATTGAGTTCACGTTCTTCGACATCCTCAAACGCGGCGAGATGCCGGCACTGGCCAGGGCAGTAGCGAGCGATCCCTCATGGCTCCAACAGGCGCTGATGCTGTGCATGCGGAGACGGGACCATGCAGCGGACCCGCCCGAGTGGACAGCACAAACGGAGAATGCCCCCGAATGGCTACGGAGACGGGCCTATCGGCTGTTCGAGTGGCTGCCAAGGCTCCCGGGCACGACATCGAGCGGTTACGATGTCAACCGGGGCCTTGACTGGACCGCAACAATTCTATCCTTTGCGGAGGAGCATGATCGCCGTGAAGTGGCGGAGGGTCTCTTGGGCAATGCGTTCGGAAGCGCAGGGTTCCACGAAGACGGTTCTCCTACAGACGAGCTGACAGAGCTTCTTGAGCGAGTCCGATGCTCCCGTATCGAGCAGGGGGTCGCCACAACTGCGGGCAATCAGCTGGGAGCCGTATGGATTCCGCGTGGCGATGCCGGGCGTCCATATCGCGACCGGGCGGGTTTCTATCGGGCGCTGGAGAAGCGGTACCGCGATTCAGCCCCGCGAACGGCTCGTGTCATGCGGCTCCTTCAACGTCGTTTTGCAGGCCAAGCCCGGATTGCAGACGACCGTCGTCGGCTTGATGACCGTAGAAACTCTCAAGCGTAGTGCGGAAAGGTTGGTGGAGAAGCCATGCGAGTTCACGAGCGGGATCAATTCTCAACTGCTGGCCACAGAAGCGAAGGGCGACGGAGAATCAAATGATCCCTAGTTCGCAAGAGGGAGAGTCATCGACACTGCTTCGTCCAAAGCAGTACCTCGAGTCCATCGCCTTCCGCCAGGAGCGAGAGGGAGCTAGTGGTCCAAACGGTGCCTCCCGTCTCGCTCCAGACTTACTGTAGCAATCTCGGTATCATGCTGAACTGACCCCACGGAAGCTACCACGACCGCCAAGCGGGCGGTGTCAAGAAGATGGAATACGGAGGAAGAATGCAAGAGATGGTCCGGTACGTAAAGCTCAGCGAACTAAAGCGGGGAGGCTTCGGGATCGTGTCCATCTGCTTGCGGCTCACCGACGGGCGCCGCTTCGCGATGAAGGAACTCCCTCCGAGTGCCGATGCGGAGGCCAAGGCAAGGTTTCGGCGAGAAGTTCGTATGCTTTCAAAGCTTGACCACCCCAACGTAGTCGAGGTTCTTGGAAGCAGCCTCGAGGCAGAACCCTACTGGTATGTCATGCCACTGTACAAGCACAGCCTGAATGAGAAGCTGGGCACCATGATAGGAGACGAGGTCCGCATCGCGAAGATTTTCACTGCAGTGCTCGATGCCGTGGAGTACGCCCATGCGCAAGGGGTAGTCCACCGTGACTTGAAACCTGCCAACATTCTGATGAACAACGATTGGGAGGTCGTGGTTGCCGACTTCGGGATCGGGTTGAACACCGATCCAGAAGCCAGCCGCCACACGTCAAGCGGCGTCTGTATGGGCTCTATGTTGTACATGGCTCCGGAGCAGAGGTTCAACGCCAAGGAGGCCGACGAGCGGTCGGACATTTTCGCCTTGGGCCGCATACTCGACGAACTGTACAGGGGACCGTTTGCCGGGAGAGGAGCAGAGGTGCCCGAATTACCACCCGGGATTGCCTTCCTCGTACAACGATGCACAGAAGAACATCGGGGCCAGAGGGTCCAGTCAGTCGCAGAACTCAAGAGGTTGTACCAAGCCTGCTTGATTCCTCCCACAGACGACGCCAAGCTCGAAGAATTCAAGGAATTGAGGACTTGGATATCAATGGAACCGTTCGGCTATTCCAACGCGACTCTGGACCGTTTCCTAGTCCTGTTTGTGGATCTCCATCCACAATTCGACAATCTGCTTGTCGACACGATTCTAGCGCTTCCTCCGGCAGCAGTTGCGAAACTCTATGGGCGAGACCGGGCCTCGATCAAAAGGCTGATCACAATGTTCTGCAGTGAGGTAGCGCGTCGACCTTGGCCATTCTCTTTCACCGATCACATTTCCGACAAGTGCTTGGGAATATTCCACGCAATTGAAGATCCTCAGGTACGTGGCCGGCTGGCGGCCTGCTTGGTTTCCCTAGGGGCGTCGCACAACCGCTTCAAAGTAATGCGAGACGCGGCAGGGCTGATCCATAGACAGAAGGAACCTTTCGAATCGCTGGCTCTATTCGAGGAATTGAAGACCGTTCCCGAGTGCGAACGTCAGGCCTTGGCTCAGTATGTGCGGCGTAGCAAGCTCGGAGAGACACTGCGAGGGCTCTTCCTGCCTCTGTAGACACCAGCGTACTGGGATCCGCCGATTCCAGTTCCGGATTCTTGGGTGACTTGGATGGGCACGAGGACCCAACTGAGTTCGCCGCGCAATTCCGAGCAGTAACCATTCAGTGTGGGGCTGGACAGCGGTGGCGAGGACGATGAATCAGCCTCGATGGGTGGTGCCGCGAGATCAGGTGCTGTTCTGGCAGGTCGAATTGCCGCGGGCGGCATGCTCGGTTTGCCGTGGTGGTTCGATCCGGCAGGCGCACTGGGGCGCACGGTGACCTGAGAGTCGGCAAGCGCAAGCCGCGGGAGGCCTCGCGTCCCCGTTTTCACGGCGGTCCGGCCAGTCCGAGGGCGAGCCGCCAAGCGGGCGGTGGGAGAGCGAACGGATCCAGCGTCCGGAGCGTCTGCCGCATGGAGCGGATGGAAGCGGAGATGCCGGGGGTGGTCCCTGCTGCCCGCTGGCGGGTGCCGGCGCGGAAGCAACGGAGAGCCGCACTTACACCGTCTCCGCCGTGCGGAAGGCGGCCAGCCTGGACGGAGCGAAAGCGAAAGTCCGGAAGGCAGGCGGGACGGGCGGATGTCTGGAAGGTCAGGGAGCGCGCCGGTGAGCGGCGGATGCCGGGCCGGCGGGGACAGCTGAGCCAGATGCGGGCGAGGACCTCTGGGCGCAGGGGACGGCGATGTGGCCGCGGCGGCCGCGCTCAGTGGTCAGGGGCAAGGGCCGCGCCCTGCCCGACGGGAGTCAGGCTGCCTGCGGGATGGTGGGCCGAGACTCCCGGTCGGCTGCCGGGGAAGCAGGGCGGTCGGCGCCGTGTTGGCGGACGGGGAGGCCGCGGAGTTCCCGCTTGCGGTCCTCGTCCATCAGCCAAGGCAGCCACGGGTCCAGCCGCTCCGGCGGCCGGCCGCGGTTGTCGGCGCAGGCGTCGAGATAGTCCAGCACCCAGGTGTAGGGATTTAGCACGGCCAGGCGCAGCGTCGCGAACACGCCGAACATCAGCCCGGCCATGCCCGTGAAGTGCCTGCGTTCTCGTGGACATTTCCCCAGCACGCGGCACATCATGGCAATCGGGTAGCTGCCTTGGTACGCTCTTATGAATTCGAAGACCCGGACGGAGTCGAAACGGTCTCCCGAGTGAACCTGGCCGCGGTGCTTGCTAGGATCTCGCGCTCCATACGGACGCGGCGGATGTCGCGCCGCAGTTTCCGAAGCTCTTCGCGCTCGGGCGTGGTCAGGCCGTCCTTGCGCTCGCCGCTGTCGAGCTGTGCCAGCCGGACCCAGCGCCGCACCGAGTCCACCGAGATCTCGAACTCCTCGGCGATCTCACGCGGCCGGCGTCCGCTCGACAAGGCCGGTTTCACGACTTGCTCCTGAAACTCCTTGGGATATGCCCTGACATGTCGTTTGCTCATCGCTGGGAATCTCCTGAAACCCCGCCACTAGAGTGCCGCACCCCCTGTCACGACGCACGTTTCAAGTGTCCACGGAAACGCAGGCACTTCAGACCACCATGCGCCGGCTGTCGATGTCGATCGGCCGCAGGTTGACGGCCTCGGAGATGCGCAGTCCGGCCGCGTTGCAGGTGGTCAGGACGATGCGGTCGCGGAGAATGGGAACGGCATCCGGAAAGGAGACGACCTCCTCGGTGCTGAAGACCAGGGCAGCCTGGCGGGCTGCTTCGGCGTGGGCAGGACCTCGGGGATGTTCCAGTCCTTCTGCAGCGTGACACCGTACAGGAAGCGCAGCGCGGCGACCGCCATGCCGACCGAGCCGGGAGCGAGACGCTTTTCGGTGGCGGGATGGACCTGCTATTCGCGGATCTTCTCGGGTCCGAGCAGCTCGTCGGACTTGCCGAAGTGGCGAGCGATCAGCGAGACCTGCCAGATGTAGCTGTCCTGCGTGCAGGGGGACAGGTTGCGGACCTGCATGTCTTCCGCCATGCGGCGGCGAAGGGATGTCATGGGACCTACTGGTTGGGATCGAACGGGATGTGCTGGACATGGCAGCGCGTCCATCCTTCCGAAACCGAGGCTTTGCGACAATCTCGGCACCGGGACCGGCGCGATGTGCAAGGGCCCGGTCGGCCGGGGCAGCTACCCTCTCGCTAGGCCACCAGTATCGCGAATCAGTGTAGTTCAACAGCCGCTTCGTGATCCTGCTCAGGTCCCTGCCTGCCCTCCAATCTGCTCTCCGTGGTGGCCCGGCGTACGCCGCAGGACCGGCACCATCGCTGCGCCCTGCCTGTGAAACACATTCTGCCCAAGTCCATGCACCCCCGTCGCCCCTCGCACCCGCCGTCCGAACGCCTACAACGGAAGCTACCGGGACCCAAGATGATATAATGATATTTCTGCAGCCAGTGCAATGCAGGGGCGACTGCCTCAGTCACTCGAAGACGACAAGTTGTAATCCCACACGTGCTGCGGGTGAGAGTTGGTTCCCCCTGCATTAGCGTAGCGATTGAAAAAGCGAGCATCACCATATGTCGAGCCATTCGGTGTCGATTATAAAGATCCCCTCTTGACTTGGCGGTCCTGCAACCAGATAACTCTTCACTTCAATGAAAGACTCTGTCACATTCATTAGACCTCGTGAGTACAAGTTCATCAGAGATCTAAGGTCAGGTGCATGTGGTAGAACAGTGTTACTCTACGATGACATCATCGAGGAAAATATCGTTTGCAAGAAATTTGATCCACGTTCTGAAGTAGACGGGAATAAACTCTTCCAATACTTCAAGAAGGAAGTAAAGATTCTTTACCAGCTGAACCATCCAAACGTCGTTCGAGTATTCAACTATTACCTTTATCCTGAGCAAGAAGCGGGATATATTCTGATGGAGTTTGTCGAAGGAACAGAGATAGATGATTATGTATCGAATAATCCTGAGAAGATCAACGAGTTATTCTTGCAAGCGATCGAAGGCTTCCGATATCTGGAATCAAAGCAAATCCTCCATCGCGATATTCGTCTGACGAATCTGATGGTCCAAGAAGGAGGAGGGCTGAAGATTATTGATTTTGGATTCGGCAAGGTTGTGCAACATACTGAAGATTTCGATAAGAGTATTAGTCTTAATCACTGGTGTGATCTGCCTCAAGAGTTTTACGACAATATCTATGATTTTCGAACTGAAGTCTATTTCATCGGCAAACTTTTTGAAATGCTAATTATGGACAATGGCATTGAGTCTTTCAAGCACTTTAGTGTATTGAATGAAATGTGCAAGCAAGATCCATCCAAAAGGCTCGGTACATTTGAAGATGTGGCAACCAAGATCAAGAGTGATCAGTTCTCCGAAATGGAATTCACACATAGTGAGCGCAAGGCGTATCAAGACTTTTCTGAAGAGGTCGCTGAACATATCACCAAAATTGAGCAATCGTCTAAGTTTGTGTCTGATATTCGGACTATAATAACTAAGATGGTAACCGTCCATAAGAGTGTCATGTTAGAGGAGGATGTTCCAAACGCATCTGTAGTTTTCCGGTGTCTAATTCACGGGGAATATTACTATAAAAGGAATGGATTCTCTGTTAGAACACTTCGGAATTTTCTTCAACTCATACAGGCTTGTTCGGAGGACAAGAGTCGGATAATTCTAGCAAATCTACACTCGAGGCTCAATGCAATAGAACGCTACTCACAGGTGATTGATGATGATGACATTCCGTTCTGAGAACTGTCGGCCCCGCCCGATCCATCGCCGATCAGTGCCCAGTAGGCACACCACTGTTAGGCGGAGATGCCTGCTTCCGCATGCGATCTCGTCCACGCCGATCATCGTAATCCCTTCCAATGACAGGCAAATTCAATGTTTGTTTTGCATAGCGGCAGACACCTATTCGAGGCGCGTGAGCTGAGGGAAGCACGGTGATGCGCCGAGCTGGCAGGTGCCAGGTCATCTGAATTCCGCGCATCGATCAATTTAGGAGTGTGTGCGCTAGGCTAACTGGCAGAAGGGTGGAGGGTGCAAGTCCCTTGAACGAAAGACCTAAGCTGGGTCGCGTTCTCAGCGAGCCGTGCGTCGCTGTCCGCGAGGCAAAGGTTCCACGATGCGTCCCTTCCGAACTCTTGTCAGTTGCGAGCAGCTCTGCCGCCAGCAAAGCAGTGCCGTGTGGTGTTCCGCAATTGTACTCCGCCGGTTATGACTTGGCCTTCTCCGGCCGCGGTTCCGTCCTGTACGGCAGTAGCTTGTACATGGCCGCGATGCGCTTCCCGATCCGGATGTCCTCGCGCAGGATGCGGCCCTGCAGGGCGTACTCGGCGACAGTCCACACGCTCTTGCCCAGCCGCTCCGCCATCTCGGCGGCGGTCACGCACCCCTGCTCGCGCAACTGCTCGCGGCGGCGTTGCAAGTGGCCCTTGATGCCCGCGCGCTCGCGCAGGCGATAGACGTGCTGGACCGTGTACGGCTGACCGTTCTAGAGCAGGTGTCCGGCTTGGTTGAGGACCTCCGCCGCCTCGGTGTCGGTGTGCGCGTCCAGCGCCGCGTCCAGAGCGGCCGCGACCGCGCGGTCCAGCGGGAACGGATTGTTGAATGCCACATTGTTTCGGCTCGAGTTCTTCGGATTATTCCGGCCCCAGCCGGACACTCGGCGTCCGAAGGGTCGGCGCACAGGCAAGCACTACTGCGAAAAGAAACAGGCGAGCTGGGCGGAAGGTGGGATGGTGGTGACGGCGGTCCATGGTCGCTGGGGGAGTTCCTCTTTCACGCTCCCCGGC
>DAOUKW010000076.1:0-14591 GCA_034420915.1 Dehalococcoidia bacterium
GTCGTCGTCTTGCCGGAGCCGTTTGGGCCAAGCAATCCAAAAGCGTGGCCGCGTGGAACGGACATTGAGAGACTGTCCACGGCAACGATGCTTCCAAAGATCTTGCTGAGCGACTCGGTCTCGATAACAGGCCTGCCCTTGCTCATTCCAAATCCTCCTGTGTGTTCTCTGAAAGCGGACGCCGCGAGATCAAGGAGCAACTGCCACCAGAGGATCAGTCCGCGCATGCCCCCGCCGTCGTACCGCATCCTGTCCGTGAAGAACTGGACCATCAAGTCCCCGTATTCTTGACGGAATTCCCGTGGATAGGCCGCAAGGAGCGCCCGGTACACTCTCGTGGACAACATCTCACGTGCCTCGGCGCTGCATGATGTCCATCTGCTTCTTCCTGGCGGTCTGCGTAAGGTGTTCCATGCGAACGACCTCCGCGTCGAGAGCCTGCCGCCCCAGATCAGTCAGCCGGTAGTAGCGTCGGCGTTCATCATCCAGGTCAGGGTCCGGGCGCTCAGAACTCTCCTCGATCAACCCCGCCTTCAACATCTGTTTGACCGCTCCGTAAAGCGTCCCCGGCCCCATCCTGACCGCCTCGCCGGTAAACGCCTCGATCTCCTTCATGATTGCGTAGCCATGCTTGTCCCCGGTTGTCAGAGCGAGCAAGATGTGCAGCTGCGAGACCGGCAGGGGAAGCAAATCTGAGGGCATTGGGCCTGGCTCTGTCATATGACCTGCCTCCACAACACGAGTGATTCGACTCTTGTTCAACGCTCAGGCAGCGTATAGCGCAGCACGATATATCGTTTGCCAATATATCGCTCTTCGATGGATTAGGCAAGCGCTTCAATCTTCTCCCTTAGGAAGAGGGTTAGTGTGAGAGGGTATCCCATATGTAAAATGCCCACATGGACTCCTCAACACGCATTCTCATCGGCGTCGTCGCAGGCGTCATCGTCCTCGTTGTCCTGGCCATTGCTCTCCCTCGCCTCATCGACCGAGAGGAAGCCACGTACCCGCCCAATACTCCCGAGGGCACAGTCCAGCGCTACCTACAGGCGGTTGGTGACGAAGATGTCGATACTGCCCTCGCGCTCCTGACGGAAGAAAACACCACCGCCTGCATGGAAAACGAGTTGCGTGACCGCCTGCGCCATTCCTCCCTTGACAGGTATCGTGTCAGGCTGGCGGAAGTGGAGGAAATCGACGCCCCTGAGACTGTCGTCAATACCATCATCGTCACCGTAGGCGTAACATACGTCCGTGACCCCGACCTCTTCGAACTCCCAAGCGAGACCAACACAAGAGAGCACGAATTTCACCTGCGGCGCTCCCCGGACGGCTTCTGGCTAATCGGAGAATCGGATTGGCCTATAGACCTCGAATACACCCGTGATGACTACTGCGCAGAGGAACCCACTCCCACCCCGTAAGTGACCGGATCATGAGCATCCCCCAACGTACGTACGTCTATCTCGCGGCCTTTGTTGCCTTTGAAATCCTGCTGCAGGGAGCGTATGGCCTTGCTACCGACGTTGCCCGCTCACTGGATTCATTCGCAATCGACGTGAACCTTGATGCCACGTGGATTGCCATGGTTATCGTCGCCCTCCCGGTATGGCTGGCCCATGAGTTCCTTCTGCGCCGCGCCGCCAACAACCACCCTGAAGAAACCGGCTCAACCCTCCGCAAGCTCTACATCCATGGCGCGCTCGCCCTCGCCTCCCTCTACGTCTTCTTTGGTTGCATACAGATCGTTGAAGACATAGCGGGCGACTTCGACGGGCTGGAGCACATCGGCGGCGTCCTTGCCGCTGCTGCCCTTTGGTACTATCTCTGGCGGCGCGAAAACCTCGAAGGCCAGCCTACGTCCCGGGCCCAGACAGTTAGGCGTTGGCGCATCTACGGGTTAAGCGTCGTCTTTCTCACCGCCGCTGCCGCCGCCACCTTCTGGATCGCCAACGGAGTTCTCTATGCTGCCTACAACCTTGTTTTCGATGCAGCAGATACTTTGATCAGCGTGGAGGACTTCCTTGACCCCCTCCGCACGGCTGCCGGCTGGGCGATTGTCGGAGTCATCGCATGGGCTGTCCAATGGCGCGCCGTCGCCACCACTGATGAAGAATCCGTCCTGCGGCAGGTGTACCTCTACGGCTTTGCCTTTATCGGCGGCGCGTCACTCAGCCTCTGGGGCGCGGCAGCCACTATCTTCATCGTCATTGCCCAACTTGTCGGCGCTGACAACACGACAACGGCAGTCGCCTACTTCCGACAGTTCATCCTGCCCTTCGTCGGCCTCCTCGTAGGCGTCGCCCTCCTCGCCTACCACTGGTCCATCCTCCGCCGCGACGCCGCCCGCACAGCCGCTCGTCATTCCCGCGAAAGCGGGAATCTTGAGCCTGGAATGCAGCCGACCTCTGTAACGCCCGCCTCCGAATCCCCCCATCTTTCCATCACCTTCAAGTACATCATGTCTGCCGTCGGCCTCATCGCCCTCGTTCCCGGCCTCATGGCCCTGCTTATGGCCCTCCTGGATCCCCTTGTCAACGACAATCTCTTTGCCTCAAACAACGAACAGGAGGAGTTCCTCGCTGTCGCTCTCACCATGATTATCGTTGGCGCCCCTCTCTGGTCAGTCTTCTGGTGGCGTGTCCTCCATGCCGATCCGCGCAGCCTCGTCCGCCGTATCTATCTCTTCGTCGCCCTCATCGCGCTCGGCGGCACATGGCTCTTCACCCTTGTCGCACTCCTCGCTGCTGTCCTCACGGAGATTCTTGGGCAGGGGTCCGGCTTCCTCGACGACACTCTTGTCCCGGGCCTCTCAATCGTCATCCCCGCCGCCGCTTTCTTCGCCTACCACGTCATCATCCTCCGCGAAGACTCTCGCCGTGCCCCTCACGTCATTCCGAGCGCGGCCGAGGAATCTAACGCTGTGACCGTGCAGCCAACCCCCGACCTTGCCCACCACACTATCCCCGGCCCTCCATACGTCGTCCCCGACTGGAAACCCCCACGGCCCTAACCGCCCAAGCAGGAACGCGGCTAACCCCAGAAAGCCTTACAGACCCCCAAGCCGGAACGCGCAACGCCATCTCTACTAGCCCCGCGACACTGATCGCGAACTCTAAAATATTTGACACCCTCGGTATGCATGGGTATCGTTGTCCGTGAACCCTTGACAGGGGCTATTTTTATTTGTGTCTAAAGCCGATGAACAGGCGAGGGACAACGGTTACGGGCAGAGGACGCTGAGGGATATCGACACCGTCAATGAACGATCATCACATTCGCCTGCGCCTTGAGCAGTTGGAAGAGCAGACGCTCTCCCCTTTTGCTCAACTCAGCCGTGAAACGCAAGGGCGGCGCATTCCTGAAGAACCCTCTTTCATGAGGACGGAGTTCCAGAGAGATCGTGACCGTGTCATCCATTCAAAGGCCTTCCGGCGGCTCAAGCATAAGACGCAGGTCTTTATCGCCCCCCTGAGTGATCACTTCTCGACACGCATCTCGCACACCATTGAAGTTTCCCAGATTGCCCGCTCCATCGCCCGTGCCCTGCGCCTTAACGAAGACCTCACTGAAGCCATCGCACTCGCGCATGATCTTGGTCACACGCCATTTGGCCACCTCGGGGAAGACTTCTTCGACGAACGGATTCCTGGCGGCTACCGCCACGCCGAGCAGAGTCTCCGCGTCGTGGACGTGCTGGAAAAGGATGGGAGGGGTCTTAACCTCACCTGGGAAGTCCGGCAGGGCGTTCTCAACCACTCCAAGGGCCGCGGCGGCTTGCAGCCCGTCCATCAGTCCGGTGAGGACATATCGCTTGAGGCAGACATCTGCCGCCTGAGCGATGCGATTGCTTATGTCAACCATGACCTGGGTGATGCAATTCGCGCCGGCTTTATCCGTGCGGATGACATCCCGGCGCATGTGCGCGAAACCCTTGGAGAGCGTCACGCAGAGCGCCTAAATACCATCATCGCCGATTTGGTCGAGACATCCTGGTCTGTGACCGGGGAGAGCCCTTCTGTGAATGGCCACGATCCCCGACCGGACATCGTGATGAGTCAGCCCGTGCTGCGGGCTGTCATCGATCTGCGTGAGTTCCTCTTTGACAACGTCTATCTCGTTGCCGCTCGTAATCAGAATGAAGAGCCTCTCCGCATCCTTGAGACGCTGTGGGACGCATTCACTAACTCGCCTGAACTGATTCCCGAGGGCTATGCGCGACCTGAAGACGATGCGCCCCGCCGCGCCGTCGACTACATCTCCGGTATGACGGACCAGTTCGCTGCGAGAGCTGCCGAAGAGCTGCGTGCAGGCCGCGTTCCCACCACGCCATTGGCAGAGGTGGCGCTATGACCGTCGTCGATGACGTCAAGGCCCGCACGGACATCGTTGACCTTATCCAGTCACGCGTGCCGCTCCAAAAGGCAGGCCGCAATTTCAAGGCGAACTGCCCCTTCCATAACGAAAAGACGCCGTCGTTCATCGTTTTCCCGGAGCGTGGCACATGGCACTGTTTCGGCGCGTGCGGTACAGGTGGTGACGTCTTCTCATTCATCCAGCGCGCGGACAATCTGACCTTCTCGGAGGCGCTGTCCCGCTTGGCAGAGCGCGCGGGCGTCACCATCCCTGACACCCGCAGACAGGATGAAACCCAGCGGAAACAGAACGATGTTCTGTACACCGCTCTCCAGAGCGCCGCCGACTACTTCCACCGCATCCTGACCTTCTCTCCCGCCGGTGAACAGGCCCTGCGCTACTTGAGAGAGCGCGGCATCACTGATGAGACAATCAAGGACTTCCAACTCGGCATGGCCCCTAAAGGCTGGGAGGTTCTAAAGAACCACCTCTCCGACCTCGGCCACACCGAAGAACAGCTTCTGCAAGCCGGCCTTGTCATCGAACGTGACGGAGACAGCGAAGGCGCGTATGACCGTTTTCGTGAGCGGCTCATGTTCCCGATTCGTGATGGGAAAGGCCGCGTCATCGGTTTCGGCGCTCGCGCCCTTGACGACTCACAGCCCAAGTATCTGAACTCACCCCAAACGCCGCTCTTCGACAAGAGCGGCGCTCTCTTTGCCATCGACCGCGCAGAACGGGCCATCCGCGCCGAGGGCGAAGTCGTCCTCGTTGAGGGCTACATGGACGCCTTGCAGGCCCACCAGGCCGCCTTTAGCAACGTCGTCGCCATCATGGGCACCGCCCTTACTGAGAGACAGGTCAGCCTCGTGCGCAACATGGCCCGCCGCTATGCTCTCGCCCTTGATCCTGACACGGCCGGTGAGGAGGCCACGCGCCGCAGCCTTGAGGGAGCCTTCGATATCTTTCGGCGGGAAGTTGTGCGTGTCTCAAACTCTGCTGTCCCGATGGGTGTCCGGCGGGAGCTGCCCAACCTCCGCATCATCACCCTGCCGCCTGATCGCGATCCCGATGATGTTATCCGCGACGACCCCGATGACTGGCGCAAGCGTGTTGAAGAGGCCACGCCCATCCTTGACTACCTCATCCAGCGGGAGGCTGCTCAGCCTGAGGCTGTGACGCCGGAAGGACGGCTTGAAGCCGTCAATCGCATTTTCCCGCTCATTACCGCCCTCGATAACCCATTTGAGCAGCAACAAGCGTTCAGCAACCTTGCTTCTGCCCTCAAGATCGAGGAGCGGACTCTTGAGGCTGCCGTTGGACGACCGGAGCGAAGACAACAGCGCCCCCGCCGTCAGGATGGAGCCTACCGCCCGACGTCAGCTCAGAACGCCGATGCAGCAGCTGTCGGCGCAGACGCCCTCAAGGAAGACCGTGGAGACATTATCGAACAACATCTGCTCGCCCTCGTCTTCACACATGACAATGAGGTCTTTGAGGCGTGGGAGCGCCTTGAGCTTCCTGACCTCCCGGAAGCCTTCTTCTGGGAGCCGGAGAATCGCGAGCAGTGGCACATCCTGATGACCGCGGATCCCGTTCAGCGCGCCGAGGCAATGATTAGTCCCTACGCTGAGCGTCTGCGATCCACACTGCCCGTCCAGCTTGACCGTCGCGGCATCGGCAAGGCCCTCAGTGATCTTGTGCGCCGTATGTGGGAGCGCCAACTCAAGAAAGATGAACTTGAGGCCGCGGAGGCCGTTGCATCACTCGCAGAAGAAGACGGCGCGGAGGCGGAGGCCCTGCAGGCCATCACTGATGAGATGAGGGCGCAATTCACCGAACGCATTCAACAGCTGCGCGCCGTCCAATACGGCGCGTGGAACCGCAACACCCGCAACGTATAGAACGCCCGCAACGTATGGAACGGAGGAAGAAGTATGACCTGGCAATCCGGCGTGATTAACCTCGGCGATGACGAGGCCGGCTCCATTTCCCAAAAGGTGGCAAACGGTGTCGTCACCCTCGACCCGACGGCCTCATCGGCGTTTCTACGGGCCTTGCCCAACGCAAACAAGCCGGAAGAAGACTGGCCGGCATCCCGTGAAGAATGGGCGGAGGCTCAGCGCATTGAAGCGGAGGCGGAAGCAGAGCTCGCAGATGCGGAATCGCTTGACGATCCCGTGCGCATGTACCTGCGTGAAATCGGACGTGTCGACCTCCTCAATGCCCGCCAGGAAAAGAATCTTGCTCGTAAGGCTGAGGGATGGAAACAACTCCACGAGCTTGAGCTCCAGATCCGCCAAACAACGGGGCGCAACGCCTCCATCGCCGACGTCGCCATCCATCTGCTCAACAAACTCACCACCCACTGTGAACTCGCCAATGTCATCATTGAACACCTGGAGCTCGAGACGCCGTGCACCCTCCTCACCCTCAAGGAAGACCCGGATGTCCAGAAGACCATCGACATCGAGATGCACCACGAACTCGCGGAGCAGTTTGCCGTCACGCTTGGCCGAGAGCCTGAGGACGTTGAGCGAGAGATTATCGAATTCTCTCTCCAGCGGTGGCTTCTCCCCACACCCATCATCCGCGCCTTCGCTCCGTCCCTCACGCTTGAGACCATCCCGTTCTTCCTCTCCACCCGTGACATCCACGAAGCCGTTGAATTGACCCAGGACGAGTGCCGCGAGTACCTCGATGAGATCCGCCGCGACGGCGAGATGGCGCAGCGGCGCATGACAGAGGCCAACCTGCGTCTCGTCGTCAGCGTCGCCAAGAAATACATCGGCCGTGGCATGAACCTGCTCGATCTCGTGCAAGAGGGCAACATTGGCCTCATCCGCGCTGTTGAGAAGTTCGACTACCGCAAGGGCTTCAAGTTCTCGACCTATGCCACGTGGTGGATCAGGCAGGCCATCACCCGGTCCATCGCGGATCAGGCCCGCACCATCCGCATCCCCGTCCACATGGTGGAAACCATCAACAAGCTCCTCCGTGAGAACCGCCGCCTCGTGCAGGAACTCGGTCGTGAGCCGACCACCGAGGAGATCGCTGAGCAGATGGAGATTACACCGGACCGCGTCCGGGAAATTCTCAAGATCTCACAGGAGCCGGTCTCCCTTGAAACGCCCATCGGTGAAGAGGAAGACTCTCACTTGGGCGATTTCATCGAGGACAAGGCCGCGCTTGCCCCGGCGGACGCCGCCTCCTACCAGCTGCTCAAAGAGCAGATTGGCAGCGTGCTCGATACCCTCAGCGGGCGCGAACGCCGCGTTCTTCAACTCCGCTTCGGCCTTGACGATGGGCGCAGTCGCACGCTGGAAGAGGTTGGGCGTGAGTTCAGCGTCACACGCGAGCGCATTCGCCAGATAGAGGCCAAAGCGCTGCGCAAGCTCCGCCATCCCACACGCAGCCGCCGCCTCCGCGACTTCCTCGCGTAACGCGGGACTTCAAGAACGTATCCCTAAGCGGGGACTGCAAGTAGTTGTTGCTAGGTGGGGGCCCTAACGGCTCCCACCTAGCGACCGAACACGCCGCACGATTTCCGGCAGGGTTTCAAGCACGCGGTCTATATCCGCATCGGTGTTCTCGCGCCCAAGCGTGAGACGCAGGCTGTTGCGGGCTAGCTCAAGCGGTTTTCCCATTGCGATGAGCACGTGGGATGGGTCGATGGAGCCGGAGGTGCATGCGCTGCCGGATGAGGCGGCGATTCCCGTTATGTCAAGATTGATGAGGACGGATTCGATCTCGACGCCGGCGAAGGAAATGTTGACGTTGTTGGGCATGCGGCGTGGGTCGCCGAGGGGTGGGCCGTTGAGGTGCGCGTCCGGGATTGTCGAGAGGATGTCTTTGCCCAGGCGGCCGGAAAGCCTGGCGATGTTCGGAGTAATCTCTGCCCGCGCGCTTTCCGCCATTTCGAGGGCGAGGCCGGCGCCGACGATGCCGGCTGTGTTTTCCGTGCCCGCACGTCGATTGCGCTCCTGGCTGCCGCCCATGGTCTGCGGCTGGAACGGGGCATCACGGTCCAGAAACAGGACGCCGACGCCCTTTGGGCCGTGGAACTTGTGGGCGGAGAGGCTCAGCATATCGACGCCAAGCTCCTCTACATCGAGGCTCAGATAGCCCGCGCCTTGCACAGCGTCCGTGTGGAAGACGATGCGATGCCCATGCCTTTCCTGCGCATCGTGAATGACGGCGGAGATCTCGGGAATCGGCTGGATCGTGCCGGTCTCGTTGTTGACGTACATGATGGTGACGAGAATCGTTTTGGGTGTGATGGCCTCCGCGACCTGCTCGGCTGAGATAACGCCCTCGCCATCGGGTTTCAGATACGTCACGGAGAACCCGGCGTTGTTCTCCAGCCACTCGCAGGTATGAATGACGGCGTGGTGCTCGCTGGCGGACGTGATGATGTGGCTGCCGTGCTGCTTCAGGGCGTAGGCCGCCCCGCGGATCGCCATGTTGTCGGAATCGGTGCCGCCGCCGGTGAAGATGATGTCGCCGTTGCGCGTGTTGAGGACTCCGGCCACCTGATCACGGGCCGCGTCGATGGCGCGGTCGGCGTCCTGCCCCAGCCCGTAGATGCTGGAGGGGTTGCCGTACTGCCCGGTGAAGTAGGGGAGCATGGCCTCAACGACGCGCGAATCAACGGGCGTCGTCGCCGCATGATCAAGGTAGATAGTCATGTGGACAGTATAGGGTGATGTGACACCACGCTTTGATGCTGGCAAAGCAAACTGCTAGGCTGGGCGCAATCAAGGGTTGTCAAGTGCCCTCGCGGGGAATCAGGGCGAACAGGGAATTGCTATCAAAGTACAAGTGTGCTACTTTGTTGGCACAACCAGTTATTATTGGCTAGGGAGATTTGCGTGTTGAGTTCGTTGTTAGGGCCCCCTGCCGCATCTCCACATGGTGGTTCAGTTGATGGCAGACTTGCCCTATTCGAGCGCTTTGAGTCCCGGCTCAACATACATTTGGGACTGTCTCGCAAGGTCGTATCCTATCAAGCCAACAAGGGGCTCCCGGGGCTCAGGTGGCTGAAGTATAAGGAGGCCTTCTCTAGAGACCTCGTCGATTCGTTCCTTGACCAAATCCATCCAGAGTCTGTATTGGATCCGTTTGCGGGCATAGGTACAACTTGCCTCGCTGCTTCCTCGAAGGGTATTTCTTCCACTGGAATCGAGATTATGCCGGTTGGCGTGATGATGGCACGCGCCGTCACGACAGCAGCGAATGGCCTTAATGTGACCGATTTTCAGAATGCCAGCAAGGAGGCGTTGTCCACTGTTGAAGACTCATATCCATCTTCGTCTACCAACGGTTTCCCTCATGTACCAATAACCGACGGGGCATTCCCATCTGAAACGGATGCTCAGTTGGGGAGGCTGCGACACCACATAAACCATGTTCCTCAGGATGACGTACGGCTCATGATGGAGGCGGCCGCCCTGAGTGTCCTGGAGTCTGTCAGCTATACACGTAAAGATGGACAATACCTGCGCTGGGACCACAGGTCTACCCGGAAACTGCGGGGTCATGTAAATAAGGGGCCTATTTGGGGCTTGGATGATGCACTATCTCGGCGATTCCAAGAAATGGAAGAGGATATTGCACCCTTGAAGGATACCTACGGGAACAATGAGCCCACCTTTATTGAGGGATCCAGTCTCTATCAGCTAAGGGAATTGTCTGCGGGTAGTTACGATATGGTTATGACTTCTCCACCGTACGCCAATCGGTACGACTATACACGCACTTACGCTCTGGAGTTGGCATGGCTTGGCTACGGCCAGTCAGGCTTCAGCCACTTGAGGCAAGAAATGCTGTCAGCGACTGTTGAAAATAAGCCGAAATTGGAACGGCTCCAAGCAATCTATAGCGATTCGAAAGCAATTCAGATTGCCTCCGAGCTTTATGAAAATGATGAAGCCCTTAGAGAGATCCTAGACATCCTGCGGCTCCACAGCAACCGCCTAAGCAATCCTCACATCATCCGCTTGATCGAAGGCTACTTCTTCGAAATGGCGCTAATAATCTTTGAACTGGCCAGGGTCGTGCGTACGGGCGGCACAGTAATCATGGTCAACGATAATGTGCAGTATCACGGAGAGGAAGTGCCTGTAGACCTCATACTGTCCGATTTCGCGGAATCTTGCGGATTCCGTTGCGAGAAGATTCTTATCCTACCAACCGGTAAGGGAAACTCAAGTCAGCAGATGGGCAGGTTCGGTCGCAGACAGCTTCGCAAGTGCGTTTACTGGTGGACTCGTGTCTAATCTTGAACACACGGTTGATCGTTCGCATATTATCGCCCAGCGTATCCGGGCCAGAACAGATATAGGGCTACAAAGGGAAGTTACCGAGCTAAGTGGCGAAGTCAATTTCGATTCGTATGCGGACGTAGGCATAAGTGAAGGTGCTTGGCAGCATGTGAATTCACTGGGAATAGCTCCAGCCCTGGTATTCGCGCACCCTGACGTTCTCGTTCTCCACCCACGTTTGTCTGAATACTACCGCGGTATCGCTCTGGTTCCGCGAAAGAGAATGGCGAAGCTCGCGGGCTCTGTGGACTCATGGGAGTCGGGGAAGCGCAAGCGTCCCCCAACAGAAGCGCAAGCGCTGAAAGTGGCACAGCTCTATAACGTGATTATCTCTTCCATTATTGAGGGATCGACAGGCTGGACCCTTGAGAACGGATACCGGAACATCTTGGCCAACATGGCGGCGAGCCTTGATGGAACTATCCGCAACCTTATTGGGCAAGACGCTGAGCAACTGTTGCAATCAAGAATTCTCGATTGGCTAGAGACCAACGGACTGATCCTAGAGGCAGACGATTCTCACTCCACCTATACGCTACCCTCAAATTACTCAATGAGGTTCGGATCAGAACCAGACATTGAATTTCGCCAACATAGAGGAAATGAGGCTACGTTGGTTTGCACTATTGAGGTGAAGGGCGGACGGGATCCTGCTGGAGCTTTGGAGAGGCTTGGAGCCGTCCAAAAGAGCTTTGAGAATACGCCGCCCGGATGTGTAAACATGTTAGTAGCAGGAGTGATAACAGCGGAAATGCAAAACCGCTTGAATCAGATGGGCGTGACGCAGAAATTTCTTCTTGATGATGTCGCTGAAGACGGTGAAGGGTGGACCTATTTCTTGAATGAGGTATTTCACCATACGATCCGCATCACGCCAGCGACCATAACGTAGCTAATCCAGTCGGATTCATATCCCTTTCAGATAGCCCCCCCGAATTCCCCCCCTGTATTTAGTACGGGCAAGCTTTAGCCCTCTCCTCCTTAGATTCCTCGGCTGCGCTCGGAATGACATGGGGAGTGCAGTCGGTTGGCGGTACGGGGTTGGGTGCGCTCCTAGTTCTGGATTCCCGCTTTCGCGGGAATGACGGGACTGCTGTCCGTTCATGTGACCCTTCGACAGGCTCAGGGCGAACGGGGGTGGTGTCACCCCCACTGGCCCTCCCCCATCGAGGGGGAGGGGATTCTGGATTCCCGTGTCAAGCACGGGAATGACGGAGGGGGCGGGAATGACGGGTTGTGGCCTGCGGGCCACGGGATGGATTCCGGTCTACGCCGGAATGACAGGGGGGAGCTCGCCCTTCGACAGGCTCAGGGTGAATGGAGGGTGTCACCCCCACCCTGACCCTCCCCCATCAAGGGGGAGGGGATTCAGGCGGGTCTGAACCTGTTGACGATGGGGAGGCGGCGGTCTTTGCCGAAGGCGCGTTCGGTTATCTTGACGCCCGGGGCGGCCTGGCGGCGTTTGTATTCGCTTATGTCTACCAAACGGGTGACGCGGGCGACGACGTCCGGGTCGAAGCCGAGGCGCTCTATCATTTCGGCGGGTGAGCAGTCGCGCTCCACGTAGGCTTCAAGCACGGGATCAAGCACGTCATAGGGCGGCAGGGAGTCCTCATCGAGCTGGTTCTCACGTAGCTCGGCAGTGGGGGGGCGGTCGATGATTTCCTGCGGGATGATGTCTCGCCCGGCCTGCTCGTTGCGCCAGTTGGCGAGTTCGTACACCAACGTCTTGGGCACGTCCTTGATGACGGCGAAGCCGCCCGCCATGTCGCCGTACAGGGTGGCGTAGCCGGTGGCGTATTCGCTCTTGTTGCCGGTGGCGAGCACGATGCGTCCGAACTTGTTTGAGATGGCCATGAGGATGTTGCCGCGGGCGCGGGCCTGCAGGTTCTCTTCGGCGACACCTTCCTGCGTGCCTTCGAACAGATGCGAGAGGCCGTCCCGGTAGGCCGTGGCCATGTCCTCGATTGCGATGACCTCAAAGCCGATGCCGAAGTTCTCACAGAGGGCCTGCGCGTCCGTGACGCTCCTGTCTGCTGTGTACCTGGATGGCATTGAGACACAGAGGACGTTTTCGGGGCCGAGGGCATCGGCTGCGACGGCGGCCGTAAGGGCGGAGTCGATGCCCCCGGAGAGGCCGATGACGACCTGCGAGAAGCCGCTTTTTCGAACATAATCTTGCGTTCCCTTGACCAAAGCGTTATAGACCTCTTCGACGGGTCCCATGGGGGTTGGCATGGGGTCATCATGCTGCGTTTCAGATAGGGATTTGCGGTCCGACCCCTGCTCCGGCTGATTTGATACAAAAATCACAATCGAGTGTGACACGTTCGTTTTTTTAAGGTCTTTTTCGTCGACTTTCGCGGTTTGGGGCGCGGCATCCGCCTCGACGAACGGCAGGTCAGCGATGAGAAGATCGTCCTCGAACTGTCGGCCCGCGGAAATCGTCTTGCCGTTCGGGTCGAAGATTAAGCTCGCACCATCGAAGACGAGCTCGTCCTGGCCACCGACCATGTTGACGTAGCAGAGGAAGACGCCGTTGGCGGCGGCGCGGTCGCTGAGCATGGCCTCCCGCACGGCGCGCTTGCCGCGGTAGTAGGGGGAGCCGTTGATGTTGACGATGATCTGCGCGCCGGCGGCTTTCTGGACGTTGGTGGGGCCGTGCTCGAACCAGATGTCCTCACAGACGTTGACGCCGATGCGGGCGCCGCCGATCTCATAGACGGGGCAGACATCGCCGGAGGCGAAGTAGCGCTCTTCGTCAAAGACGCTGTAGTTGGGGAGGAAGATCTTGCGGTAGATGTCGACTAGCTTGCCGTCGTGGATGACGGCGGCGGCATTATAGAGGGCGGGGGGGTGTGTGGCGCGTTCGGGGATGCCGACGACGACGGTGATGCCGGTGGAGGCCTCGACGATCTCTTTGAGGGCGTCGGCGGCGGCGGCGAGGAATGAGTCCTTGTAGAGGAGGTCTTCCGGCGGGTAGCCGGTGATGCAGAGTTCCGGGAATGCGACGAGGTCCGCCTGCGCTTCTCGGGCGCGGTGGATGTGGTCGATGATCAGGCGGGTATTGCCGTCGATGTCGCCGACGGTGGGGTTCACCTGGGCGAGGGCGACGCGGAAGAGGCGGGTTGCGCCGCCGCTGTTTGCCTGTTCTGTCGTCGGATTGGTCATGGGACAAGTATAGGCGCGGTGGGCAGTACCCTTCGACAGACTCGGCGTGAACGGGGGGAATGCCGCGGATGTTGGGATGATGAAGAGGATTACGAAGTATTATTGAGATACCGGGTCGGCATTTTGGAAGGGAACAGTCCCAGGCGTTGGAGAGAGGTAAGATCGATGCCTCAGGCCTTGAAATCGTCGGTTGCCTTGCTGCCGGTCATCGTCGTCCTGCTCGCGGTCGTCATTTTTCTGATCTACCGGTCGTCCGGTGAGGAGGCTCCCCGCGATGTGGGAGCGAGGGCTACGGCCGCCCTCATTTCCCCGGACGGCGAGTCGGTCGGCTCCGTAACGTTTCTGCAGACGGCATCCGGCGTCTTGGTGGCAGCCACGGTGGACGGACTTTCGCCGGGCGGTCACGCATTCATTATCCATTCGGTGGGCGCGTGTACACCCGATTTCGATGCGGCCGGCGATCATTTCAATCCTGAGGATGTCGAACACGGCTTTGTTCATTCCAGCTGGCGCAGGTCGTCCGGCGCGGCGCACGGCGGCGACTTGCCAAATATCTACGCGGCGGCTGACGGCTCCGCCCGCGCTGACTTTCTTACCAGTGGTGTCACGCTGGACACCGAGAGGGATCACTCTCTCTTCGATGCCGACGGCTCCGCAATCATCGTGCATGAGAAGCCGGACACGTATGGGGCGGGGGAGGCCGATACGGGCGCTCGTGTAGCCTGCGGCGTCATTGAACGT
>DAOUKW010000077.1:0-36021 GCA_034420915.1 Dehalococcoidia bacterium
GCGCTCATAGAACTCCCGCATCGCCGATGAGAACGCGACCAGTCCCATGACGTCGTACAGGTGGGTCAGGAAGTACTGGCCGAGGTGGTAACCGCAGGATTCCGCGTATTCACCGGGCTCCGCCAGGTCGGCAATGGTGGCAACGCCGTTGTTCACGCACCAGACCCTGCCCGCGTACTCATTGCCCTCGAACAGCGGCACCCCGCCTTCCCAGTCCTCGGAGCCGTCCCACGCCTGCCGGTAAGCCGTCACAAAGTTGGCGCCGCCCTCGAACAGCCAGTGCGGTCCGATCTCGAATGCCAGGTGATAGTGGGCAACCTCGTGATAGATGAGGCCGGCGTGGGCTGTATCCGGCCAGTTACTGCCTGTGGACAGCACGATGGAGTCCACGAAATTCTTCCCTCCGTATCCGTAGCCCTCGTAATTCTCCACGTTGACCTGGAGCATGATGATGTCCGTGACCGGGAACGGGCTGGCCATCACGCGCTCGGCGGCCAGCGCCCCGTCCGCGGCGGCGGTGAGGATATCACCCGTTATCGCTTCGTGTCCGAAGGCCCAGAGGCCGACGGAGCCGCTCAGCGGCAGATCCACGGCGCGTGCCTCGGTGAACCATTCTTCCAGCAGGTCGGTATAGATTGCGTCATCATTGGTGATCTTCGCCAGGACGATGATGAACGCCCGCTCCTCCAACGAGAGGCCGTCGGCGAACCACTCCTGCACCTGCAGCCGTCTGAAGCTGTCCGGGTACTGCCACGACATGTCGCCGAGGGCGTAGAGGACATCGACATTGATCGTCCGCGCCGGCTCCTCCACGCTGTGGGCGAACATCCGGCGCGCCAGGGCAGGGTCCCAATCGTAGAGATACTGGAGGCCGTAGACGGCGCTCGATTCCAGCGGGCCGAGGCCGTCCCGGATCCACGGCGCGTTGGCAAGCTTCCGGCCAAGCTCGGCGTCCTTGAGCCAGACCTCGAGGATGGGCAGGACGGCAAGCGGGTAGGGCGGATTGTCGTACCACGGCAATAGCTGCGACAGGGCTGCGCGGGCCGCCTCCTCGGGCGTGGGCGCCGGAGTTTCCTTAGGATCAGAACCAGGCATTGCCGCCGGCTTGGGTGTCGGAGTTGGAGTTTCCTTTAGATCAGGATCAGGCATTGCCGTTGGCTTGGGTATCGGAGTGGCTGTGGCTTCTACAATTGTCTGAGCGGGAGAATACTGCGTGGGCGCGGGCGTTGGTATGTGAGACGGCGTCGAGGCAGGGGTCAGGTTTGGCGTCGCAGTCGGGATAATCTCAGTCGTTGGCGGCGGGGTGGGAGAGGGCGCGTCCCGAGCGCAGCCGCTCAGGATGACCAGCACAGCGAGGCTGAGCAGGATTGCCAGATGTCTCATCCGGGCATCCGCTTGCGGCAAGGCCGGCCACAGATGGTGACCTGTGCCAAGCATCTGCGGCACAGATAAAGGGAGAGAACTGACACGTTATTATCGCGCCGCGGTCATCGGCGTAAGCGCGGGCGGCTCACACTGGCAGCCCCCGTGTCGGGATGCGGGGGCTGCGCAGGGCTAATGAGCGGGTGTGGAAACGGGTGTAAGTTGGGCGCTCAAAGGCGCAGCGGTTCTGAGACGTCTCAGTCAAGGCGGTTGCCGCCGGATTTGACGTTGTTGGAGGCAAACGCTTTCGCAGTGCAAGGGCCAAAGAGGGCACCTCCCGACATTGCTACTGCGAACCAAGCTGCGTGGTACTATACCATTTAGATATAACCATTCTGTAACTATCTGACTGATTTTCTGTGACTTCTTGTAACTATCAGGCAAATACAGCATAATTGCCCCCGCCAGCGTGGAATGCCGCGGACTGCACTGGTCGGACCAGGCAGCCAATCGGAGTGACGATTTGAGCCGACAGGATGAGCGAGACCGAGAGAACGCGGCCCTCCGTGACCGCCTATCCCGCCTGAGCGAGGCCGGACTCCGCATCAACGAAGACCTGGACTTCGACACGGTGTTGCAAGAGGTGGTGGACGAGGCGCGATCTCTCACCTCCTCGCGCTACGGGGCGATCACCGTCTTTAATGAGGTTGGGCATATACCCGACTTCATCGTCTCCGGCTTGACCCGGGAGGAGCACCAGGGGTTTTGGGACATGCCGGAAGGGCCGGGATTCTTCGAATACCTCAGCAGCCTTGCCGAGCCCCTGCGGGTCCCGGATATCGAGGGCCACCTGAGAGAACTGAACATGCCTGAGTTCGTGCCCTCCGTACCGGTGACCTCCCTGCTGGTAGCCCCGATTCGCCACAGGGGCGTCGCGGTCGGCACCATCTATGTGGCTCACGGGGCGGATGGAAAGGAGTTCACGCAAGAGGACGAGGAGACCCTGGTTCTTTTTGCCTCGCAGGCGGCGATGGCCATCGCCAACGCCCGCCGGCACCGGGAGGAGCAGCGGGCCAAGGCGGACCTGGAGACACTGATAGACACGTCTCCCGTTGGCGTGGTCGTCCTGGATGCGTTGACGGGGGCCCCCAAGTCCTTCAATCGGGAAACCCGGAGGATCATCGACACCATACGGAATGCCGGGCAGTCACCCGAGCAGTTGTTGGAGGAGTTGACTTTCAGGCGGGCCGATGGACGGGAGGTCTCCCTGCGGGAGTTCCCGATGGCCGAGCTCCTCAGCACGGGAGAGACTGTACGGGCCGAGGAGATTGTCATGCGCGCCGCTGACGGGCGGAGCGTCACGGTACTACTCAACGCCACCCCCATCCTCTCCAAGGAAGATACGGTGGAGTCTGTCGTCGTCACGCTGCAGGACATGGCGGACGTGGAGGAACTGGAGCGGCTGCGGGCTGACTTCCTGGCGATGGTGAGCCACCAGCTGAGAACTCCTCTGACCTCTATCAAGGGCTCCGTCTCTACGATTATGGATGCGGAGACGGACCTCGACCCTGCCGTGGTCCGCCAGTTCCTTCGGATCATCGAGGACCAGACCGATCACATGAACGCGCTGGTTGCAGACCTGCTCGACGTGGCCCGTATCGAGACGGGAACGCTGCCGGTCAATCCGGAACCTACAGAGGTGGCCGTACTGGTGGATAGGGCACGCAGCGCCTTTGTCACCGCAGGAGGCAGGAACAACCTCGCAATCGACGTTGACCCGAACCTGCCCCTGGTGATGGCAGACAGGCGGCGCATCGTCCAGGTGCTCAGCAATCTGCTGTTCAACGCGACCGATAACTCGTCAGAGTCATCCCTCATCAGGGTGACCGCTGTGTGGAATGGCGTTCACGTTGCGATGTCGGTGGCCGACGATGGGCGGGGCATCCCTGCGGAGAGGCTGCCGCACCTGTTTCGCAAGTTCTCTGCGACAAACTCCGAGGAGCATGGAGGGGACACGGGGCTTGGCCTCGCCATCTGTAAGGGCATAGTGGAAGCGCATGGGGGCCGCATCTGGGGCGAGAGCGACGGGCCGGGAATGGGGGCGCGTTTCACTTTCACCCTTCCATCTGTCGAAAACTCCGGAAGCGGCGCGGTCGACAGATCTTCCCCGACCTCAACGCAGCGTGAACTACGGGTGGAGGAGCGGGTGCGCGTTCTGGCCGTGGACGACGACCCCAACGATCTCCGTTACATCCGCGACACACTTGCAAAGTCGGGCTACGAACCGATCGTCACCGGAGAGCCGGAGGAGGCGCTGCGCCTCGTGGAGAAGGGTAGGCCGGAGCTTGCGCTTCTGGATCTGATGCTCCCGGGAACGGACGGTATCGAGCTGATGAAGGAAATCCTCGATGTGGCCGATGTGCCGGTCATCTTCCTGTCTGCGTACGGACGGGAAGAACTGGTTGCCAGGGCATTCGACATGGGGGCCACGGATTATGTCGTAAAGCCGTTCTCCCCGACGGAACTCTCGGCGAGGATCAGGGCAGCCCTGCGCAGACGGACGGCCGCAGAGCCGTCGGAGCCTTACGTGGTGGGCAACCTGACCATCGACTACACCGGGCGCAGGGTAACCCTTGCCGGAAATCCCGTCCATCTCACGCTGACTGAGTATCGCGTGCTGGGCGAACTCTCGGCCAATGCAGGGCAGGTGGTGACGTATGAGCGCCTTTTGGCTCGGGTCTGGGGTGCGAAGAACGCCGGGGACGTGAGGCCCATGCGCACCATCGTGAACAAAATCCGCCGCAAGCTGGGAGAGGACACCCAAAGGCCTGCTTATATCTTCACCGAGCCCCGCGTGGGATACCGGATGCCGAGAGGGGAGTAGGCTGCGAACAATGAAACCTGTTGTGCCCGGCGGCGATGATCCGTCCAACAGATTATGATGCGCAGGGGATTGCGACCGGTTGTCACGATTGCGCTTTTCTTCGCCATTACGGGCACAGCATGCGCCGACGCGGCACCGAGGCCAGGCTCCTTCTCCACGCCCACCAACACGCGGCAACCTGTTCCATCTCCCATCGTGTTGAATATCCAGTCCGATTCCAACACACCGGCGCCCAGCCCGACGCCGATTCCTTTGCCCGCGCCGAGTGCCCCAACCACGCCGGTTCCGACAGCAACACCTGTGTTGAACCTCGGGCCAACGCCGATTCCGATTGTTGTCCCGCCGTCGCACCTGGCCTCGGAACGGGTGGCGCTCGCCGTCATTCATAGGGCGATGGGCGGGAGTGTCTACAGTGACATACGGAATTGGTTGAGCGATGACCCTTTAGGGAAATGGCACGGAGTGACAACCGACGAGAATGATAGGGTCATTGGGCTTGAGCTGGTGAATGCGGAGCTTACAGGGAGCATCCCGCCGGAAATTGGCAATCTTACTCACCTGCAGACTCTCACAATTGCCGGCAACAGGGAGATGAGAGGGCCCATTCCTCCGGAGATTGGAAACCTGACCAACCTGAAGGAGCTTACCCTTAGCGCGACCGGCTTGTTGGGAGAAATCCCGCCGGAGATCGGCTCTCTAACCAACCTTGAACGTCTGACCATCTCCCATGACGGGTTGGGAGGTCCCATCCCGGAAGAGCTTGGCAATCTGACCAAGCTCACCTCATTGGATCTCTCCGGAAACCTGCTGAACGGAACGATTCCAGGTTCGCTTGGCAGGTTAACCAATCTCACTGAGCTGAACCTTTATTCCAATATAGTGAACGGTCCTCTTCCCGAAGAGCTCTTCGAGCTGGAGAACCTGAAGACTCTAACCCTTTCAAGAAACGAGTTGGACATCCCCTTTCCCCGGGGTGTAATCAGTTTCCCCAACCTGGAAAACCTCCACCTGGGATACGCCGGGTTGACGGGACCAATCCCACTTGAATTGAGCGGCATGCAGAAGCTGAAGACATTGGACCTATTCGGGAACTCCCTTGTCGGGCCTATTCCGCCTGAAATCGGTGAGATGACGGCCCTTGAAACGCTGCAGCTTGGAGGCAATGAACTCACCGGACCTATACCAGAGGAACTGGGCAATCTTCGAAACCTGCAGGGCCTCTTCATCAGCGAGAATACGCTAACAGGGTCGATCCCGACATCACTTTGGGAACTGAACTTGCTGCAAACAATGAATCTCAAAGAGAACCGCTTGTCCGGCCAGATTCCGCATGAAATAGGCGGACTGTCGGAGCTGGTTACGATTGACATGTCCAACAACGCTTTGACAGGGTCCATTCCACCTGCATTGCTCGAGCTCCCTGCCATCCAGTCGGTAAATCTCTCCCGGAACAGCCTGTCCGGACGTATCCCTTCGGAGTTCCCTGACTCAAGCACTTTGCACACCCTGAATCTCTCTCACAACGATATTGGCGGGGTCATTCCGAATGAAATTCAAAGGTTCTTGAGCCTTCGATTCCTGGACTTATCAGGAAATAAGCTCACCGGTGGCATCCCCGTGGAATTCAGGGATATGCAGTCCTTGGAAGAAGTTGACCTGTCCATGAACGACTTGTCAGGCCCACTCCCCCCCGAACTCGGAGAGATGAGCCTCATAAACGTGCTCGATCTTTCGGGCAATCGTCTTACTGGAAACGTGCCGCCTGAGTGGGCCGGTATGAGGAAATTGAGATCGCTGAATCTCCGGGATAACGATCTCAGGGGCAAGGCGCCGACTGCGCTTCCCGATAGTGAACTGACGCTTGATCTGTCCGGGAACAGGTTCAGCGGTAAGATTCCCGCCGAGCTTGGCGCGGCGAAACGCCTGAAGTCCCTTGACCTTTCCCGGAACGAGCTGACCGGGTGGATTCCTGAAGAACTGGGGGTATTGACCAACCTGGAGTCTCTCGATCTGTCCATGAACGGCCTGACCGGTCCCATCATTCCCAGGCTTGCAAATCTGTATCGTCTAAAGCGGCTCGACCTTGCCGACAATGGATTGTCCGGCGAGATTCCAACTACTATTGACGCCCTCCGGAACCTCAAGCACCTGGACCTTTCTGATAACAGTCTCACCGGAACGATTCCTCCGCCGCTGGGTCATCTCAACGCCCTCGTGCACCTTGACCTCTCCGGCAATCGTCTCGAAGGCCCCATCCCGACAGAACTTGGTAACATTTCACGTCTGACCTTCCTCTCCCTGTCAAACAACGATCTAACGGGTTCGATCCCTCCGGAACTGGAGCGCCTTTGGCAACTGGAAACGCTGGCCCTTTCGGATAACCGATTGAGCGGCGACATCCCTGCCGGGATACGTACAGATCGATTACGCCACGTAGATCTCTCAAGAAACCAGTTGACCGGCCGGATCCCACCCTGGCTTGGGGGCCATTTCAATCTGGAGTCATTGCTGCTTTCGGAAAACCGGTTGAGGGGGACTATCCCGGCCCGATACGGTGAAGTTCCGAAACTGGCAGAGTTGCGAGTAGAGGGCAACCATCTGGAGGGTTGTGTTCCGGAGACCCTGGCGACTATTGATGTGTTGGTTGTCAGTCCGCAGGAGGGCGACACGGAAACATTGCCGTTCTGCCGGAAGGATCCATGAGCATGGGCTTCTTTACAGATAAACGACGTCTTCAGCAGCTGGGAACCGTTGCCCTTTTCACACTCAGTGCCTTTGTGCTGACGGTTGCCTGCGACCGTATCGAGCAAGAGACAGCCATTGTCACTCCCGGATCGACAGCCGGGCCAATTCCGGGCTTGGCGCTGCCCACCTCAACGCCAATTCCAACGCCCAGGGTCTTACCCACTCCAACTCCAACCAGTCTTCCCACACCCACTCCCTTGCCGACCGCCACGCCGGTGCCGTCAATCGAAACGGACCGCGCCGCTCTTGTTGCCTTATTCGAGGCGACGGGGGGTGAAAACTGGCTGCACAAAGAGAACTGGCTGAGTGACGAGCCAATGGGAACCTGGTCCGGTGTTACAACCCACGGGGACGGGCGGGTTGGCAGACTTTATCTGCAGGAGTACGGATTGTCCGGCGAGCTCCCACCCGAGATTGGAAACCTCACCAGGCTCAGAGGAATGTGGCTTGGCTCCAACCAACTGACTGGGCGGATTCCAGGCAGACTCGGCAATCTCACAGAGTTGGAGACACTGGACCTTGAAGGCAACGAGTTGACCGGTCCAATCCCGCAGAACCTTGCCAATCTAACTGGGCTGATCCACCTCAGGCTTGCCGGGAACCGACTGGTAGGGCGCATTCCCCCTGATCTTGCCTTCCTGTCCGAGATCGAGCTGTTGGATCTCGCCGACAACGAACTGAGGGGGCCAATTCCGCTTGCGCTTGGCAACATGACCAAGATGGAAGACCTGCTGCTTGGAGGCAATACACTGAGCGGCCCAATCCCACCCAATCTGGTCAACCTGAGCGACTTACGAGTGCTGGATCTGTCCGACAATGAGTTCACTGGCTCAATACCGACCGAGCTAGTCCATCTGACCAACCTTGAGACGCTGGACGTGTCCCAAAACATGTTGACGGGGTCGATACCGATTGAGCTTACAAATATGCTCGCTCTGCACGTCCTCAATCTCTCGCAGAACAGACTGTCCGGCCCGATCCCTCCCGAATTCCAAAACCTCCTCAACCTCAGAAAACTGCACCTGGCTACCAATCAGTTGACAGGCTCCGTGCCTACGCAACTGGCAAACCTCTCCAACCTGAACGTTCTGGATCTCTCAAACAACTTGCTGACGGGCGAGTTCCCTTCGGAAATCGAGAAACTCAGAGACCTGCATGTCCTTAATCTCGACGGCAACAGCATCGCCGGGGTTCCAGTATCCGATCGACCGGCGCTCATCGCGTTCTATCACGCAACGGGCGGGGATAACTGGCACAACAAGAGCAACTGGCTCAGCGATACTCCGATTGGGACATGGCATGGCGTGAAGAGTGACGGGGGGCGGCGTGTTATTGAACTACGGCTGGGCAACAACAACCTTGTGGGCCACATCCCCCCTGAGATCGGCAACCTGGCGCAGATGCAGTTTCTCAGTTTGACAGCCAATCAACTGAGCGGTGTCCTTCCTCCGGAATTCGGCAATCTGTCCAGCCTTGAGACCGCGTTTCTATTTCGCAACCAGCTGACAACTCCAATCCCGAGTGAAGTGGCAAATCTCACGAGCCTGGAATTGCTGGACCTGTCACAGAATCCGTTGGATGACCTATTCCCCGTCGCATTGACGAGGCTGACAGGACTGGAAAAACTGACGCTTTCGAACTGCGGGCTGCGCGGTCGCATTCCGGCTGTCATCGGCAACATGGAGAACCTAAGGGAGTTGGAGCTTTCACACAACAGCATTACGAGCCCTATCCCGGAGTCAATTACAGATCTCGATAGATTGTCGAATCTTGATCTGAGGGATAATGCACTTAGCGGTTCATTCCCGCGAGAAGTGGTTGAAATTGGGAGTCTAAGGTCGCTTGACCTTAGAAATAACGAGCTGACCGGCCCCATTCCGTCCTCACTGGCTCAATTGGAAGACATGTCCTATCTGTCTCTCGGCGGGAACGAGTTAACCGGACCGATCCCGCCCGAAATTGCCCGGATGAGCAGCCTTGGATGGCTCCTCCTTTCGGGTAATGAATTCTCTGGCTCCATTCCGTCCTGGATAGGAAGCCTGGAGGAGTTGTTGTATTTGGACCTCTCCCACAATCGACTAACCGGCCCTATCCCGACCGAGCTCGGCAATCTCGAGAAGCTGCTCTATATGTCCCTGCAGGGCAATGAATTAAGCGGACCAATACCGGCCGAGTTCAGGAATCTGAAGGGCCTGCAGAGCTTTATCATTTCTGACAACGAGATTACCGGCTCGATCCCCCCATGGATTGGCGAGATGCCAGGTATGTGGCGTATATGGGTTGATGGGAACAGGCTTGAGGGCTGCATTCCGAAACCACTCATGTACCTGAGCGAATTGGCTGTGAATCCGCAGCGAGGGCAGCAGACTGAATTGGAGTTCTGCGGGTAGATCCTGACGATTACGCGTCCCCGACAGCTTACGAGAGCCTGGCTTCACTTAGTCCCTGGTCTCGTGGTGAGTTTGAGAAAGCCAAACCGGAGCAAGGAGTACCCCTGGGCGAACTGTATTGCGAACCTTCCTATTGAAGGTTGAGTTGAAAGTGGCGTTTGGTAAGAGGAAACGGGGCGGGTAGGAGCGTAACGTCTTTGCGGGTCTAGTACTGTAGGACAGGCCCACGGATGATTCTCAAGGGCATAGTGACCACCAGCTCAGGTCTTCCCGACTGAGAATTGCAGCACGAATCTGTATGGCGGTCTCATATAGGCGGGTGATTCTCCTTGGATATCTGCACATGCAAACGCTAGAGACTCTTCATTGAACTGGTAAGTGCCGAATCACACTCGCAAGGCGCCAATGTGTTTGCTCCAAACGAGAGCATTGCTGCAACTAGGAGTCGCAGAAAGGCAGGCCGAGGCGAACGAGATCGTTGTCAGCTTGGTTATTATCGCGCTCGCCCGTGATGGCGAGCAACTTGGCCGGTATGCATCCCCTTAGCCGGTTGTGGCCAAGCCACAGCACTTCCAGCTTGGCGAGATTGCCCAGTTCGGAGGGTATCATCCCGCTCAACTGGTTTCCGAAGAGCGACAGGTGCGTTAGGTTGGCGAGGCCGCCCAGTTCTGGCGGGATGGGCCCGCTCAACCGGTTCGTGGAGAGTAACAGATGCGTCAGGTTGGCAAGGCTGCCCAGTTCCGTCGGTATCGTCCCGCTCAGCTTGTTACCACTAAGGTTCAGGTCTTCCAAATGAATGAGATCGCCCAGCCTGGTCGGTATTTCGCTAGTCAACTGATTGTGTGAAAGTCTCAGAGATTGCAGCTTGGCGAGATTGCCCAATTCCGCCGGTATCTCTCCACTCAACTGGTTAGACCAAAGCCCCAGCGCTTGCAATTTGGCAAGACTGCCAAGCTCCGCCGGTATCTCCCCTGTCAACTCGTTGTTACCGAGAGACAGGAATTGCAGCTTGGCGAGATTGCCCAGTTCCGTCGGTATCGTCCCGCTCAACTGATTATCGCGGAGCGACAGATGCCTCAGGTCAGCGAGGCTCCCCAGTTCTGTCGGTATCGGTCCGCTCAACTGATTCCCCCCCAGGTCTAGTGCAACGACAGAACCGTCACAGTCGGTGAGTACCCCGTGCCATTGGTCCAGGGGACTGTCGCTCAACCAGTTCTGACTGTTCTTCCACGACGCGCCGTTGGTGGCATGATGGAGCGCGACTAATGCGTTCCTCACTTCACTTGAGGGCGCGTCCTTGGGTGGTGGGGTATAGCCCTGTATCGGCCTGCCATGAAGACAGTTATAGAGAAAGCGATAGTCATCCCGTTTTGATTGCGGAGTGTTCTTCAAGAACGTCTGGTAAATCTTGTCCTCCGTCGCCTCTGTGCTCCTGCTGGTCTCGTACAATTCCCGCAGAGCGGACAATACCACCTCGTGCCCCAAGATGTGGTGCAATCCGGTCAGGAAGTGAAGGCCCAAGCGATATGGGCAGGTATTAACTCGCCCATCCTCCACTACACTCAATCCACTCGTGATCCACTCCTGCACATTCATCGTGCTCACGGAAAAGCAATCGTCGGATATCCGTACCTTTGAAGAGATGTACTCCTCATAGAAAGAGATTTCCAGATCAGCCTCTTTCAGAACGGCGTAGCTCATCAAGAATTCCGCCGCGCCCTCGGTAAGCCATTCCGGAGTACGTGCTCCTCCTCCACCAAAATAGAAGTGTGCCATCTCGTGATACAGTACCCTCTTGCGGGAGGCTGATTTGATTGCCGCGCGTGATCCGTTATTCACTCCAGCCGCATCACTTTCGGCTATCTGGAATTCGCTTTCCAGCAAAAGGATGACATCGGACTTCGGCCACGGAACTTCCATGAATTCCTCCAAGTGCTCGGTGGCGAAAACCATAGCGTCCAGCACAGTATGCAGCTCGTCCTCCGACCGCCCGACCGCGAAGAGGTCCACTTCGCCCGCCAGGGGAAGATCGATCGTCTCCGACCACACCACGCCGCCCCGCACCATCTCATCGAAGAACTCCTGCGAAACTATGGCGCTTCCTATCGTGACGATCAGCGCAGCCTCCTCGGCGGTCAGCCCGTCCTCCACCCACGGCTCTCGCATGAGCCGCTGCGCCCGGCTGGGATGGTTGGAGCGAATCTTCCACAGACTGGACATGGTGTCTTGCATGAGCTGCCCGGTCTGATCCGGAATGGTCGTCACCAGCACCGCCTCGTCAAGGCGGGTACTGGCTAGGCGGGAGACCAGACTGAGCACATCCAACTCATCGTGCGTGACCCCGTCGGAAAGCCACAGTGAGCCCGCTACTCGCTGAGACATCGACCGGTCTATTTGGGCGAGCTCCCCAATGCGGAACAGTGCCCGCCGTTCGGCGTTGGTGGCGCCGTCCGCGATCCACGGCAGGTTATCCGTATTGAACTCCGAAACCCTTGCAGTCACTACAGCGGAGCAGTTGTTGGTCGTGTCAGACTCACCCGATACCGGCTCAGCGCATGCGCCATAGTAGTACACGCCCGGAGTGGGCGGCGCATGCGTAAGGATTGATTCGGCGCCACTATCAGATGGATTCAGTCTGTGAATCTGGTCCGTCCCCACTTCAGTATCTGTGGACGTGATAGTCGCGTCAGTAGAACGGTAGTAGCGCAGCGTGGTGGGACCAGATACCCATGCACCCTGGTTCCGCACGGAGAACCTCAGTACCAGGGTCTGACCTAGCATTGGGTTGCTATCACTCACTGCTGGCTCGACCACCGTCAGATCGGGTGGAGGTGGAAGCACGGTCACGGCGACGGAGGAGGAGCAGTTGTTCGTCCTATTGGACTCGTGGGGTACGGGCGCCACGCAGGCACCATAGTAGTATGTGCCCGGCGAAGGCGGCGTAACCGTGAGTATCGACTCAGTGCTGCTTGCGGATGCCTCCAGCCTTGCCACCAGGATCGAGTCCACCTCGTCATCTTCGGTCGAGATGGTTGAGTCGGTGGAGCGGTAGTAACGTAGCGTGGTGGGGCTCGATGCCCCGGGCCCCTCGTTCCGCACAGTGGCGCTCAGCGTGAAGGACTGGCCTCCCATAAAGTCTCTGCCGCTTACTGTTAGCAGATCTACCACCAGGTCGGGCGGTGACGGTGTCGGCGTGGGGGTCGGTGATGGCGTTGCTGTGGGGGTTGGTGATGGTATAGGAGTGTGCGCCGGGGTCGAAGTGAGTGCAGGAGTTGCCGTCGGCGCGGGTGAAGGGGTGGCGGTGGGCATCGGCGTTGATGTTGCCTCGTCGGAGCATCCGGCGACGAGCAGGATCAGTAGTGCCGTGCCAACAACAGCCAGACTCAGCTTGGGTCTTGACATTCCGAATGCCTCACTGGACATGATGAAGTCCGAGGATTTGTGGAAGAATTCGCTTCACACAAGTTACTAATCCGGCGCCCATCACAGGGCTATGCAGTGCCCTCACCGTCCGGATCCATGTTCCAGTCAGCGTAGACGCCCGTGCGGACCGTGGGCGACTGTAACTCGCCGGTTGTCTTGGCGACACCCCCAACGCTCGTGGGCTGGCCGGAGGTCTAAGTGTCCAGGTATGGCTGGAGGTGATGACGCCACGATTCTCCTCAGTCAGCCCAAAACCACGTCTTGAAGGATGCGGTGCAAGACGCCATTCCCAACATCACGCCCACTCCAAGGCCGAAGAATACGCCGCGAGCGGAGCGTCCTCTTGCCATTAGTGCCCCGCCGATAATCGTGGCGATGGTCGAGCAGGCAATCATAAGAAAGATGATTAGCAGGAAGGCGAAATAATATGGGGCCTCGAAAGCCAAAGCAGCTTCTGAGGGGTCAATGGACGACAATAAGAGTACGGGCGCGATGACAAGTGGCACCGCAGTAAGAACCAGTGCCATGCTGAACGTACGCATGCCGACTCCCTGTCAGTGAGTTCAATGCCCAAATAACACTAGGCATTCTGCATCGATCTGGTAAGTGCCGAATCACACTCTCTAGGCAACACTTTGTTTGCTCTGAGAGAGAGTGTTTCTGCAACTTTTCACTCTTGCTGACATAAACGCAAATGGCTAGATTAGTGGCCAACTACACACTGTCGTGACCGCCAAACACTCTACGCGTTCACACACTTACAGGAGAGAACATGCTTCAGGCACCTCGCCAAACCAGGGGCCTGTACTCGATGAAGGAAGTGTTCGGTGCAGTGCGGGCGCGGGTTTTTCAGATGCTCTGGCTCGACCCGGACGAGGTATCGTACGCAGCCAATATTGCGGTGTGGGTTCGCTGGTTCCTCTGGGTCGGCGCCATAACCACTCTTGCCCACGAATCCGAGTTCACTTATTTCCAATCCCTACGCCAGACCATTTCGGTCATGCTCATGCACGTCTCAGTGGCCACCCTCAACGCCCATGTGCATTACCGTCTGCTTACCAAGCGTCGAGTGACGTGGCGTCACATGATTGTCCTCAGCGCGTTGGATCTAGCACTGATCACGGTCACCGTCGTCGATCTGGGGTACGACTCAATCTGGTTCGTCGGCTACTATCCCGCGCTTGCCATCTTCGCTGCCGTCTTCACTTCCGCTCTACTGAATCTCACCTGGACCACGGTCGCCTCCTCCATTTATGTCGGCGTGATTCTAACCGACGGGTCGGGTCTCACCTTCGATGTGATCGATGAGAAGGCGCTCTATATAAGAGTGATTGCGATGTTCGGGGTAGTTCTTGTGATCAACTTCATCACTCGGTTCCAACGGCGCAGGGCGAGGGAGGCGATCGAAAGGGAAGGGGCGCTGCAACGAGAGCGGATCGAGCTTTCCCAGGCGATTCACGATACGGCCGCGCAGACGGCGTACATGATCGGCCTGGGCATAGACGCAGCCAAGCAGGTTGCCGGAAACTCGAACGAGGAGCTCACCTCCAGACTGGAAGCGACATCGCAGCTTTGCAAGACTGCCGTCTGGCAGCTGAGGCGCCCAATCGACATGGGTCGCATCTTCGATGGCCGGGAACTGGGCTGGACCCTGGACTCGCACGTTGCCACGTTCAGATCCATCACATCGATAGAGGCGGAGCTGAGGCAGAACGGTGCAGAGCCGCCACTTTCGGTTGAGGCAAAGAGTCGGCTGTTTACCATAGCGCATAACGCACTTGCCAACGCCTTCCGTCATGCCGGGGCGAGCCGCGTGTTGGTCGACCTCGACTTCAGACGGGATGAACTCAGACTGTCGGTGTCGGACGACGGGGCGGGGCTTCCGGATGACTACGAGGAACGGGGCCACGGCTTCGCAAACATGCGGGCGGACGCTGAGCGTCTGGGCGGACGCCTTGTCGTTGAGGCCAGAGGCTTGACCGGGGGCGCGAGAGTGACTTGTTTGGTGCCATTGGAACGTGGTGGAAAGGGGAGATACGTTGTCAACTGAGACTCGTCGAATAAGGGTGCTGCTTGCGGACGACCATTCGATCGTGCGGGAAGGTCTTCAGTCGATGTTGGAGCGGTCCGAGGAGTTCGAGGTGGTGGGGGAGGCCAGGGACGGAGTGGAGGCAGTGGAAGCGGCGTCCAAACTCTCACCCGACGTAATCATCATGGATGTCATGATGCCCAAGAAGGACGGAGTGGAGGCATGCCGAGAGATCATGGAATCTCTCCCCGATACAAGGGTGATCATGCTGACCGCCTCGACCGAGGCGGACGCTGTGATAGAGGCGATGGCCGCCGGAGCGGCGAGCTATCTTCAGAAAGTGTCCGGCGTGGACAATCTCCTGAGTACGCTGAAGGGCGCGGCTGATGATGAGATGCGCATGCCGACCGAAGTGGTAAGGAGGGTCTTTGACAGGATACGGAGCGAGACACAATCGAAGGGAGAGTTCGACCTGACCCCGAGAGAGAAGGAGATACTTGTATCTTTCTGCCGAGGTATGTCATACGTCACCATCGCAGAGGCAAGGGGAGTCAAGCCGGTTACCATCCGAAACGCCATCTACACCATCCAGGTGAAGATGGGTGTTTCCTCGAAGCAGGAGATTGTAGTCTTGGCAGTCCGGAACGGCCTCCTTGATGACTGACCACGCAAGCCGGTTTTGAGATAATGCAGCTTGGCCAGTGCGTGTATCACAGTGAAGGATTACCGCCGCAAGCTACGGAACAGGAAGTGGGCGCTTCAAGTGCATTTGCCCTGTTCGTCAGTACCCTGACCAATGGCACGTAGGCCACTATTCGCCGCCGTTCCCGTTATTGGCATAACGAAATACCCCTGCCGGGACTCGAACCCGGGCCACCAGCTCCGGAGGCTGGTGCTCTATCCACTGAGCTACAGGGGCATGATTCGTCCTGCCGACGCTTCATCATCATACTCTCCACGGCTCAATATCTGAGCCAGGAGGAGGACACATCCTTAGCCAATCGACCTCTCGCTGGGGATTGCTCATTCGCCATGTAGTAACGCATGAGCACAGGCTGATTTGCTAACTACGCGTTTCGGCCGTCTGCTCCCTGCGCAAGCCCGGGGCGTTGTTGCGGAACGCGGGCACCAGCACGGCGGGTGCGATGAGCGTCGTCGCAATCGTCATCAGGATCGCTACGCCAAAAAGATCCTGCCCAATCAGGCCCTGTGATACGCCGATGCCCGCCACAATCAGCCCCACTTCGCCGCGCGGCGCCATCCCCACGCCCACGCGCCATGCCCCGATGCGGCTGAATCCCGCTGCCAGGGCCGGAATGCCGGATCCTGCCACCTTACCGATAATGGCCAGCACGACGATGATCAGCCCGAATCCAAGAGCATCAACCATGGCTTGAATGTCGACCATCGCGCCCATCACGACGAAGAAAATCGGCACCATCGCGTGGTAGAGGCCGTTCAACGGCTGATGGAGTTGATTGCGTAGTTCGGTCTGTGACAGGGCCAACCCCACGGAATACGCGCCGATAATCATCGCCAGCCCGAACATCTCTGCCAACGCTGCCGCAAATAGCCCGATGCCGAATACGATTGCGATTGCCGCGCCCTCCACACGGACGCTGTTGATCGCGCGGACAATGTACTTCGCGCCCAATATTCCACCGACCGTCAGCACGAGCCAGAAGCCAATCGCCTTGGCGCCGACGACTGCCACCTCGGTCCACTCAAACGAAGCCGCCTCTGTGGCTGCCTCAATGGACTCGCCTGCCGTCACGCCCACAACAACAGTTAGAATCAGGATCCCGAGCACGTCATCCACGACAGCAGCGCCCAGGATGGTCACGCCCTCCGGCGAGTCCAGGCGTCGTAAGTCGTCCAGAACGCGAGCTGTGATGCCGACGGAGGTTGCGGTCATGATGGTTCCCACGAACAGGGCAGGGGCCGAGAAGATGGAATCTGCAAAGCCGAACAGGACCGTCGCGTACGCGCCGAGCGCGAACGGGACAACCACGCCGCCAATGGCCACAAGACTCGCTTGGGGCACGAACCGCAGGAACGCCTTGAGATCAGTGTTCAGTCCGGTCTCAAGCAGCAGGATGATGGCCGCCACTTGCCCAAATATAAAGAGTGTTTTGGGGACGGGAATGACCGCCCCCTCCTCCGGTGTTTCAAAAATCGGCTCGAAAAGAGCAGGGCGTTCGAAGCCGAACGGCTCGAACCCGTGTATCGCCACAGTGCCGATGATGATGCCCGCTACCAACTCCCCAATGACCGCCGGTTGTCGCAGAACGCGCTCCGCGAACTCGCCCGCAAGCTTGGCGGCAACAAGGATAATGCCCAGTTGCATGGCGAGAACCACAGCCGAATGGGTAAAATCTTCGCCCAATATTTCCTCCTGGCTGAATACGGCGCAATGGCCACATTAGTATAAGGGATACGCATAGGACCAAGCCGTGCAGAACAAGGATCGACAGACAGGCCCAACCACCCGTTCCAGGCGCGGGCTGCACGCCCAAAGCCTTGCCCGCCGCCGCCTTGAATCCGAGGATTTTCACATCTTGGCGGAGAACGTCCGCTACCGCGCGGGGGAACTTGATATTGTTGGCTTGATCGACGAGACGCTTGTGGCCGTCGAGGTTCGCAGCCGCTCCACGCCCAACGTAGGCACCCCGGAGGAGTCCGTCACTCCCGCCAAGGCCGCCCGCCTTGCCCGTCTCATTGCGATATACCGGCAGCACCACGAAGCAGAGAAATTGCCTGAGAACACGCGCATCGATGTGGTTGCCGTTGTCTTTGACCGGCGGGGCAGGTTGATGCGACTCACCTGGCACAAGAACGCCGTTGAGGATGCGAGCTGACGTCCGCCCCTCTGTTAGACTGACCAGGCCATGCCTATCTATGAATTCAAATGCGAGGACTGCGGGCGGGATACGAGTGTGTTCACGCGCTCCGTCTCCGCGCCTATCGGCGATCCGACCTGTCGTCACTGCGACGGCACATCTCTGCGTCGCAAAGTCTCACGCGTTGCCGTCGTCCGCTCCCGGCAGGACCTCTACCGGGACTATGACCGCCTCTCCGCCTTTGATGACGCGCCGAGTGATGACGATTACGATGGGATGGATGACGGCTACTTCGATGACGGGTACGATTAAGGGCGATATGAGAGCGTGGCAGAGAGGGCGGTGACACAATGCCCATTTACGAATACACCTGCAACGAGTGCGGCAAACGTTCCAGTACCTTCTATAAGGTCATGCCGGAGGAACTGCCCACGGAGCAGGAATGCGCCCACTGCGGCTCCACCAAGACTGAGAAGGTCATGTCCCGCGCCGCCTACGTACGCTCCACCGCCTCTCGACATGAGGCCTCCGGTGACCCCGACGCCCCCGGTTACGACTACTGGCGCGACCCGTCTAATATCGGGCGATGGGCTGAGAAGCGCATGGACGAGGCGGGCATCGAGATGCCTGATCGCGTCAAGGAGATGATTGGCCAGGCCCGCGAAGGCGAGGTCGACAAGATCCTCGACAAACGCGGCCTGGACTAGCCCCCGGTCATTCCCGCGAATGCGGGAATCTGAAACGCATTGCGCAGCGCAACCCTGCAGCGCCCAATCCTCTCATTCTGGTGAACGCCGGAATCCATCCGGTCTGCCATTCTGAGCGCAGCGAAGAATCTCTCCCCCAAGCAGGAAAACTCTTGCGGCTCTTGCGATAATTGATAGTAGAAATCCCGCCTCGGATTGCTGAGGAGAAAACAGAATGTCCCTGATCCCGCCCGCATTCATGGACAAGGTCGTCGCGCTTGGCACGCCCGATAAGGACGGAAACATACGGTACGCCGCCTCCGGCTTCTTGTACGGGCAGCCCTCAGGGAATCAGGGCCGTTATTACGTTTACCTGGTCACGAATCGGCACGTTGTGAAGGGGATACGCAGCCCGCAGATTCGCTTCAACGCGCTCGCCGGGACTGCTCCCAAGATACTGCCCTTGCCTCCGAATGACGGCGGACCGAATGATCACTGGATCTTTCATCCTGACCCGGATGTGGATGTTGCCGTTCTGCTAATAGACTCGCTTGGGCAAGGCCTGAAAGACGTGAAGATGGCGTTCTTCACTGGAAACGCACAGACGGAACGCCTGGAGTCCATGAAGAGCGGCTCCGTCTCGGAGGGAGACGAAGTCTATGTGCTCGGTTTTCCGCTTGGATTGGCCGGCGCTGAACAGAACTACGTGATTGTGCGGCAGGGAGTTATCGCCCGGATTCAAGACTGCTACGAGCGTCGCTCCAAAGAATTCCTCATAGATTCATTTGTCTTCCCGGGCAATAGCGGAGGCCCGGTCATTCTCAAGCCAACCATGTTCTCGTATGGCCAAACGCGCCCGGATCCCAAGTTGATTGGCGTAGTGGCTGCCTATCAGCCGTTCGTTGACGTGGCACTGAGCGAGCAGACCGGGACTCCCAGGCTGATCGTCCAAGAGAACTCGGGACTTGCCACGGTGATTCCGGTCGATCTGATCCAGGAGACCGTTGGATTGGCGGCGGAACGGTACGGGATTACCCAACCGTCGCCATCCGTCATTCCCGCGTAGGCGGGAATCTAACACGCATCGCCTAACCCAGCCCGCCTCATCACCCTGCCTCCTGTATCCTTATAGCTGAGCGTCGTTGGCACTCCCAACGCCGCCCGCCGCGCAGTATTCACCCTGATTGTGATGGAGGCCTCACCACGTGACCATTGAGCCGACGCTGACTGATATGAACACGATCGTGTCGCTCGCCAAGCGGCGCGGGTTCGTGTTCCCTGCCAGCGAGATCTACGGCGGAATCGGCTCGTCGTGGGACTATGGCCCTCTGGGCGTGGAACTCAAGCGCAACGTGCGCGACGCATGGTGGCGCGCGATGGTGCAGGAGCGCGATGACGTCGTCGGCCTTGACAGCGCCATCATCCAAAGCCCCCTCGTATGGGAGGCAAGCGGCCATGTCGCCGGATTTACGGACCCGCTTGTCGAGTGCCGCAGCTGCCATCGCCGCCAACGCGCCGACCACATCGAGGATAATAAGTGCCCGGACTGTGGAGCTGTGGGCGAATTCACGGAACCACGGCAGTTCAATCTCATGTTCAAGACGTTCCTCGGGCCGGTGGAAGAGGACGCGGCGGTCGCTTTCCTGCGGCCTGAGACGGCGCAGGGAATCTTCACGAATTTCGAGAACGTGCGAATGGCCACGCGCAAGAAAGTCCCGTTCGGCATTGCGCAAACAGGAAAATCGTTCCGCAATGAAATTACAACTGGAAACTTCATATTCCGTACCCGTGAATTTGAACAAATGGAGATGGAATATTTTGTGCGGCCTGAGGACGGCTTTGCGTCCCTGGAATACTGGCGTAACGAGCGGATGCGGTGGTACACGGACCTCGGCATCAACCCGGAGCGGCTGCGCTTTCGGCAGCACGAGCAGGATGAACTCGCCCACTATGCCGCCGCCGTCTATGACATTGAGTACCTGTTCCCCATCGGCTGGTCGGAGTTGGAGGGCATCGCCTACCGCGGCGACTTTGATCTCCGCCAGCACCAGGACAGTTCCGGCCGCAAGCTGGAGTATTTCGATGACGAACGCCAGGAGCGGTTCATACCTCATGTTGTGGAGCCCGCCAGCGGCGTCGATCGCTGCCTGCTCGCCTTCCTCGTTGACGGCTACACGGAAGAGGAGGTGAACGGAGAGAGCCGCACCGTGCTCAAGCTGCACCGTGATCTTGCTCCGTATAAGGTTGCTGTCCTCCCTCTCTCCCGCAACGAAAAGCTCGTGCCAAAGGCGCGGGAGGTCTATGACATCGTCCGCCGCCGCTGGATGACCGACTATGACGACTCCCAATCCATCGGCCGCCGCTACCGCCGACAGGACGAGATCGGCACGCCGTACTGCGTCACCATCGATTTCCAGACCGTAGAAGAGGATGACGCCGTGACCGTTCGCGATCGTGACACGATGGAGCAGGTTCGCGTCCCCATCGCTGAGCTTGGCGCGCTGCTGGAAGACCGCCTAACGGGCTAAGCGCCCATGCGAATCATCCACTTTGCCGACGCGCACATTGGCGTTGAGACACACAGCCGCCCCGTCACATCGGACGAACTCAACGCCCTGCCTGAGTCGTTCGCTCCGGGCGTCAACCGCGCCGCCACCTACACGGGGATGCCGTCCCGCCTTATTGATTCTCTGCGCGCTTTCGACGAACTCGTTGAGTTCGCCCTAACCGAACCCCGCGCCGATCTCGTCGTCTTTTCCGGCGATGCCTATCGCTCCCGAGACCCCTCCCAAACCCACCAACGGGAATTTGCCCGCCGCATCAGCCGCCTCGCCCTCGCCCGCATCCCCGTCTTTCTCCTCACCGGCAACCATGACGTGCCCAACACGGAGGGTAGGGCGACTGCGCTGGACATCTTTGACGCGCTCGCAGTCGATAACGTTACGGTTGCCTCCCAACCCGATATTCACCGCATTGAGACCGCCGCCGGCCCCGTCCAGATTGTGGCCGTTCCGTGGTTGCGGCGCAGTGCCGCCGCTACGCGGGCTGAGCTACACGGCAAGAGTTCCGCTGAGGTCAATGAGTGGATGCAGAGTTTCCTCAGCAATGAGATAAACCGCATGGCTGGAGAACTTGACCCTAACGTGCCGTCCATCCTGTCTGCGCACGCAACCGCCACCACGGCAACCGTCGGTCACGAACGCAGCATGATGATGGGCAACGACTACCTGCTGCTGCCCAGCGCGTTCCAAACACACCCCGTCGACTATGCCGCCCTCGGACATATTCACCGCCACCAGCTGATTGCAGACGCCCCGCCCGCCGTCTATCCCGGCAGCCTCCATCGAGTTGATTTTTCCGAAGAGGATGACAGCAAGGGATTCTGTGTGGTTGACATTGATCCCGCTCTGCCTGCCGGACACCGCGCCGCATGGTCATTCCGCCCCGTGTGGGCTCGCCCGTTCAAGACTGTCAAGATCGCCGTCCACGCAGGCGAACAGGACGTAATGGGAACGATTGCCGGCCGCCTTGCCGCTGCAGACGTGCGCGATGCCGTTTCCCGCGTAGAGATACAGGCTCCCACGGAACTCGCAGGCGACGTAGACCGCATTCGCATTAGAAACATGCTGAGACAGGCCGGAGCGCACGTCGTTTCGGGAGTCACGGTGCAGGTCGACGCGCCGGACAGAACGCGAACTCGTCTTGAGCGCGGCCTGGCAATTGAGTCGCTTGAGCCTGAACAAGCTCTCAACCTCTATATGGAGAAGTCATCGGTTGCTACTGAGCGGCGCGCGGCGCTCATGCAGGCGGCCCGTGAGATCATCAACGCGGATCAGATGGGGCAGGGGGCTGACATGGTGGATGATGAGGCGGGTGTAGTGGTCCGCATCGCCGAAGCAGACGACATGGAGGCGATCTTTGCTCTTCGCCGTGTCGTCTTCATCGATGAACAGAACGTGGATGCCGACGAAGAGTGGGACGGACGCGATGAAGACGCGGTCCACGCTGTGGCGCTCTTGGAGGATGAGGTCGTCGGAACGGGCCGCCTGCTAATGGACGAGGGTAATGAAACGTGCCGCATTGGCCGCATGGCAGTCCGGCAGGACCTCAGGCGGCATAGAATCGGGGACCGGATTCTGGTGACATTAGAGGAAGCGGCCCGCGAACGTGGATTTGTTGAGGCCCTTCTCCACGCCCAGACCTACGTCAAAGACTTTTATGCGCAGGCGGGCTACACGGAGCAGGGCGATGTGTTTATGGAAGCCGGCATTGAGCACGTGGCCATGACGAAGGACTTATCCGGCGCCCCGTAGCCACTCGGAACCGCCGTCCCACACCTCGCGTTTCCAGACCGGCGCCAATGCCTTGACCTTCTCCACGGCCTCCCGGCACGCGTCAAAGGCCGCGCGGCGGTGCGGCGAGGCTACGGCAACGACCAGCGAGGTCTCTCCAATCTCAAGCCGCCCTGTCCGATGCCATAACGCGATGCTGCCGATGTCGAAGTCTTCGAGCGTCTCGCGTCCAATCTTCCGCAGCACGCTCTCGGCCATCTCCGGATATGCCTCGTATTCAAGGAACAACACATGCCGCCCAAGGTTGTTGTCCCGCACGATGCCCTCAAACGTGAGAACCGCCCCATCCGACGAAGCCTTGAGCGACTCTGCGATTTTAAGAGCGTCAAGCGGATCAGGCGTCACGCCAACCTGCACGGCCTCCGCCTCAGAGACCGCTCCTCCACTCACGGGTGGGATCAGCGCAACTTCATCGCCTGCGGAGATGGTGGTTGATTGGTCGACGTATTCCTGGTTGACGGCGACAACAACACCCTCGCAACGGTTTGCCAACGCCGGATGCTGCCGCTGCGCCTCACCCAGCAGGTGCGAGACCGGCTCGCCTTCGGAAATCTCAACGCTGATTTCCGAAGCGCCCACCGCTTCTCGTAGTGCCGCAAACAGTCTTACTCGAACGTCCATGCGGCCATTATAGGCGTCCGTTCTCGCCGTTTGTGATGCTTGACACAAATTCGGGCAGACAGATAGACTCGCAATGTCGCAGTTGCGACCCAACGCTAACTGTTGAGGTATTGCTCTGAACAGGCTCAACCGAATGGGGAAAGGGACTCAACTAATCGGAGTACTGGCGGTTTTTATGGCCGTCGTTCTCCTCTCAGGCTGCCAGTTGGCGTTGCCGCAGAGCACGCTCCATCCGGCGGGTGACGTAGCCCAGAGTCAGCAGGATCTCTTCGTCTTTATCTTCTGGATCGCCGTCGTCATCTTTATCGGCGTCCAGGGTTTCCTGACTATCGCAGTGCTCAAGTTCCGCGCCAGGCGGGGGAGGGAAAATGACATCCCGCCCCAGACTCATGGCAATACTCCACTTGAAATCGGTTGGACGATTGCGCCTTCTCTGATTGTCATCGCAATTACCATCCCGACGGTCGCAGGCATCGGCGCAACGTATGACCCGCCGTCCCAATACGCCGATGACCCCTCCCTCACCATCGAAGTGGTCGGCCATCAATGGTGGTGGGAGTACCGCTATCTCGATGAGAACGGCGACCTTGATTTCATCACCGCCAATGAATTGCACATCCCCATTGATACCGTCATCAACCTCAAGTTGTCCTCGAACGATGTCATCCACAGCTTCTCCGTTCCGCGCCTCGCCGGCAGCCGTGACGTCGTGCCCGGCCGCGTCAACCGTATGTGGTTGAACGCCACGGAAACCGGCGTCTACGCGGGGCAGTGCAAGGAGTTCTGCGGGGATTCCCACGCCCTGATGCGCACCGTCGCCTTTGCCCGCGAGCTCGATGACTACGAGGCATGGGCCGAGAATGAACGCCAGCCGGCAGTAGACATGACGGCGGCGATGGAACCGGGCTGGGTCGTCTTCCAGGAGAATGCCTGCCGCGGCTGTCACACCATCGAGGGAGCGACCGAGGACGAATATGAGTTGGCCATCGGCGTGACCGGCCCCAATCTCTCGCACTTCGGGTCCCGTGTCACCATCGCGGCGAACACGCTGCACAAGGGCCCGGCTGATATGAACATGGGCGCTTTCTTCGATGACGTGCCCACTGATCCGGACTTCATGCAGCGTGATCCGGCGGCTGAAAACCTCAGGCATTGGCTCAACAACGCGCCGGACGTGAAGCCCGGCACGGAGATGCCGGATCTTAACCTCACAGACCAACAGCTTGATGATCTCGTATTCTTCCTGGAGAGCCTGAAGTAACGGGCGGCCGGCTGAAGGAGTAGATGACGATGGCTATGCTAGGGGGCTTGCTCGAGAGACCTACCGGGACAACCGGTATCTGGAGTTGGCTGACGACGATCGATCACAAGAGGATCGGCACGCTCTACCTTGTCACGGCCTTCTTCTTCTTCATTGTTGGCGGCATTGAGGCAAGCCTCATGCGGCTCCAGTTGGCGGTGCCTGATTCGTCCATCATCGGCGCGAACGTCTTCAGCCAGCTCTTTACCATGCACGCGCTGACTATGATCTTCCTCGCAATCATGCCGCTCAGCGTCGCGTTCTTTAACTGGATCGTTCCCCTGCAGATCGGCGCGCGGGACGTCGCATTTCCCCGCCTGAATGCTCTCAGCTACTGGGTGTTCCTTGGAGGCGCGATCATCCTCAACCTTGGCTGGTTCACCATGACCGCCCCGGCGGCCGGCTGGTTCGCCTACGCCAACCTGACCAACACCACCTTCTCTCCCACCAACGGCATGGACTTCTATGTCCTCGGGCTGCTGGTGCTGGGAACCTCATCACTGCTCGGCGCATTCAACTTCATCGTGACCATTATTAACCTCCGCGCCCCGGGCATGTCCCTCATGCGGATGCCGATCTTCACGTGGATGGCCTTCATCACGTCCTTCCTCCTGGCTCTGGCCATGCCGGTCATCACAATCGGCCTGGTCGAGCTGGGCTTTGACCGGTTCTTCGGCACCAACTTCTTCGTATTCGAGCGTGGCGGCGACGTGCTTCTCTGGCAGCACCTGTTCTGGGTCTTCGGCCATCCTGAGGTGTACATCCTTATCCTGCCGGCCATGGGAATCATCTCCGAGATCCTGCCGACGTTTTCCCGCAAGCCGCTCTTCGGCTTCCCTGTCGTCGTCTTCTCCGGCCTGACCATCGCATTCCTCGGATGGTCCGTGTGGGCGCACCACATGTTCGCCGCCGGTCTCGGCCCTGTGCCGGACGCCGTTTTCGCGACGACAACAATGGCAATTGCCATCCCCACCGGCGTCAAGGTGTTCAACTGGCTGGCCACGTTATGGGGAGGCAACATACAGCTCAAAACGCCGATGTACTTTGCGATCGGGTTTATCGCGCTGTTTACCATCGGTGGACTGAGCGGTATGACACACGCCGCCGCCCCGTCCGACCTGCAACAGACGGACACCTACTACATCGTTGCCCACATTCATTACGTGCTCTTTGGCGGCTCGATCATGGCCATCCTGGGCGGAATCTTCTACTGGTTCCCGAAGATGTCCGGTCGTATGATGAGCGACTACCTGGGCAAGTGGAGCTTCTGGCTTGTCTTCATCGGTATGAACATGACGTTTGGTCCGATGCACTACCTGGGCCTCGTTGGAATGCCGCGGCGGAACTTCACGTTCCCCGAAGGCATGGGCTGGGACGTGTGGAACCTGGTGGCATCGCTTAGCGTGCTGTTCATGATTGCCGGAATCGGGTTGTTCACATACAACGCCCTCCGCAGTGCCCGCAAGGGTGAAGTGGCCGGCGACGACCCGTGGGACGCCCGCACGCTCGAATGGGCGATGTCGTCCCCGCCGCCGCACTATAACTTCGCCGAGATTCCGGTCGTCCATGGCCGTGACGCCCTCTGGGAGCAGAAGTACCCGGACGAGGAGCACGCCGCTCCGCGACCGGTTCCCGCCGGAGGAGCCGATGAGGCGGATGAGCACCATGACATCCACATGCCGAGCCCGTCCTACTTCCCGTTGATTGTGGCGCTTGGCATCTTTGCCCTCGGCATCACGATGTTGCTCTACCAGGCCTCTCCCATCGCCGGCTATGCCGCAGGCGCAATCGGCCTGATCCTCTTGCTCTGGGGCTCATACGGCTGGATATTCGAGCCGACGGACTGACAACGAGACTGATTAGGAAACGCTAAAGGACATCGCACGTGGCACACGACGCGACAATGGGACAGGCTGAGGCCCACTACACGACAACGGGCCTCGACCATCGGAAGATCCTTATGTGGGTCTTCCTGGCATCCGACTGTCTCTTCTTCGGCGCCCTGATCTCCACATATATGGTCTACCGGAGCAACGTGCCCGTCGGTCCGGGACCGGAAGAACTGTTTGACATCCCGTATACCTCCGTCAGCGCCTTCGTACTGCTGATGAGCTCCCTGACCATGGTGCTGGCTCTTGCCGCCCTCCAGCGGGGCAATTCACGGCAGGCGCGCCTGTGGCTCCTTGCCACGGCCCTGCAGGGCACCGTCTTCCTCGGCGGCCAGTTCTACGAGTTCAACCTGTTCGTTGATCAGGGACTGACGATCACGACAAGTGTCTTCGGCACCAGCTTCTTTGTGCTGACAGGCTTCCACGGGACGCACGTGGCGATTGGCGTGTTCATGCTGCTGACCCTTGTTGGCGCGTCCTACATGGGGCGCCTCAAGCCAAAGCATGACCTGACGGTCGAACTTGTTGGACTCTACTGGCACTTCGTCGATATCGTCTGGATCGTGATCTTTACGGTGGTGTATCTCATCCCGTCATAGGACGGATTAAGGCACACGCAAAGCGAGGAACGGCAACATGGCGACAGCAGAGCAACAGGCGCACACGGAAGACCACCCGACTCCGCGTACCTATGTCCAAGTCGCGATTATCCTCACGGTCATCACGATTGTTGAGGTGGCCATCGTCATTGTTGATGTGCCCTCCCTTTTCCTTGTGTCATCTTTGCTCGCCCTGTCAGCCGTCAAATTCGCCTTCGTTGTCGGCTGGTTCATGCATCTCAAGTTCGACGCGAGACTGTACCAGGCCCTCTTCCTTGGCGGCCTTTTCCTGGCGATAGCCGTCCTGTTGGCACTGGTCGCGCTCTTCGAGAACTTCACGCTCCCATGAGAAACGGCACGAGAGACCATTAGAGGAACCGGAAAAAGGCAGGACAGGCATGGCGGCGGACCACGACGAACACACAGGAACTAACAACGTAATGGATCGGCTTATTGTTCCGATTCTGTTGCCGGTTGTCGCCCTCATCGTCACCATCGCGCTGATTGTTGCCATCGGCCTACTCCTGTACGCCGTCGTCCCCCATGACTACGTGACGCTGGCCGGTGAAAAGGTCTACTACTCGGTTCCTGTCGCGCTTGGTCTTGCGCTGATCTTTCTCATCGGATTCGCTTTCCTGGCGTCGCGCGCGCCGGACGAAAATAACGACGATTCCGAATAGTAGTCTGAAACCGCCAGTTGTCGGCGGCCCAACTGCTTTGGCACATTCAGAGCGCTCCTGCATGCGTAACGCGCCGAAAAGGGCGTAGGATTGCGGCATGAATGACCTTGCTGATTACCTGCTCGCGTGGTCGTGGGAGCCGCTGACACTGTTCTTTGTCGGCCTCCTTGGATTCACCTACGTTCGAGGACTGTGGGGACTGAATCCGCTCAAGATCCGTGTTGTCACCAATTGGCGCGCCGCGTCGTTCGCCGCCGGCCTGCTGCTCCTCCTCCTTGCCCTCATTTCGCCGATCGACACCCTTGGCGGTCGACTGTTCGCCTTTCACATGGCCCAACACATGCTCCTGACGCATGTCGCCGTGCCGTTGATTCTCCTCGGCGCGCCGGTTCTGCCCGTCGCGCGCGGCATGGGATACGGAATCCGCCGCCTGACCGTCATCAAGCTTGCCCGGGCGCCGCAAGTGCGCTACATCTTTCACATTCTCATCCACCCCCTCTTCAGCCTGGCCATCTTCGTGACCGCGATTTGGGCGTGGCACGTCCCGGGAGCCTATGCTGCCGCCGTCACCAACGATTTCGCCCACATTGGCCAACACGCCAGCTTCATCACCGCCGCAACGATCTTCTGGTGGGCCATCATCGACCCGACGCCGATTCGAGGCAAGGTTCCCTACTTGGGCAGGCTCGTTATCGTCGTTATGGCGTTGTCCCTGACGTTCCCATTGGCCGCGATGCTGACATTCGCAGCCACTCCCTGGTATGCGCCCTACATCGGCCAGGAACCGCTGTGGGGCATTGATGCGATGACCGATCAGCAGATAGGCGGACTCATCATGTGGATTGGCGGCATCGCGCCCTATTTCCTCGCGATTGCCGGGCTGTTCATCGTTGCGGTTCGCCGTGATGAAGAGGACACGCGCCGCTCGCGTGCCGCGCTCTACCGGAACCCGCCTAATCATGCCCCGCAGAGACCGGCGACCACGTGATGTCCAACGCGTCGTACAATCCTGAACTGCGCTACCGCAAGGCTCTGCTGGGACTCGCGCTGGCTGCGGCAATCACGACCGTCTTTCTGATCAGCCTCGGCAGCTTCGTGCGCGTTACGGGCTCCGGCCTCGCCTGCCCGGACTGGCCGTTGTGCCACGGCAGCATCATTCCGCCGTTTGAGTACCACGTCCTTATTGAATACTCCCACAGGCTGACGGCGGCCATTGTTGGACTGCTTGTGGCCGCGATGTTCGTCGTGGCTTTCCTCGCGTCACGCGCTGATGAGCAGCTAACCCGGCGGGCGCTTATCCCTGCCGCGATTACCCTCGTTGTCATGCTGACGCAAGCAGGATTGGGCGGTGTGGCCGTGATTACCGAGCTGCCCCCGCCAATCGTGACCCTGCACCTGTTCCTTGCCGAGGCCATTCTCGCGCTGCTCATCGTGACCATGATGGCCGCGGCGCCTGGCCGGACAACGTCCGCAGAAGGGCAGGGCATCTCTCGTCGTGACGCAAGACGGCTCTATCTTTGGGCTGTCATCGCTGCTGTCATGACATTGGTGATGATTCTCTCCGGCTCATATGTCGTGGCGGAGGAGGCGACGCTTGCGTGCGGCAGCGGGTTCTCCGCATGGCCGCTGTGTGACGGCTCAATCATGCCGAGTGGATTCGATCCGAATATCCATATGGGGCATCGCTGGATGGTCGTCATCGGAACTCTTACCACCGGCTACGTCGCATTCCTCGCGTGGCAGCAGAAAAAGAATGACCGCATGATCAGCCGGGTGGGGCAGGCGACGCTTCACCTGCTCGCTGTGCAGATCATCGTGGGCGCGCTTGTGCCGTGGACGGAATTCCATCATGCAGCGCGTGTCGCGCACATCACGCTCGCCTCGCTGACGTGGGCCGCCGCAGTGTTGCTGGTAATCCTCGCCGGGCGGGCTAAGACTGACGCGGCTGAGGATGAGGCGACGGGCCGACAAACACAGATGCCGCCCGCTCCGGCAGGGGGCTCGGGTATGGCGGCGACCTCTACGCTCAGAGCGACTGCGTCCGATTACTTCTGGCTGACGAAGCCGCGCGTCATGGTGCTGCTGCTGCTGACGGCGTTGGGAGGAATGGTGCTGGCTGCCCAGGGACTGCCGACGCTGACTGTTGCCGTGGCGGTCTTGCTCGGCGGCGCGTTGGCATCGGGAGGCGCAGGGGCCATCAATCACGGCCTTGAGGGGAACATTGACTCCGCAATGATGAGGACACGGCATCGCCCCGTTGCAAGCGGCCGTGTCAGTCCCCGGATGGCGATCTCCTACGGCATCGTTCTCAACGTGCTGGCGTTTGCCGTGCTGGCGGGCGGGGCAAACGTCCTTGCCGCGTCTATCACGCTGAGCGGGTCGCTCTTCTACGTCTTTGTCTACACTCTATGGCTCAAGCAGACCACGGTGCAGAACATCGTCATCGGTGGCGCGGCGGGCGCGGTGCCGCCCCTCGTTGGTTGGGCGGGCGTGACGGGAGACCTCAGCCTGCCTGCAATTTATCTGTTCTTGATCATCTTCTTTTGGACACCGCCGCATTTCTGGGCGCTGTCATTGATGATCAAGGACGACTATGAGCGGGCCAGCGTGCCGATGATGCCGGTTATCCTCGGCGAGGAGAGCACGCGAACCAGCATCTTCCTCTACACGATCCTGGTGAATATACTCGCCCTGCTGCTCTACATATCAACGGCGAGCCTTAGCGCCGTCTATCTTGCAGGTGCGATTGCCCTGGGGGGAATGTTCACGTACTACGCCTACCGACTCCTCAAGGAAAAAGATCGGGCCGCCGCCCTGCGCCTCTACAAATACTCTTTGCTGTACCTCGGCTTGCTCTTCCTTGCAGTGATGGTTGATCAGATCGTGTAGGCGAGCCACTCCTCATTCCCGTGAAAGCGGGAATCCGGTACCCCCTGCTACGCGCTGCCAGAATCCGATTCGTCTTTTTCGTCTTGCCCGGAGTCCTTGAGGGCATCGATCTGGGAGCGGATATCGGCCTGCCGTCTTGCCATGTAGTAGAGATAGGCGAAAAACACAATCCACACTGCAGCATAGGCCACGAAAACAAAGATCGGACTGAAGTCGCCGAATTCGTTCTCCACGTCTTACTGTTCCTCCCTAGGAGACCTCGTGCGCCGCTCGCAGTTCGTTCAGTTCACGCTGTGATTCCTCAACGCGCATGCGGAATGACATCAGGTAAACGTACAGGAGCGTGAATGCCAGCATCCCGAACAGGAAAGGCACTAATATCGAGCCTTCCGGCCTGTCAGTCGACGATTGCAGCGTTGGCACAGGATGAAGGATGTTCGTCCACAACCAGATGGAGAAGTAGGAGAGGGGCACACTGACGAAGCCCAGTATGCCGATAACCGCCGCTGAGCGGTATGTCCCGGGGCCGCGTTCACCAAGTGATCGGAACATCAGGTAGGCAATGTAGACGAGCCACATGACCAAAGATGTGACCAGCCGCGCGTCTGACCAGTCCCACCACGCGCCCCACACCGGCCGTCCCCAGATCGAACCCGTTGCCAGCATGAGTGTGGTGAAGAGTACGCCCAACTCCGCCGACGCGAGAGCAACCCGGTCCCAGCGTTCCGTCCGCTTCCAGACATACATGATGCTGGCGAATGCGACCACGGCGAATGCCAGATAACCCACCAGAGCTGTCGGCACATGGATGTAGAAGATCTTCTGGTGAATGCCCTGTACGCGCTCGATCGGCGACTCGACTATGGCGAGATAAAGGGCAATAAGCATGGCCAGAAAAGCGGCTATGCCAATGGCGTCGGTAACTGTGAATCGTCGACCGGTGAGGCTCACTTTTCAACCGTAACATAGAAGAGGAGCGAGGACACGAAGAGGAAAACAATGTCGTATGCCGCCAGGATGGCCAGCCAGGGTTGTATGTCCTCCCACGGTCCGTTGTCGATGGCGAGCGCCGTAGCGCGCACGGCCCCAATGATGACCGGCACAAGCAGGGGCAGCAGCATGATCGGCAGCAGCGCCTCGCGCGCCCGGGACCGCGCGCTAATCGCGGCCAGGATCGTCCCCACACTTGCGATTCCGATGTTGCCAAGCAGCAGCGTCAGGAGCAAAGTCGGCTGGAAAAGCTGCAGGTTGAACAGGATCGCCGCCAAGGGAATAATGACGGCCTCCAGCGCCAGCAGCAGGATGACGTTGGCCGCCATCTTGGCCAGATAGAGCGCTCCCGGGTCGATAGGGCTCGCAAGCAGACCGTCCAGAGAGCCGCGCTCTGCTTCCCGCGCAAAAGAGCGGCCCAGCGCGAGCAGGCTGGCAAAGATGATTGCCACCCACAGGACGCCGGGCGCAACGAGATTAAGCGTGCCGCCGCGCAGGTCGAACGAGAATTGAAATGCGATAAGCGCCGCGGCGGCGAAGACGGCCATCGGGATGGCGGTCTCGCGTGATCTGAACTCAACGGTGATTTCCTTGGCCAGCAGGATCTGTATCTGGCCCAGGTAGCCGGGGGGCGAGGCTTGTTGAGGTTGTTGCATGGGAACTTGCCTCAACGTGCCCGTGAACCGAGGAGGCTGATCACCTCGTCTCGCCGACGGTCGGCATTTGCTGCCTGCTCACCAAGCGAGACGGAGTCATGGATGATCTCCCCGCCTCGCAGCACGATATCGCGTGTCGTCAACCCAACGCCCATTTTGACGTTGTGCGTCGCCAGGACGACCGTCACGCCTGCCCCTTGCTCCGTGATGTGTTGAGCAAGCATTTCCCGGGAGGTGGCATCGAGGCCCGTTTCCGGCTCGTCCAGCAGCAACAGGGGCGGATAATGGATCAACGCCCGCATCAGGGACACGCGCTGCGTCATCCCGCGCGACAGCGTTCGCACCGGGTCGACACGCCGCCCTGACAGGCCAAACTCGGAAATGAGCGCGTCCGCCCGTGCCTGAGGGTCCACCACGCCGTAAAGCCTGCCGTACAGCGCCAGGTTTTCCCGCGCGGACAGCTCTTCATACAGGTGGCTTTGGTGGCTGAGCGTGCCGATCTGCGCTCGCGCGCGAGCTCCCTCACCGCCCCACGGCTGCGTTCCGAATACGCGGATACCGCCCCCACTTGGTCGCAGGAGACCTGAAATGAGTTGGAGGAGAGTGGACTTTCCGGCTCCGTTGTCCCCGAACAGGGCGATGCGTTCACCGATGTTGATCGTCAGATCCAGATTCCGAATCGCTGGGCGTTGTCCGTATGACTTCTCCAGACCGGCGCATCGCACGACGGCCTGTGGCGAGGAACTGGCACGCTCGGCGGTCATTGCCCTCGTTCCTCCTCAAATATTCGGCGCAGGCGTTCACGGTGAGGCGCGGAGGCCTCTTCATATTCATCCTCGGAAATATCGCCCGCCTCTCGCGCGTCCTCCAGTCGTGCCAATTCCGCAACGGCGGCATCGCGTTGAGATTGTGCCAACTCTCGATCGGCCAGAGAGAGTGCCGGGTCACGCCTCCGATTTCGGAATCGCCCCCACCAGAGCGCAAAACCTGCCGCCATGATAAGCGCGACCGCAACGACCCCAAGCGCTGCGTCGCGCAGTGTTCGCTCAAGGCTGCGGCTCCGTGCCCCGGCGCTTAGAGGAAGGTCAGCGACAGTGCCGCTGAGAGTTTCGCCTGCGATGATTGACCTCATTTCATAGCGAGCATACGTCACGCCTGATACCTCTGAGTCCTCCATCTGCACCCATTCCGAGCCGGGGCGGAACGAGATCTCCTTTGGGACCAGCAGGCGGGCAATTTCAGTGGGGTAGGGATAGTCTTTGCTCCAGGCGAAAACGTCGGTTGTATACAGCAGCCCGTACGTAACGATGTATTCCTCAATGCCCGGCATGAGAGGAATGATGGAATACACGTCCCTGCTGTCCGGCGCGAGCACGAGGCTGCCGGGGCTGTGAACGGACTCAAGATCGAAAGCCATAACCGGCAAAGGCAGCTGAACGGTAAGCCGCGTATTGAGAGGATCATTGCCCACGTAGGCGCGGTCGCTCGTGTTCTCGAAAGTAGTCACTTGAAGGATGCGCAGCACGCCGGAATCCCCTTCGGGCGGTGTGATGGCGGAACTGTCCCCGGTGATGTGAATCACGGACGGATCGGACGTGGGCTCAAAGATTGTGAGGTGAATCGGCCCATCGCGGTCGATTGTGGAGATGTATGCGTCACTGAAAAAACGGACTTCATTGTAGGCCGCTGAGAGAGTGTAGCTGACCTCCTCGTCGGCGATTACTCCGCCGAATGCCACGCCTCCGCTCGCGTCGGTCTCTGCCTCAAGCCGCTGAAGCTCATTGCTGCCAAGGTCAAATACCTGGAGCGTGACGATTAGCCCCTCCGGCACCGACGCCCCCGCCGTGCCGTTCCTGACCTCGGCTTCAAGGGTGATCGGCGCGTCTGAGGTGAGTGTTTGCTGGGTAGTTTCCTGCGCAGCAACAGACGAAAGCCCCACCAACAGCGCGGTTAGCGCCCCCACCGTTATTCCCGCGAAAGCGGGAATCCGGCTTCTCATTCCTGCCGCCGTTCCCGGCTCAATTGCACAGCGCGCTCGATTTCCTCATCGAGGATGAGTTCCCGGCCCTCTATCTCACGAATCAGGTCGGCGGCGCGGCGCACCAACAGAACTCTCGCGAGGCGGTGGTCACTCTCGGAAACGTTGCCGCGCTCCAGTTCGTCATCCAGGTCCATGATGGCCGTCAGCGCCTCGTTGCGCGCCTCCCTCATGCGTCCCAGGTCGGAGAGTTCGTCCGCCGCGCCCGTACCGTCATCCGCGCCGCGCGCTCGGATAAGGGGAAAAGCTATTCCCACGACCGTCACAACGACAGCCAGCAGGGTCAGTCCGACGGGAACCAGATCCACCCGCGCCTCAATCCGTGTTTCTCGTCATGCGCCCGATTTCTCGCGCAACGATCTCATCGTCGTCCGCGGTCGAGCGTGGGGTGGGTCGTGCCGCTTGGGGCTGCGGTTGTGCTCTGCCGCCGCTGCGGATGCCGAAGATGACAATCAGGAGTCCAAAGATCGCAATGATGGGCGGCGCGAGCCAGACGCCCCACCCGATGCCCTCCGGACGCGGCTCCCGCAGTACTTCGGCGCCATAACGCTCGACGAAGAAGTCCAATATCTCTTCTTCCGTCACGCCGTCATCTACCTGTTGTTGTACGTTGGCTTTCATTTGGCGTGCTATTGTCGCGTTTGATTCGGTGATTGGTTGGCCGTCGCAGACAGGACATTGGAGCTTCTGCGCTATCGCGCGGGCCTGCGGGGAGAGCGCCAACAGTTCAAGTTCCTGCCGTGAAAACTCGCCGGAGTCACTGTCCTGAGCGAGCGTCACAGAGGGCATCATCAACAGGATCAAGAGGCTCAGCGCGACGGCGAGCGCATAGATGCCGGCACGCAGGATTCTTTGGCGTGATTTCAGTTGAGGCATAACGATCTCCGGCGGCCTCCGTTCAGGGCCGCCGTGGGGCGGTACTTCCCGCAGAACCCAGCGGCTCCCAAACTGGTCGCACCGCCGGGACGCGTCCCGGCCACGCCGTGATGAGCAGGGCCAGGAAGATCATCACACTTCCTGTCCACACAAGAGTCATCAATGGGTTGATGAAGATGGCGAACGTCGCGGACTCATCGTCAAATCCCGCCTGGAAAACATAAAGGTCATGCCGCCATGTGGAGAAAACCGCCACCCTGTTCGTCGGCTGCGTCTCAAAGTTGGGATAGACCTGCGTCTTGGGGAAGAGCTGCCCGACAGCTATGCCGTCCTCCTCTACGATCAACTGTGAACTGAATACCTGCCGGTTCGGCTCCTGTATCGACGCCGTCCCCGCGTATGTGATGGTGTAGTCGTCGATGGTCACGGATTCCCCGCGCAGCAGGTTTACTTCAGTCGCGGACTGAAACGCTGTTGAGGCAATGAGACCGATGCCAAGCACGACGATGGCAACGTGGACGAGGTATCCGCCGTAACGGCGGCGGTCGCGGGAGACGAGGCCCGTGACGGCAGACGGGTAGGACTCTCGTGTTGTGCCCCGTCGTATGCGAATGCCGCGAGCGTATTCCTGCGCCACGGTTGCCAGGACGAAAGCGCATGCGCCGAACGCGATGGGAGTTATAACGTCGCGCAGCAACGGCGCAAGGAGTGCTGCCGTCACCGCGCCAACTGCTATAGAAATCCGTAGACTTCGCCACAGGGATTGACCGGT
>DAOUKW010000078.1:0-2478 GCA_034420915.1 Dehalococcoidia bacterium
GCTGCCGACTATTCCGGGCCCACGCCCATTGATCCGCAGCCGGTGAGCAGCGACACGTTCCTTGCGGAGAACGCGGAAGAAGAGCAGGCCACGGCTGCGGAATCACAAGAACCTGAGACCGAGGCCCAGGCCGACCCCGAGACGGAAGCTGCCGCCGAGGCGGAGGCCGGGGACGCTGAGCCGGATTCCTCCGAGGAAACGGAAGCCCCCGTCGCCGACGCTGAGGAAACCCCTGCAGCAGAGGCTGAAGAGTCCCCAACAGCAGAGGCAACCGACGGTGCGGAGAACTCTGACGATACTGACGATGACAACGAGGGCGCAGGGTCATGACAAAGGTGCGTGTGACGCTCACCAAGAGCCCGATCAACCAGAAGTCGGACCAGGTCAAGACGCTGCGCGCGCTTGGCCTGCGGCGCATGGGCGACGAGCGGGAGCACGACTACTCACGCTCGATTCGGGGGATGTTGATCAAGGTACGCCACCTGGTGACGACGGAACTGAGGGACGAGGGAGGCGCGAGCGCCGATGCATGAGAACGAACTGCGAGCGCCTGCCGGATCCCGCAAGCGCAGACGGCGCGTGGGACGAGGAAACTCTTCCGGACGCGGCACCTACGCCGGCAAGGGCATGAAGGGGCAGAAGTCTCGTTCAGGCGGCGGGGTGCGCGCGAGCTTTGAGGGTGGTCAGCTATCGCTGGTCAAGAGACTGCCGCACAAGCGGGGATTCAAGAACCTCTTCCGCGTGGAATATGAGCCGGTGAATCTCTCGAGCCTCGTGGACCTGCCCGCCGGTTCGGAGGTCAGCCCGGAATCGCTGCGCGAGCAGGGAATCATCAGGTCGGTCAAAAAGCCCATCGTTATCCTGGCGGACGGAGAAATCGAGCAGCCGCTCACCGTTCGCGCCCACCGCGTGTCCCGTACTGCGCGTGAGAAGATTGAGGCGGCGGGCGGCACCATTGACCCTCTTCCCAAGCCCGTCATTCATCGACCCCGCTAAGAGGGAGTAAGTCGCGTCGTGAGTTACTCATCGACGACCGAGCGGCGTCAGCCGCGTCCGGCCCTGATCCAGGCGATGATCGATGCCTGGTACCAGCCGGACCTACGCCGCCGCATCCTCTTCACGTTCGCGATTCTTGTGATTTTCCGGTTCATCGCGCACGTTCCGGTGCCGGGCGCGGACATTGTCGCGCTGCGGCAGCTTTTCCAGAGCAACCAGCTGTTGGGGTTCCTGGATATCTTCAGCGGCGGCGCGATGCGCAACCTGTCAGTTGCCGCGATGGGGGTGTACCCCTACATCACGGCAAGCATCATCCTGCAGATTATGATTCCGGTGATTCCCCGCCTGTCCGCACTTGCGCGAGAGGGGGAGGCCGGACGGCAGAAGATCAACCAGTACACGCACTGGATGACGGTGCCCATCGCCGCGGCATCCGCCTATGGCCAGCTTGTCCTTTTGAACAGGCTTGGGGTTCTGGGCGCGTTGTGGCCATACCCGGGCGGTGAGTTCCTCCCGACGCTCGCGATGATCGTGAGCATGGCGGGCGGCACGATGCTGCTGGTGTGGCTTGGTGAGCTGATCACGGAGAGCGGCATCGGCAACGGCATCTCCGTCATCATCTTCGGCGGCATCGTGGCCGGACTGCCCACACTGTTTGGGCAGGGTGTGTTCGCCAACGATCCGATTGCGCTTGCGCTCGTGGGATTCGCCGGGCTGGCGACCATCTATTTCATCGTGGTCTTCACGGAGGCGCAGCGGCGTATTCCCGTTCAATATGGACGAAGCGTGACGCGGCAGGGCCGCGTCTACAGGCAAAGCGGATCGACGTTCATCCCGCTGCGCGTGAACTCCGCCGGCATGATTCCGCTCATCTTTGCCTTCTCCATCCTGATCTTCCCGCCGACGGTCGCGAGCTATTTCCAGGAGGCGGACAACAACATCGTGGCGGGGGTCGGCGATTTCTTCGCCCGGAACCTTGGACCGGAAGGCTTCATGTACTGGCTGCTGCTCTTCTGGTTAGTGGTGGCTTTCACATTCTTCTACACGATGGTGACGTTCCAACAGCAGAACCTCGCAGAGTCCTTACAACGCAACGGAGGATTCATCCCCGGCATCAGACCGGGGCCGCCGACGCATAACTATCTCATTCGCGTGCTGACGAGAATCACATGGGGTGGCGCGATATTCCTGGGAATCGTCGCAATCGTCCCATTCTTCCTGCTGCTTGCGACGGGCGTAAGCACATTATCGATCTCAAGCACTGCCTTGCTCATCGTCGTTGCAGTTGTGCTGGACACGATGCGACAGCTGCAATCGCAACTCTTAATGCGGCAATACGAAGGGTTCCTACGGTAGGCAGGAGTTCAACGAATGCGAATCATTCTTCTTGGAGCGCCCGGCGCGGGCAAAGGCACGCAAGCGGCGACGCTCCACGAGCAACTGAACGCCCCGCACATCGCGACGGGCGACCTCTTCCGCGCC
>DAOUKW010000079.1:0-15842 GCA_034420915.1 Dehalococcoidia bacterium
TGTACCGCGAAATCAATCTCGCCGTTTGCAAGGGCGATCTGGATCTCCTTGACGAAGACGCCCTGCCCGAGGTCCGGGATGGGTGAGGTGGGGTGTCGGTCTGACGTTGTGTCGATGCCGACGATTTCAAACTCGAGCGCGGGCTGCTTTGCATGCACCGCCTCCATGAACAGCTCGGTCTGGATGATTGCGAGCGGGCTTCTCCGCGTGCCTATGCGCAGCACGCGGCGGCCTTCTGCGGCAGCCATCAGTCGCTCCGCGCCCAAGCAAGCGTGGCGTCGACAAGACCTGCCGCCGTGTGCTCAGTTGCTTCCTCTGTAACACGCAGTCCGACATCCTCGGCCCCGCGTGACGTGGTTGGCCCGGCGGAGATGACGGGAATCCCGTCCAGCAGGGAACGGTCGTCGCCAAGCGCCTCAACAAGATTGCGCGCCGTCGACGGGCTCGTCAGCAGAATGCCGTCGATGCCCCGTTCAATGGCGGCCGTTGCCCGCTCCGCGAGATTCGGCCCGGACAGTGTCCTGTAGACCACGATGGGGGTCGGCGCAAGCCCGTGCTCGCTGAGCGCGTCGGGCAGGGCGTCATCCGCGAGGTTGCCCCGAGGCAGCAGTACGGTGTCCCCTTGTTCGCACTCAGCCGCAATTGCCTCTGCAAGCGCGCCGGTATTGAATCGGCCCGGTACAAGATCCGCCTTAAGACCATGACGGTTCAGGGCAGCCGCCGTGGCCGGGCCGATGGCCGCAATTCGCGCTGTTGCCAAAGACCGGGCATCCCGCCCGCTCTCGAGCAGCCGCCCTACGAAATAGTCCACGCCGTTGACGCTTGTAAACGCGACCCACCGATAGGCAGGCAGTTTCTTAAGGGCCGAATCTGCCTCAGCCCAGTCCTCCGCGCCGTCGAATGCGACCGCGGGCACGTGGACAACCTCCGCCCCGGCGTCATCCAGCAGCGTGATCAACTCTGCAGCCCGCGTCTCTCCGCGCAGCACCATCAGGCGGTGGCCGAACAGCGGCCTCTTCTCCAGCCAACCGATGCTGTCGCGGAGCCCGACAACGCTGCCGCAGACGAAAACGGCGGGCGCGCGGATCCCGACCTCCGCCGCCGCGCCGACGATTGTCTCAAGCGTTGCCGTCGTGGTGCGTTGACGGGATGTTGTTGCCTGTTCGATGACCGCGGCGGGCGTGTCTTCGGGCCAGCCGGCCATCAGCATCGCCCTGACCGTGTGAGCGAGCGTGCGGACGCCCATGAGCACTATTGAGGTCTGGTTCGCGGGGGTCAGTGGCGGCGCATTGCGCGCTTGCTGCCCCGTGTAGATACGCACGGCGGACGCAAGGTTGCGGTCTGTCGCGGGTATTCCCGCATACGCAGGCCCGGCCAGCGCGGACGTGACCCCGGGAACAACGTCAAAATCGACGCCCGCCTCCGCAAGCGCTGCCGCCTCCTCGCCGCCGCGTCCAAACAGGAACGGGTCGCCCCCCTTGAGCCGCACGACGCGCGCGCCGCCCCGTGCCCGTTCGATGAGAAGTTCATTGATTTCTTCTTGCAGGTGCTCGCCGCCGCGGGACGGATGCTTGCCAACATCGACCATCTCCGCGTCGGCACGCGCCTCCGCCAACAAAGAAGAATTCACAAGCCTGTCATAGACAATGACATCGGCGCGGCGCACCAGCCTTGCGCCCCGCACCGTGATAAGTCCGGGATCGCCGGGCCCGGCGCCCACGAGGTGGACGATGCCGCCGCTAGCCACCACTCCCGTCCGTCAGCAGCGCCACGAGACGATCTCGCAGACCGGCCTCGTCGCCGGCCGCAATCATGGCGCGTGTCTCGCTGTCGTTCAGGACGTTCTGCCAGCGGCCTGACGGTGGCCTTTTGCCATCCCGCCGCAGCCCCTCCCGCACGTCCGCAAGAACGTCCAGCAACATGCTGTATTCCGCAGGCAATGCCTCATCAATCTCACGGCGTAGGAACGACGCCATGGCGGGGCTGCGCCCGTTCGTTGAAATAGCAACCGTCGCGTCGCCGCGCCGCACAAGCGCCGGGTAGATCCACGTGCAAAGGTCTGTAATGTCCACGACGTTGAGGAGGCATTTTTCGCGTTCCGCCTCGGCCTTTATTGCCTCGCTGAGTGCTCGGTCGTGCGTTGTGGCTGATATGGCCAGGAACGCGTCCTTGAGGTCGCCCGCCTCATAGCCGCGAGAGTGCAGGGTAATTTCTCCCCGCTCTGCCATCTCGGTGAAACGAGGCCGCTCCTCAGGACTAACGACGGTAACGATTGCGCCCGCCTCAACAAGCGCGCCGGCCTTCATCTGCGCCTCATCATCGTCACCAATGACCACGCAGCGCCTGCCGCGCAAGTCAAGGTAGACGGGAAAGTAGCCCATGCTGCGCCTCGCTGCCGGCAGGCCGACGGCCCCTAGGGCCTCGTGGCGGCTGCCACAGGGGATTCAGCGGGGTCAGCGGCAAAGTGGTCGGCCAGGGCAAGCACAAGCGGGCCCATCTTGGGATTGACCGGCTCCACGTGCGGTTCAACCCCGTGCTCGCGCAGCGCCCGTGTGCAGACGGGACCGACGGACGCAACGACAACCCCGGAGGACAGCGCCTCGCGTAGCTCGTCGGCAAGCCCCACCTGCTCTGCGATGCGGAAGAGGTTATGCGCCTGCGACTGTGTGGTCAGCATGACGGCGTCCACGCTTTGGGCGAGCATCAGCGCGATTGCGTCGATGACGGGGCGCGTGTCTTCAGGGAGTTGCCACGAATAGAGAGATACTTCGAGAACGTCCGCGCCCAGCGCCTCTAACTCTCCGCGCAGCCACGCATTCACCTCGCCGTAGTGCTGCAGCGAGACGCGCTTGCCGCTCAGATCGATTTCGGACTCCTTGAGCGCCGCCAACAAGTCCTCAGACGTGTACGGGGACGGTGAGACGAGCGCTATTGGCACGTCGAGCGGCTTGAGAACCGCCACGGGCTTTGGGCCGCGGCAGATGACGGTCGTTTCTCGCAGGGCGTCCAGGAACTCATCCTTGCGGCCAAGCTCATCTGCGGCGTTGATTAGGGCGCGCGCGCCGACTCCCGTCAGGAAAACTGCCGCTTGAATCGTGTGGGCGCAGATGCCGTCGACAACATCCCGCACGTCCTGCCGCATCGGCAGCGCCGCCTCGCGCAGGGCGGGGGCGCTGATGGCCTCTCCGCCGTGGCGGGCCACAAGGTTGCCGAGTTCAGAGGGCATCCGTGCCTCAAGGACCACGATTCGCCGTCCCTTAAGGTCCGCCACGTCCGCCCCTCTTTCTCAGTCGATTCCGATCACTCAGCAACTTGCGCGCTTTGAGCCTATGTCGCGCACTCGCCCTCGCCGCGCTCCATCACGTACAGCACGGACTTGTCGTAGTCGATGTAGTGCTCGAGGTTCGCCTTGTTGAGCGGGCCGACATCCTGGTATTCCTTGATGATGTCCTCGAACGGCTCGCGCCCCAGCCGGTGCGCGAAGTCCTTGAACAGCTCGCCGTCCTCGCGGTTGTCTTTGTAGTAGCGCAGGAGGTGGAAAACCGCCTCCGTGACCTTCTTGGCAGGAATCTTGCCGCGAGGACGCACGCCGAAGCGCATGTCCGCGTTCTCATGGCTCCCGCCCAGGAAGACCTCATACGCCGGAATCTGTCCGCCGCCCGGCCCCTTGATGAACGCGCCGTGGAAACCGATATCGGAAACGTGGTGGCGTCCGCAGCCGTTCGGGCAGCCGCTCATCTTGATGTGCATCTGCTTGATAAGCGGGTCTTCCATCAGGCTCGTGTGTCCGTTCGGATTGCGGACCGCATCGGCGACGGCCTTGTTCAGGCCCATCGATGATGTGATGCCCAGCTTGCAGCTGTCCGTGCCCGGGCAGGATGTCACATCCGTGATCTGGTTCAGGCCGCCCTCCTGCAGCTCAAGCGCCACAAGCTCCTGGTACACGTCATACAGATACGCGTTGGGCACCCACCGGAACATCATGTTCTGCTCGGGCGTGGTGCGGATGCGGTAGCTGCCGTACTTGCGGGAAATCTCCGCCGTGCCGTAGTACTGCTCCGGCGAGAGGTCGCCGCGCGTCACCGTGACACCGACGACGCTGTACCCCTCCGCCTCTTGCGGGATGACGTTCGTCTCTTTCCATGCCTGGAACGCCGCATCGTCCTCGCCGCGCGGCTCAACGCCCGTCGGCAGCGCGGGGATGTCCGCCTCTTCGTCGTCGTGGAAGAGGAGGTAGTCCTTGTCCTCGTAGTCCTGCGCCCAGTCCTGCTGCAGCTCCTCCTCCACCTGCTGGCGGAAGGAGTCGATGCCCTCGGTGTGAATCAGGACCTTGATGCGGGCCTTCATCTTGTTGCGGCGCAGCCACGCCGTGCGATTGAACACGCGCAGCATGGCCTCAGACACCCGCAGGAACTCATCGACGGGCACAAATTCATAGATGGTCTCTGCGATCAGCGGCTGGATCGACGTGCCGCCGCCGACCGTGATCTTGAAGCCTTTGACTTCCTTGCCGTCGATCTCGCGGACACGGGCCACAAAGCCGATGTCATGCATCCCCACCGTCGCGCAGTCATGGTCGCCGCAGGAGAACGCGGGCTTGACCTTGCGCGGCATGTGGAACGTGAAATCGCGCCGCACGAAGTTGCGTGCGAACGCGCCCATGTAGGGCAGGATGTCAAATGCCTGCTTCGGGTCGATTCCCGCCAACGGGCAGGCCGTGATGTTGCGAACGGAGTTGCCACAGGCCTCCTTGGTGCTGAGACCGACACTCTGGAGCAGGTGCATGGCTAGCGCCGCGTCCTCCAGCTTGAGGTGGTGCAGCTGCACGTTCTCGCGGGTCGTGATATGGCCCTTGCGGAGCGGCGCCCAGCGCTCGGCAATCTGGCCGATGGCGTCCCACTGGTCTGCGTGAGCAAGTCCGCCGGGAATCTTGACGCGGAACATCTGCGCATCCGGCTGCCTCTGGCCATACACGCCAAGACGCAGGCGGAAGGACATGAATTCGTCCTCCGGGATCTCTCCTGCGCGGAATTCCTTGACCTTGCCTTCGTAGTCGGCGATCTCCTCATCCAGGTACTGGATGATTGAGGGTCGGGCGGAACGCTGTCCCGTCTCCGTTGTCGTAACCACGTGATCCTCCCTCCGGATAGCTCCCTACAGGGTACGCCTCTGGCAATTCTATCTCAATTGCCGACTAACCCTTTGCCGCCTCAATCAGGATCTTCGCAACCTCAGGCCGCGTGAACTCCATCGGAGGCACCTCGCCGCGGGCCAGCATGTCCCGTACCTGCGTGCCGCTCAGGAAAACCCGCTGCTCCGGGCCGTGCGGGCACGTCTTCATGGACGCCATGCCTTCACAGCGGTTGCAGTAGAAGGAGTGGTCGAAGTACAGCGGGGTGATGCCGAGATCCTCAGCCGGCAGGCTGCGGAGCAAGTCCTGCGCGTCATACGTGCCGTAGTAGCTGCCGACGCCGGCATGATCGCGTCCGACGATGAAATGCGTGCAGCCGTAGTTCTTGCGAACGAGGGCGTGGAACACCGCCTCACGCGGGCCTGCATAGCGCATCGCAGCGGGCAGCACAGACAGGTGAACGCGGTCCTCGGGGTAGTACCCCTCCAGCAGCGCCTCGTAGCAGCGCATTCGAACGTCCGCAGGAATGTCGTCGGGCTTGGTCTCGCCTACGAGCGGGTGCAGCAGCAGGCCGTCGACGATCTCCAGCGCCGCCTTTTGGATGTATTCATGCGCGCGGTGGACGGGGTTGCGGGTCTGGAATCCGACGATCGTCCTCCAGTGCCGCTCCGCGAACGCGGCGCGCGTCTGCGCCGGGTCTTCGCGATAGGGTCGCAGTTCATGCTCAAGGTTCTCGCGCTCGATAACGGTGACGGAGCCGCCGATGAGCATGTCATGTTGGCCGTAGACGGATGCGACGCCGGGGTGCGCCTCCTCCGTCGTCGCAAAGACGTTTTGGGCCTCAACCTCTTTGTCGTATTCGTACACCTCGTCGACTTCAAGGATGGCCAGGTGCCTGCCCGTGGTATCTACCAGCACGACGTCCTGCCCCTGCTTTAGACCGCGCGCGGTGTCCGCGGGGGCGGACAGCGTGATGGGCAGGCTCCAGAGCGTGCCGTCTGCGAGACGCATCTCGCGCACCGTGCGCTCGTAGTCGGCCCGGTTCATGAAACCGGTCAACGGGCTCATCGCGCCCACGGCGATGAGGTCCAGGTCGGCCGTTTCACGGGCGTTCAGCGTGATGTGGGTCAGTTCCGGCGCGCGCTCCCGCAGTTCGGTTGCGTGGTTCGGAGTCGCGAATCGGTCGACCAGCGTTCCGCCGTGCGGGGCGATTGTCTCTTCAAGATCCGCATGCGAAGACGTCGTGTGAGAATTCAGCGTTGAAGTCGTCATCGTTTAGGTTGCCGCCCCCGCCAACTCCCTGCTCGCGCCGGATGGGATGATATCCCGCTCCTCCAACGCGGCGAGCACCTTGCCGAGGCTCTCCTCGACCTCTTCCTCTTCGGTGTTGACCAGAACCTCCGGGTTCAACGGCTCCTCATAGGGATCAGAGACGCCCGTGAAGTTGGGAATCTCGCCCTTGAGCGCCTTCTCATACAGGCCCTTGACGTCACGCTTGACGAGTTCATCAAGCGAGGCGTGTACGTGGACCTCGATGAAATCACCGATCTGCTCCCGCACCTCGTCGCGCACCTCGCGGTAGGGCGAGATGGCGGACACGATGCTGACGACGCCATTGCGCGTCAGCAAGTCGCTGACGAACCCGATGCGCCGGATGTTGGTGTCACGGTCTTCCTTGCTGAATCCGAGCCCCTTGCTGAGGTTCGTGCGAACGATATCGCCGTCCAGCAGCTCGGACTTGATTCCCTGGTCGCGCAGAATCGCCAGCAGCCGCTCTGCGATCGTACTCTTGCCCGCGCCTGAAAGCCCGGTGAACCAAACTGTCACTCCGTTGTGGTTGGTGGTCACTCTCAAATTCCTCCTGGTTTCTCTTTGCCGTTATCGGCGTTCTCGCGTGTTGTCGTGGGGCGGGGCGTCTGTGTCAGTTCGCCGCCGTCGTTGAAACGACCTTCCCTGTCTCCGGGTCGATGTGGATGCCGCATTCGACCTTGTCCTCGAAGTCGGACCAGCGGCCTGCGCGTGGATCCTCGCCGGGCTCAACCGCCCGTGTGCAATTCGTGCAGCCGATGCTGGGGTAACCGCGCTCGTGCAGGTCGTTATAGGGGATGTTGTTCTCGCGGATGTAGTCCCAAACGTCGTCCTCGGTCCAGTTAGCGAGAGGGTTGATCTTGATGAGGTCGAACTTGGTGTCCCACGCGACGATTGCCACGTCCTTGCGCGTATCGCCCTGATCGCGGCGAAGTCCGGCGATCCACGCCTTTTGCCCCGCGAGCGCCCGCTGGTTCGGCTCAACCTTGCGGATCTCGCAGCAGAGATCAGGGTCCACTTTCCAGAGTTCCGGCCCGTGCAACTCAGCCTGGCGCGCCACACTCACATCCGTCTTGAACGCGATGGGATGGATGCCGTAGCGTCGCGCCGTCTTGTCCTTGAGGTTATGGGTCTCCGGGAACAGGAAATCCGTGTCCACGTAGAAGACGGGAACCTCCGGGTTGATGGTCATTGCCATATCAAGCAGGACCATGCCGGACACGCCGCCGAAGCTGCACGCCAGTGTGATGTCCGGGAAGAAGTTCTCTATCGCCCAGCGGACGATCTCGCGCGGGTGGGCGTTCTCAAGCTCCGCGCTGACTTCCGCCAGCCGCTCCTCCGTCCAGTCCGCTCGTACCGACTCGATGGTGGCCATCTCGTTAGCTCCCCTCGATTCCCCTTGTGTCCGTGTGATGTGTCCGTTGTTTGGCTTAGAGACAAGAAAACCGCCCCGATACTTGTTGGGGCGGTTGATGCGCTTATTCCTGCAATCAGGACTTGGCGCTCGTGTCCTTGAGGCCTGCTATTGCTAGCGCGCGGCCTCCCGCCCCGGGACGGGCATGTAACACGAGCAGGTCACCGCGGCGCTCAACGCCACCGCGACCACTGAAGGGCTGTATGTATGCGCGTAGCTATTCATCGTTCGCACGATTTACTTATGGGAACTATAAGCGGAACTCAATAGGCTGTCAATACGCTTGTGATAGATGTCACGAACTCCCCGTCATTCCCGCCCTTTACTGTCATTCCCGCGAAAGCGGGAATCTGAATCTCATTGCGACAACCGCACCCTTACAAGTCCGGCTCGCTCACGTTCGCCCGCATGGCCTCCGCCTCCTCAAGCAGCCGCGCGAACAGCGGCCAGATGTCCTCATCGGTCGGGTCCATCGTTGAGATGGACATAACGCGGTGCAACACGCCGCTGCTCACGCCAACCGTCTCCGAACCGCCGACATCCGGCAGCGCGACGCCCAGCGCCCGCGCCACAAGCTCCGCCTGAGTCTGTCCCACCTCATCGTTGGGGCAGATCGCCATCGTATTGCCCTCATGCAGGAGCGTTGTTTCGGCCTCCTCGCGAGACAGCGTCACCTCGATACTGCGCTGCGGCCGCTCCAGAAGCTTCTCCGCGTAGTCCCAGGCTTCGTCTTGGGGAGTGGTCATGGGGTGGCGGGGACGTACGGTGTGGTCTTATCCAGCAGGAGGCACGGTTCGCCGGTCTGCGTGGGGTCATCGAGGCTCCATGCGCTGTCTGAACCGACGGGCCGCGTGCGGATGCCGTCGTCGCCGCCGAAGATGAGCAGCGCGTGCCCCTCGCCGGAATCCTCGACAATGGCGGCGTAGGCGGGGCAGGGGCCGTCCTCGCTCCAGCCGACCACCTCCACCATCGCCAACTCGCCGCGGATGCCGGGCGCTTCCACGCGCACAACCTCCTGCGGATCGTCCACGACGCTGAACACGCGGTGCAGCGAATAATCGCAGTTGTTGCCGGCTTCTACCTCTACCTCGATGAACCTGGCTCTGGCCATGTACGCTTCCCGTGGGTGTGTGGCTTGGTGGAGGCGGGGGGGAGTTGAACCCCCCGTCCAAAGGCGGCTCCAGGTGCGGCGCTACAGGCTTAGTCGGTCTTTATGTTCTCGCCGCTCGCGGCCCCGGCCGACAGGGATCGCGAGCAACCAGCCGGCGATGGTCTTTCGCCGCTCGTCACCGGCTGACGAGCGGCGGCACCCCGCTGAAATGTCGCTCTGAACCGTCCGCAGGGATAACGCCTCAGAACGTCGCTACCTAATGTTTAGGCTGCGAGTGCGAGCTGCTTGTTGTTGCCAGCTACTCTTTGTGCCGCGGGATTAACGAGGTCACGGCGCCTCGGCCTGCTCACGCACCCTCGCAGACCCCTGTCGAATCCGCGCGCCCCCACTGTGGCTGATGCGTTGCGACGGCCGCTCCCTGCGAGTTGTGGCCGCTGCACCAACAAGTATACGCGCGTATGCGCGGGGGAGGAGGCTCGCTCTTATGCACCGCTCACCCTGAGCCTGTCGAAGGGCGCGAGCGGGCGCTAGTGGCGTGGTGACAGGGCCCGCGCCATCTCAAGGTCCGCGTCGCGCTTGGCGAGAACCTGCCGCTTATCAAAGGACTTGCGCCCGCGCGCGAGACCCAGCTGGATCTTGGCTTTGTGGCGCGTGATGTAGAGCCTGAGCGGGATGAGTGTGTAGCCGCTTGAAGTGACCCGCCGCGTAAGGTCCATGATCTGCCGGCGGTGCAGCAGCAGCTTGCGGGGACGTGTCGGCTCATGGTTGTAGATGTTTCCCTGCGCGTACGGCGGAATGTGCATGCCGTGGATCCACACCTCGCCGTTCGTGACACGCGCAAACGAGTGGGCAAGCGTGACGCGCCCTGACCGGATGGACTTGATCTCCGTGCCCGTCAGGACGATGCCCGCCTCCAGGCTCTCAAGAATGTCGTAATCGAAGCGGGCGCGGCGGTTATCGGAGACCAGCCGATCTCCGCCGGCGACATTTTTACCGGATTCGGCCTTTGCCCCGTTCCGTCGAGCCTTTGACTTCGCCATAATCAAACCATTATAGGAATCTCATTTTCCGGGGGGTGGGCATCCTTGGCGGGTGGACGCGCAGTTTCCGCGTCACGACGCAAAGGAATCTTTTGAGGCCCCCCGGAATTTGTTCTGAATCCTATCTGAGGGAGGCACTGGTAGCGCTTGACATCCCATACTATCGGTTGAATATTATCTACTTTGTTTCCCATATGTAGGTCGGTTTTCACGGATAACGATATATGTTGGGAGACAAGGAAGAACGGGGAGTGAGGAGAGATCGAGAACAGCGCCTCACACGGAGGCGGGACAGAGATGCGGTGTCAGCACTGCGGGAACGACGATACAAAGGTCCTGGATACCCGCCACAGCGATCAAGGTGTGCGCCGGAGGCGTCAATGCAAGCGGTGTGGAGCGCGGTTCAGCACGGTGGAGCGTCTGCTCACCACGTCGCTGTCCGTCGTCAAGCGGGATGGTCGAACGGAGGAATTCAGCCGGGAGAAACTGACCGCTGCACTACGAACGGCGGCCATCAAGCGTCCGTTCCGGGCCGGGGCAATCGAGAAGCTGGTGGATGAGATTGAGGATGAATTGCAGAAACAGGGAAGGGCGGAAGTGAGCACGCGAGACATCGGCGAGCTTGCGATGGACAAGCTGAGCAAGACGGACAGGGTGGCTTACATCCGGTTTGCCAGCGTCTATCGTGATTTCGCAGACGAGCAGGATTTCCAGCGGGTCCTGGATTTCCTGACTGACGGCGGATCTCCTGACTCAGCAGGACAGCTCTCCCTGATTCCCCCGGAGCGATCCGGCGGGCGGCCCAGGGGGCGACCCCGTAAGAGAGCATGACGGGCGGCGAACCCGGATCGCTACGCCGCCCATCCCGTAAACCGCTTTGAGCGAACGAACTGACACAGAAAGAAATAAACCACATAGACCAGGGTGATTTGCGAATGTCTTCTACAGCCAATGAATTCGACGGAGCGGTTGTCGCCGTCAATCGAAATGCACTTAGGGATGCGGTTTCCGCGCAGCTTGAGGGCGAGAGCGCGGAACGGATTGATGCGATCACGGATCTCATCGTGCGTATGGCGGACGCGCCACCGCTTGGCCCGGACGGCGCGCTCCATCGGCTGAACGGAGCGGAAAATGGCGATGCAACGGATGCTATCGCCAGGGTTATCGAGGCAGCGCAGCGCAACGCGACAAACGGCCATCATGTGAACGGCGTGAACGGAACAGCCGCGTCGTTGGATTCCGGTTCACAGTGGGACGCGAGCGGGGAGGCGGAGCCGGTCATGTCTCCCAACTCCCGCGCCATCCTGGAGAACCGCTATCTGGCGCGCAATGCCGACAATGAGGTCATTGAGGACCCGCGTGGACTGTTTGAGCGCGTGTCCCGCGCCGTTTCACAGGGCGAGCTATCCGCAGGTGGGACTGAGGCAGAGTCCGCCGAGTGGGCGGGCAGATTCTACCGGGTGATGTCCACTCTCAAATTCCTGCCCAACTCACCCACGCTGGTCAACGCCGGCAAGGACGGCCGCGGATCACTGAGCGCCTGCTTCGTTGTCTCTCCGCAGGATGACATGAGCTCGATCATGAAGGTCGCCTCCGACGCGGCGATGATTGAGAAGTGGGGCGGCGGCATCGGGTTCGGATTCTCCAATCTGCGCCCCAAGGGCGACCCCATCGCCACGACGCACGGTATGGCGTGCGGGCCGGTGGCCGTGATGAAGCTGTATTCCGCCGTGGGCGCAACGCTGACGCAAGGCGCCTTCAGGCTCGGCGCGCACATGGGGCAGTTGAGCGTTCGGCACCCGGACGTGCTGGAGTTCATCCACGCCAAGGATGACGACGCATCGCTCCAGAACTTCAATATCTCCGTGCAGGTCACGGACGATTTCATGAAGGCCGTGGAGGCGGATGCGGATTGGGACCTGCTCAGCCCCAAGGACGGACGCGTGACGGACACAGTCAAGGCGCGCGACCTCTGGAGCGATATCTGCAACTCTGCATGGAAGACGGGCGATCCGGGGTTGGTGTTCATGGATCGCGTGTGGGAGACGCAGCCGAACCCGCAGCTCGGCCTCATCGAAACGTCCAATCCGTGCGGCGAGGAGTTCCTGGAGAACTACGGCAACTGCTGCCTCGGTTCCATCGATCTCGCCAAGCACTTGACCCCGGACAAAACGGGATTCGACTGGACGACGCTCGAAGATACGGTGCGCACGGCGGTCCGTTTCCTGGATGATGTCATCGAAATCAACACCTTCCCGCTGGCGGAACTGCGGGAAATGAACCTGAAAACGCGCCGCATCGGCCTCGGCATCATGGGCTGGGCGGACGCGTTGGTAGACCTGACAACTCCGTATGACTCGCAACAGGCGCTTGATCTCGCGCGGAAAGTCGGCCGCTTCATCCGCGAGACGGCATGGTCGGAATCGGAGAAACTGGCAGCGCAGCGCGGACCCTTCCCGGAGTATGAGAATTCCCGCCTCAAGGAGCAGGGGATGCCGCCGGTGCGGCATTCGAGCGTGACGACAATCGCGCCGACGGGAACAATTTCACGGCTGGCGGACTGCTCGTCCGGCATTGAGCCGCATTTCGCCCTCGCGTGGTGGTCGAACATCCTGTGGGAGGACCACGACGGAACGAGCACGCGATTCCTCGATGCCCCGCTGCCCGTTCGCCGCGCGCTCATCAACGATGTGGGAGAAGACACGGCGGAGGAGACGTTGGCGCAGCTGGCCAACGATCCGGCGTGGCGCGATGACGTCGTCTCTGATCTGATCGCCAATCACGGCGTGCGCACGGCGATGGCCATCGATCCTGACTGGCACGTGCAGATGCAGGCCGCGTGGCAGGACAACACGACCAACTCCGTGTCCAAGACCATCAACCTCGCAAATGACGCTACGGTTGAGGACATCGCCAAGGCGTTCTGGGATGCGTGGACAACGCAGTGCAAGGCCATCACCGTTTACCGCGACGGCTCCAAGAGCATGCAGGTGCTGGAGACGGGCGCGTCTGGCGGTGACGAAGAGGCGGAGCCCGGCGAGGTCCACCGCATACCGCAGCAGCGCCCGCGGAGCCTCGAAAGCATCACCGACCGCATCCGCACGGGCCACGGCAATCTATACGTCACCATCACGTTCGAGAATGGCCGCCCGTTTGAGGTCTTCACGAACCTTGGCAAGGCGGGTTCCAGCGATGCTGCATACTTGGAGGCCGTGAGTCGCCTCGCGTCGCTGGCGCTGCGTTCAGGCGTGGGCGTAGAGCAGGTGATCGATCAGTTGCGCGGTATCACGGACGCGCCGACGTGGGACGAGGGCCAGCAGGTGCTCAGCGCGCCGGACGCGGTGGCGTTGGCGTTGCTGCGGCACGCCCGCCCTGTGGATGAAGAGCGTGAAGAGATGGCGAAACGGGCGCGAGAGACGTTCGGCGAGAAGTTTGATCTGGACGAACTGGGAGAGATCCACCCGGATGCGGTGGTGCAGAGCCAACTGTTCCCGGGGGCGCAGACGTCAACTCCGCGCGCCGGGGCGCAACCGCAATGCCCCGACTGCTACGGCATTCTGATTTTCTCTGAGGGCTGCATGATGTGCCTCTCGTGCGGCTACTCCAAGTGCTAGGAGCAGGAACTACACGACGAGATACTCCACACGTAATCAAGACAACCCTCTCATCCTCCTTTATCCCTGGTCATCGGGCCGGCCCCCACCCCGGCCCGATGGCTTTTTTGCGGCTGAGCGGGTCACTGGTCCCCACCGGACCCGCCGAAAGAGTGTACCACTATCGCTCTTCAGCCTTGACCCTCTTTAGGACGCCGATGAGCCAAAGCCGAAAATCGCGCTGCTTCACATCAAAAAGACGACCGTAGATGTTCATCGGCGGATGGCCTGACTCGCTGCGGCCCCCGATCTCCTCACGCGCAAGTTGCTGCGCCAATGGCATGTTCTGCTCTCGCAGCGCTGCCTGGCGTCGGGGGACGATCTCATCAACCGGTACATAGCGGACGTTGGTCTTGACCCCAAGGTATTCCTGGAACAGCGCCCAGTATTCCGCGCGCGTCAGGTTGCCGGGCCCGCCAAGTTCAAAGATGTTGTTGTAGGCGCGTCGCTCCAGGTGCGCGTGGATCAGGTAATCGGCGAGTTCATCGAGGAAGATGAAAACCATCGCCTGATCGGGCGTGCCGTAGATGGTTATCGATCCACCGGTCGTGACGGTATACGCCTGCCTGCGGACAATCTCGCCGGAAGTGTCGATCATGCCGCCCGGACGAAAGACGGTTCCGGCCACACGCGCGTCGATGAGATGTTGGTCCGAGCGGGCCTTGGCGGTATAGACAGGGTAGAAATCCCAGCGCATGTCGGCTCCGCGGACAGAGATGATGGCCATGTGTTTGGCCCCGTTTTCACTTGCAGCGTCGGTCAGGTTTACGGTGCCCTGGTACTCAACCGCTTCAATCAGGTGAGCGCCGCGCGTGGCGGACTGAGCGCCGACGCAGGCGATCACCCAGTCAATGCCCTGCGTTGCGGCAAGAAGCGAGTTCTTGTCCTGGTAATCGCCCTCAACGTACTCAACACCATCCACGGGGTTTTCCGGGATGGTCGAATGGATCAACGCGCGGACATTCGCGCCGGCGTCACGGAGCTTTTGCACAACAATGCTGCCCGTGCGTCCGGATGCGCCGGTGACAAGGTAGTTGCCCTGTGCGATGTCCTGCTGGGTGAATGGCATCGTTCCTCCTAAGCGTATCTATTAGCCGTCGCTCAGCATGTCTTCAACAAGACGAACGAGGGTACGCACCGGCTGGCCGGTCGCCCCCCGTACTTGCCAGCCCCTGTCGCGATCCGTCGCAGCAACGGACGCAATATCAAGGTGCGCCCAGGGCGTTTTGTCGGCAAACTCCTCGAGGAATTTCGCGGCCGTGATGGAGCCCGCAGGCTGCCCGCCCGTGTTCTTGACCGTGGCGACGCTGCTCTTGATCTGCTCCTTGTAGTCATCCCACAGGGGCATCCGCCACATCTTCTCGCCCGTTGCCTCAGACGCGTCCTGCAGCCGGCGGGCAACATCGTCGTCGTTGGCAAAAAGCCCCATTGCAACGGTTCCCAGGGCCACGCGGATCGCTCCGGTGAGCGTGGCCACGTCGATGAGCGGCGTCATCCCCTTGCTGTTGGCGTAGGAGAGGGCGTCGGCAAGGATGAGACGGCCCTCCGCGTCCGTATTCTCAACCTCCATGGTCTTGCCGTTCATGGCAGTGAGGACGTCGCCCGGTTTCGTCGCGGAGCCGCCGGGAAGGTTCTCCGTGGCGGGCACGAGGCCGGTGACGTTGATGGGGAGATTGAGGCGTCCGATGGCCTGCATCGCGCCGATGACCGCCGCGCCCCCCGCCATATCGCCCTTCATGGCGCTCATGTTGGCCGCCGGCTTGATGGAGATGCCGCCGGAATCGAACGTGACGCCCTTGCCGAGCAGCGCCATAGTGGGGCGCGTGTTGTCCGGGTCGCCCCGGTGTTCAAGGATGATGAATGCGGGCGGCTCATGGGAACCCGCGGCGACGCCAAGCAGGCCGCCCATGCCCATCTCCGTGATCTCGCCAACGCTGAGGTTGGAGAACGTCACGCCCGCCGCGTCTGCGGCATCCTTTGCCCGTTGGGCGAGGATGGTGGGCGTCATGCGGTTGGCGGGCTCGTTGGCAAGGTCGCGCGCCAGCGCGACTGCCTCCGCGATGATTGCCCCGCGATCCAGACCGCGATCCATATCCGCCAACGCCGCGTCGTCATTGACAAGGAACGTAATGGATTCCAGCTCGCGTTTGTTGTCGTTGTCATCGTCATCGCTGTCGTCGTTCTT
>DAOUKW010000080.1:0-12233 GCA_034420915.1 Dehalococcoidia bacterium
CGCAGGGCTGAATGAGGACGCGATGACACGGCTGTCCCAGAACTGGCAGATTTCCTGGCACTCCTGGATGAGCGTGTCCGCCTGTCCGCCTGTGTAACCGGTGGTGCTTCCAACATCAAGTCGTCCGCCGCGCAGCGCGGTCACAACCTGGCTGGATCCGGGTCCAAGGAACTTCATCTCAACGCCATCCAGGTACGGCAGCGGCTGATCCCAGTAGTCATCGTTTCGTTCAAAGGTGAACGACTCACCGGGAATCCACCGTCCCAGCGTGTAGGCGCCGGTGGTTGCCTTGGAGGGCTCGTCCTGGAAGGAGCGCAGCGCGCCTGTGTCCAGGTACTCCTGCTGGTAGATGTGTGCCGGGAAGATGACGTTGTAGGGCTGACCGATGACTTCAATCATGGCCGGCTTCGCCCAGCGGAGGTTGAACACCACCGTCAGGTCATCCGGGCAGACGATCGAGTCGACGGCCAGGTAGTGAGTCTTCCGCGGGCTGGTGCTCAGGCCTGCGGCCTGCGCGAGCCGGATCGTGTCAAACGACCACTTGACATCGTTGCAGGTGAGCGCCACACCATCCGACCAACTCACGCCGTCTCTCAGGTTGAACGTGTACGCCAGCCCGTCTTCGGACTGCTCCCAATCTGTGGCCAGGTCGGGATGCAGCTCGAAGTACACCTGGTTGTCGAAGTCTTCTTCCGTGCCCCACGTTCGCGGCCTGATGAGCATGTTGTTGAGCATGTGCCCCACTTCAAATGAGTGTCCGGCTGCGGACTCCCAAGGAATGAAGCTCGGGCTGTTGGTTGTGTACGAGATCTGCAAGACGCCGCCGTACTTGGCATCCGGATCAAGCGGAACACCGCTGACAGAAGTGTTCATCATCTCTTCTTCTTCCGTCTCGGTATCCGTTTCGGGTGCCGCCGTTGGTGAACTACCTGTAATTGTCAGCGCCGTTGCAGTGGGTTCCGCCGGTGCAGTTGTTTCTCCTTCGTCTTCCTCCTCAGCCGTGCCACACGCAGCTGCAAGCAATGCGAGCGTGGCGACCAAGCCGACAAGGAGCAAAGTCCATCTGCTCATAGTCTCCTCCTCCCCATGAGTGAATCGCGATTGTGTCATTATGACGTGACTGTAGCTAGTGTCAACCCTAGCAATACTAGGTATTACAAAAAGGAATGATGCCCCTGCTTGCTCAGCAGGGGCATCATTCCTATCGAGACCGACTAGTAGCCGTTCTCAGCAGCGCTTTTCGTCCTTCGAATTACTCCTCAATCCAGACGTGGGAATAGCGCTTCACCGGGCCGTAGCCTGCAAGGTAGTTAGGAGCGGGCATGTAGCCCTTGAGGTTGGCGCTGAACATCGGGAAGTAGGAGCCGTGCGAGATGACGACCTTACCCACGTCAGTCAGCGCAAGCTCCATGGACTGCCACGCAAGCTCCTTGCGCTCTTCCTTGTCCAGAGTTCGACTCATCTGGTTGACCAGGTTGTCAAACTCAGGATTGCTGTAGCGGTTGTAGTTGCGATCCGAGCCTGTGTAGAAGTGCTCGTAGAGAGTCACGTCCGGGTCGATTCCGGCGATCCAGAAGCTGTGGACTCCCACATCGAAGTCGGCATTGGACCACTTGGTGTAGGTGGTCGAGGAATCGAAAATCAAGATCTCCACGTTGACGCCGATTTCCTGCAGGTCCAACTGGATGGCAGGGCCGTCCGCCTGGATGACGTTCCAAACGGTCATGCTGAGGTTCAGCGCGTTCTCACCGGTGTAGCCGGCCTCTTCAAGGATCTGCTTGGCTCGTTCCTTGTCCCTGGCGGACTGAGCTGAGCGCTCTTCCGGAGTTGCACCGAAGACATCCGCGTAGCCGGGGATGGCGGCGCATCGGTCAGCGGGCATCGCCCACTCGCTCGTGGGGTAGAAGCCGCAGCCTGTGGGCAGCACGAAGAGGTCCTGCTGGACTGACGTGACGTAGTTCTGGTTGTCAATGGCCAGCGCGAAAGCGGTGTTCACAGCCGGGTCATTCCAGGGCTCGCGGTTCTTGTTAAGGAAGAGCGCGGGGCTGAATGACGAGGCAATGACGCGGTCGTAGATCTTGAAGATGCTGTCATCGCGTTCCTGAATCAGCGTGAGGGCCTGCCCGCCGGAGTAGCCGTGTGAGTCACCGACGTGAACTTGGCCAGTGCGCAAAGCCGGAGGGATGTTGGCACGGGACAGGAAGATCATCTCGACACCGTCTACGTACGGGAGCGGCGCATCCCAGTAGTCTTCGTTCTTCTCAAACGTGTATCCCTCGCCGGGTATGTACTCAACGAGCTGGAACGCGCCTGTGGTTGCCTTGGAGGGCTCTTCACGCATGGAGTCGAGCTTGCCGGTCTCCAGGAATTCGGTCTGGTAGATGTGGGACGGGAAGATGATGTTGTAGGGCTGGCCAATGACCTCCAAGACGGCAGGCTTCGCCCATCGAAGGTTGAAGACCACGTTCAAGTCATCCGGGCAAACGATGCCGTCGATGGCCAAGTAGTGGGTCTTCCGTGGGCTGCGGAGGAGCCCGGCATCATTTGACAGTCTGATTGTGTCAAACGACCACTTAATGTCATTACACGTAAGCGGTGTGCCATCTGACCACTCAACCCCATCACGAAGGGTGAATGTCCATGAAAGGCCGTCTTCCGACTGTTCCCAACTCTTGGCCAAATCAGGATGCAACTCGAAGAACGCGTTGTTCCTGAAGTCGTCTTCTGTTCCCCATGTACGCGGCTTGATCAGCATGTTGTTGAGCAGATGCCCAACGTCAAATGCGGGTCCGGCCGCCTCTTCCCACGGATTCAATGGGTTAGTTGACCGATAGGCGATCTTGAGGACGCCGCCATATTTCGCATCAGGATCAAGCGGGATACCACTCACGGACACGTTCTCATCCATCGTGTCCGTTTCATCATCCATGTCGTCGTCGTCCGTATCAGCAGGAACCGCCGTAGGCGAACTCCCTGTAATCAACAGCGGCGTCGCCGTAGGCTCGGCCGGTGCAGTTGTTTCTTCTTCTTCGTCTTCCTCGGCCGTGCCACACGCCGCTGCGAGCAATGCAAGCGTGGCGATAAGCCCGATGAGGAGCAGTGTCCATCTGCCCATGAGGTCTCCCTCCTGCCTCCACACTATTTATGTCTAGCTTTATCGATTATGACTGTGGTTAAAGGTATGTCAACCCTAGCAGTACAAGGGTTGGATGCGGGAGTTCGGCGAGGAGGAAGAGATTTGGTACGGATGTTGCCTGATAATCAGCCGGCTAACCAGGCGTGATCATACCGGAGTTGGGGACCATGTTCAGCCTGGAAATCAAGTCCGGGCATGACTCCATGTACCCGATTACTGTAGATGGGCACGAGGACGCCGTGGGAGACAACAATCTTTGCCTGTTGTTCGAGCGCCAGTTCCAGCGCGTCCCACGCGAGTTCTCGTCGGGTGTTCAGGTCTGTGGCGGCGCCCATGGTGTCAATGAGATCATCCAGTTCCGGACTGCTGAATCGTCCAAAGTTGTCACGCCCACCCGTATAGAAATGCCCTAAAAGCAGGATGTCCGGGGCATCACTGATGGCCCATTCAGAATGGACGGCGGCATCAAAGTCTCCCTCAGAGATACGCGCAAGAAAGTCTCGCTGGTTGAGGATGACAGAAGCAGCGTTTATGCCGATTTCCTGAAAATCGGAGATGACGGCAGGGATATCCTGCTCAGTGATTTCGCTGAATAGAATGGAGATGGACAACTCACCCGGAGAGTAGCCGAGATTGGCAAGGATCTCCCTGGCCTGCGCCTTGTCCGCAGCCGGCGAGGATTTGGTGGAGAAGTCTCCAAAGCCGGGAATATCCGTACAGCGGTCAATTGGCATTGCCCAGGTTGAGAAGGGATACGTGCCGCAACCGGTGGGCGGGAAATGCCAGCCGTTATGAACATTTCGGATGTTCTTTGTGTTGTCAATTGCGAGGGCGATTACCTCTTTGAGGCCACTGGTATTCCAGGGTTCTCTGGCATGGTTGAGGATAATGTGATGAGTATTCCCCATAGCCAATGCCCGGGGCCATACCTGGCAGTTGTCACATTCACTTTCCAGGGTTTCCGCTTCTTCATAGGCGTAGCCCGACGGCTTCCCCACGTCGATGGTTCCTGATCGGAGTCCGGTCGCCAGGGCGGACTCGGCCAGGATCACGAATTGCACGCCGGACAGGAATGGAAAGGGCTGATCCCAATAGGTGTCATTCCGCCGATAGGTGATACTCTCGCCCGGCACGTGTTCTGAAACGACAAACGGCCCTGTAGTAACAGTGGGGAGACGATTCCGCATGGCGGCCGTGTCATTGGCGTAGATATGCCGGGGCCGAATGATGTTGTGCGGAAGAGCAAGCACATCAATGATTGAAGCCTGCGGTTCGCGGAGGATGAATTGGACGGTGTGCTCGTCCTCACAAAGCACCTGACTGACGGAAGCGAGGTAAACGGATCTCGGGCTGCGAATCAGGCCCCTGCCCGTTCGGATGGAATTAAAGGTCCAGGCAATGTCGTCACATGTTAGTGGCGTACCGTCCGTCCAGACAACGTCACTTCTCAGGTTAACGGTGACGGTCAGTCCGTCGAGGGAGACCTCCCACCCCAGAGCCAGGTCCGGATGAACCTCAAGAAAGCTGTGTTGTTGGAAATCATCTGTGTCACCCCAGGTTCGGGGCTGCAGGAGGAGATTATGCAAGGGGTGCATCATGACGAATGACGCGCCTTCATGGTCTTCCCACGTGCTGAAAGTCTGCTCTGAATGCCAGACAGATGCGATGAGCGTTCCTCCGCGTACGGCGGCGGCGGGAACGGGCTTGCCGCTAACTGATGTCGTGTCGGTGTTTCTAGTCCTAAGGGGCTGAACGGTGGGAACCGGAGGGTTCACTGTTGGTGTGGGGCGAATTCGGATTCCATTCTGGCCGTCAACGCCGTTTCCAGTGGCGGTTGGCGACGCCGTGGGCGTTGATGTCACGTCGTCGTTGGTGCAAGCCGCAGCAGCAATGAGCAGCGCAAGGCAGATGGCGAGCACAAGCCCTGACCTGCTCAATCGTGCCATTTGCTTTCGCCCTCGCTGCCCTCTGTCCAGGAATGCTTAATCCGCGCTCACCTATCGATTATGGGGCAAGTGATTGCATCGTCAACAGCGCAAGCAACGTGGGCAGGCATGTTTTCTTTGGCTACGGTACTCTTGTGTCAAGACGATGATGCAGCGACGTGAAGCTTCACCGCCTGAAGCGGGGCACATAGTGACAGGCGGCGGCGAGACAAGAACGCCCCGTGAACGGCATTCGGAGGCGATGATCTCACTCAGTGAGGCGGAGTCGCGTGTGCGGGCCCTCGCTGACCGTTTCGGCAGTCTCGGACGGCACCTCATGGAAGACCCACTGACCGTAGCGCCTGTGCATGAGGCGGCACGCGCATTGTTGCCGCTTCACATCACCACACATCCTTTTCGTAAAGATGTGGATATGAGCGGTTGGCCTGACGCGCATATGATCATTGAGGCGCTAGGAGAACTGCATCAGGCACGGGCACGGGTTCTTGCTCTGCGTGCGTGGATGCTGCCGGAGGATAGAGACGCAACCCCGGAGCCATAGGCTCATCGCCCACGAGAAAAAGCCAGGCGCAATCGCATGACACAGTCGGCGGCAACACGAAAGCAGAGCCAAGGGATTGATCACGGTCTCGTTGTGCTCTTCGACGGCCACGCGATGTTCCATCGCGCGTTTCATGCTATTCAACATCTGTCGATCTCGCATTCGGGTGAGGCCACGAATGCGGTCTTCGGCGTTTCAGCCTCACTCTTGAAGGTGCTGGGCGAAAGACGGCCGGCGTACGCGGCCGTGGCATTTGACGTATCCGGCCCGACGTTCCGCCACGAGATGTATGACGGCTACAAGGCTCAGCGCCCCCATATGCCGGATGAGATGCGCGCCCAGTACGGACGGGTGCGGGAAGCCGTCGAGACGATTGGCCTGTCCATCGTCGAACTCCCGGGCTATGAGGCGGACGATGTGCTTGGGCATTTCTCGCGGCGCGCTACGGAACAGGGGCTGCGGACAATCATCGTGACAGGAGACCAGGACACAATGCAGTTGGTCTCTCCCACAGTCAGCGTCTTGTATCAGCGAGGGGCAAGAAATGAATCACTCTTTGATCCTGCTGCGGTGAAAGAGCGGTACGGGCTTGCACCGGAGCAGATACCGGACTTGAAGGCGCTGCAGGGCGATCCGTCCGACAACATCCCCGGCGTGCAGGGAGTAGGCGCAAAGACGGCAACGACACTCCTTAGCGAGTACGGCACAGTTGGCGAGCTATATGAGCACATTGACGACGTCACACCGGAGCGCACACGGCAACGTCTGATCGACGGGCGTGAGGCCGCACTGCAAGGACTGGAGCTGACACGTATCGTCACAGAACTTGACCTACCGCTGACGCTTGATGACCTGCAATGGACGGAGAACTTTGACCGTTCACGGTTGGTCGAGTTCTTCCGCGAGATGGAATTCACCTCACTCTTAAACCGAATACCTGATGTTAGCGGTGACACGGCAGTTGCTGCGGAGACTGCGCCGACGCCGGACGTAGACGTGTCGTATCGAACCATCTCGACGTCACAAGAGTTGGAAGACCTGCTTGCTGAGATCTCGAATGCCACACATGTCTCCATCGTCGTGCCGGTCACGTCGAACCGGGTGATGGAGGGTGTGCCTGTGGGCATAGGAATCTCCTGGGCCTCCGGGCAGGCGGCATACGTCCCCTTGATGCAAGAGGGGCTCGGAATACCTATGGCGGCGGGCGCGGACATGCTTCAGCGGCTCGGACGCTTTCTTGCTGAGAACGGGCCGGATGGAACTCCACGGACGCTCGTCACACACGTTGCGCGGGAGATTTTACCCCCGCTCCAGAACGGCGGCGTGACGGTGGAGAACGCGATCTGGGACACGTCCGTTGCAGCCCACATGCTCGGCAAGCCGTCCACTGCCCTGTCAACACTCGTCCTATCTGAATTTGGGCAGGAACTGCCGACCCGGGAAGAGCTGTTGGGGCGTGGCGCAAAGGCGGTCCCCTTTCACGCGCTGGACGCAGAGACGGCGATGCGTTACGCCTGCTCCGCCGCCGACTACACGCTGCGGATGATGGAGTCGTGGGCGCCGATTCTTGAAGAGCAAGGGGCGAGTCCTCTGTTTGAGGGCCTTGAGATGCCGCTCGCTCCGGTTCTGTCACGGATGGAGCGGAACGGCGTGCGCCTGGACACCGGGCTGTTGGCGACAATGTCTGAAGAGATGCACGCAAATCTCGACCAGATGACGCAGGAGATCTACGACGAGGCGGGCGCGGGGGCCGGCATGGACGAACCCCTTGTCTTTAACCTTAATTCTCCGAAACAACTGGGAGAGGTGCTGTTCGAGAAGCTGGGGCTGCCCGCGCGGCGTCGGACGCAGACGGGCTACTCCACAGACGCGGCCGTGCTGGAGGGTTTGGTCAAGAGCGGGGAGCAGCACAGCCACATTGTTCAGCGCATCCTTGAATACCGTGAATTGTCCAAGTTGGTATCAACGTATGTGGACTCGCTGCCGAAGGACGTGTACACGGGAACGGGCCGTATCCATACCAGCTTCAATCAGACGGGTTCCGCAACGGGACGCATAGCATCACAGGACCCGAATCTGCAGAACATCCCCGTGCGGACGGAGTCGGGCCGCCGCATCCGTGAGGCGTTCATCGCGAGCGACGGGGCGCAGTTGGTGTCGGCGGATTATTCGCAGGTGGAGTTGCGCGTGCTGGCGCACCTATCGGACGACGCGGGATTAAAGGACGCATTCCACGCGGGAGAGGATATTCACTCGTCAACGGCCTCAACCGTAATGGGACTTGATCCTGAGGACGTGACGTCCGAGCATCGGCGGATCGCGAAGGCTGTGAATTTCGGCATCGTGTATGGCATGGGCGGATTTGGCCTGGCGACCCGGCTTGAGATTGAGCGCAAGGAGGCGGACGCGTTCATCGAGGCGTATTTTGAGCGGTTTCCCATGGTACGCAAGTACATGGACGACACTATCGCCGGGGCACGAGAAAACGGTTACGTGCAAACACTGCTGGGGCGGCGGCGGTATTTGCCGGAGATTAAGGCGTCCAACCAGCAGGCGCGTGCAGCGGCGGAGCGCATGGCCATCAACATGCCGGTACAGGGCACTGCCGCTGAGATCATCAAGCTTGCGATGCTAAGGATGCAGGAGCGGCTTGATGAGTCGGAGATGCAGACGCTAATGCTGCTGCAGATTCATGATGAGCTACTGTTCGAAGCGCCGGACGACGAGCAGGATGCGCTGGCGGCCATCGTGGATGAGGTTATGCCGCTAGTCATGCCAGAGCTTGATGTTCCACTGGTAGTAGACGTCAAGGCCGGACCGTCCTGGAGCCAGATGACGTAAGGGCGGGCGCGGGGCATCGGCACGCAAGGATGCCTTAATCGTGATTTAACCACGTGTTGTCACCTCCTTAATCCGTCTTGCCTACGCTCAGTTGAGATAACTGAGTGCATGAATCTGCGAGAGGAGAGGGAGGCAAGATGCAGTTAGGCAAGACATGGCGTCAGTTGCTGTTCGTCGGCGCTCTTGGACTGATTGTCGTGCTTGGGGGCGCGGCATGTGGAGACGACGAGTCGTCAGCGTCCGAATCAGATTCGAATTCGTCCAGTAGTGGGGCGCAGGTTTCGACTCCCTCCATGACGGGCGGAACAACATCCCAGACGACCACCACGTCGGGCGGGGTAGAGCTTTCGGGAACCATCGAGATTGACGGCTCCAGCACGGTCGCGCCAATCTCCGAGGCGGTGGCCGAGGAGTTCCTGGCGGTGCATCCTGACGTTCGCGTGAACGTCGGCATCTCCGGCACGGGCGGCGGATTCAAGCGCTTCACCGTGGGCGAGACCGAGATTTCCGATGCGTCACGTCCCATCAAGGACAGTGAGGCAGGACAAGCCGTCGCAAACAGCATCAACTTCATCCCGCTGACTGTGGCGCTGGACGGGTTGGCTGTCATGGTCAGCACGCAGAACGATTTCGTGACGTGCCTCACCGTTGAGGAGCTGCACGAGATCTGGAAGCCGGGCAGCACTGTTGATTCATGGGATGACGTGCGCTCAGGTTTCCCAAGTGACGACCTCAACCTGTACGGCCCGGACACGGAATCCGGCACGTTCGACTACTTCACGGACGTGGTGAATGGCGACGAGGGTGTGTCCCGCTCCGATTACGTTGCCTCGTCAGATGACAACGTGCTGGTGCGCGGCATTTCCGGGGACCGGAACTCCCTGGGCTACTTCGGGTATGCCTATTACGCGGAGAACGCGGGCCAACTGAAACTGGTGGAGATTGACGGCGGCAACGGCTGCGTTGCGCCAAGCGATGCGACGGTGGCGGATGGCAGCTATGCGCCGCTGGCCCGCCCCATCTTCATCTACGTGGACGCAGACAAGCTGGCTGCTCGCCCCGAGTTGCAGGCATTCGTGAACTTCTACCTGGACCAGGCGCCGGTGCTGGTGCCGGAGGTTGGATACACGGCGCTTCCGTCATACGACTTTGAGAAGGCCAAGATTGCGGCGGCGCTCCAGATCATGTCCAACCCGCCTGACATGATGAACCTGTCGGGCACGATTGAGATTGACGGTTCAAGCACGGTTGCGCCGATCTCCGAGGCAGTGGCCGAGGACTTCGGACTGGACTACAACAACATCCGTGTGAACGTGGGCGTGTCCGGCACGGGCGGCGGGTTCAAGCGATTCACCGTCGGCGAGACGGAGATTTCCGACGCTTCACGCCCGATTAAGGAATCCGAGGCGACGGCCGCCGCGGAGAACGGGATCCCGTGGGTTGAGTTGACCGTTGCGCTGGACGGACTGGCCGTCATGGTCAATACATCCAACGATTTCGTGAATTGTCTGACCATTGCCGAGCTCAATGAGATCTGGAAGCCGGACAGCACGGTCGATTCCTGGGATGACGTGCGCTCAAGTTTCCCGGATGATCCAATCAGTTTGTATGGCCCGGACACGGAGTCCGGCACGTTCGACTACTTCACGGACGTGGTGAACGGAGATGAGGGTGTCTCCCGCTCCAATTACGTCGCGTCCTCTGACGACAACGTACTGGTGCGCGGTATCGCGGGCGACCGTAATTCCCTAGGCTACTTCGGGTACGCCTACTACGCGGAGAATGCGAGCCAGCTGAAGCTGGTGGAGATCGACGGCGGCAACGGCTGTGTGGCTCCAAGTGATGAGACGGTCGCGGACGGCAGCTATGCGCCGCTGGCCCGCCCGATCTTCATCTACGTGGACGTCAACAAGCTACGCGCGCGGCCTGAACTCAAGCTGTTTGTCGACTACTACCTCGACAACCTGCCGCGGCTCGTGCCGGAGGTCGGCTACACCGCCCTGTCCAGCTACGACGAGGAGAAGGGCAAACTAGTCAAGGCATACACCGGGGCCTAGCGCCTCCAAGTATGGAACAGGTCTTTCGGGTGGGAGAACTTGGGAGGAGCATCCCACCCGAAAGACCATCCTTCATGAGAATCCCGGGAAACTATGAGTACTGTGAGGTGAGGAGATGACTGAAGCGGATCGCTCCCCGAATCAGCATCCGGAGATTCTATTCGTTTGCGTTCACAACGCAGGCCGCAGCCAAATGGCGGCGTCACTGCTGAATGTTCTCTCCGATGGAAGGGCCACGGCGATGTCCGCGGGGACGATGCCGGCAGAACACGTGCATCCGGAAGTGGTGGATGCGATGCGTGAAATCGGGCTGGACCTGGCGATGCAACGCCCCAAGTTGTGACGGAGGAGATGCTGGAGGGCGCGGATCGGGTCATCACCATGGGGTGCAACGTTGATGACGCGTGCCCCGGCGCGATATTTGATGCGGAGGATTGGGGGCTGCCTGATCCGAAGGGACTTCCGGCGGCGGAGGTGCGGGAGATACGGGACACGATACGGGCACGTGTGCTCGTGTTGCTGGATGAACTGGGCATTCCCGTGGAAGATGCCGCCGCGCACGCAAGCGACATCCGGTGACAATCCTGCCGATTTGACCTGCTCGCTATCGGTTCTTAACCCGCACTTAATCTGTGTGGGGCATCCTTATGCGTGGGGGCCGTAGGGGCCAACTGGGGAAGGACCACATTCTTGGCTGAAGCGTCATTTAGCGCGCCACGCGTTTCGCGGGAGGACCTGGAGAAACGCCTGCTGTCCGGCTCCCGGGCAGAGCGCGGAACCGAGACGGCAATCCACATGCTTCTTCTCGGCGCAACGGTTATCTCAATCGCCACGACCCTAGGCATTGTCTTCGTCCTGATCAATGAGAGCTTTCGGTTCTTCCAGGAAGTCTCTGTTATCGAATTCCTGACCGGCACGGTCTGGACTCCACGGTTCCAGCCATCTCTCTTCGGCGTGCTCCCACTTGTTGCCGGCACCATCCTCGTGGCTGCCATTGCAATCCTGGTGGCGGGACCGGTGGGGCTGTTTACGGCCATCTTCCTGAGCGAGTATGCGCCGGACCGCTTTCGGCGCATTGTAAAGCCGATGCTGGAGATTCTTGCGGGCATTCCGACAGTGGTCTATGGCTATTTCGCCCTCACGTTCGTGACGCCCCTGCTGCAGCAGTTCCTCTTCCCGGACATGATCATCTTCAACGCGCTGAGCGCCGGGCTGGTGATGGGGGTAATGATTATCCCGATTGTTTCTTCCCTGACGGAAGACGCGATGCTGGCGGTGCCACGCTCACTCCGCGAGGCGGCCTATGCGCTGGGCGCGACACGGTTTGAGGTGGCAATGCGCGTAGTGACGCCGGCGGCGTTGTCCGGCATCGTGGCGGCCATCATTCTCGGTCTCTCTCGTGCCATCGGCGAGACGATGTTGGTCACGATCGCGGCGGGCGCGACACCGCGTCTCACGCTGGATCCGCGGGAGAGCATCCAGACGATGACGGCGTACATCGTGCAGGTGGGCTTCGGTGAGACGCCGCAGGGGACGACGATCTACTACACGATATTCGCCGTGGCCCTGCTGCTGTTTGTGATGACACTCGCCATGAACGTTCTTGGCCATTGGGTGGTCCGACGCTGGCGGCAGGCGTACTAGGGGCAGATGTCAATGGAATCGATGAACACCAACAGCGTTCCCAGCGTTAGCGCCGAGCAGTTCCACAG
>DAOUKW010000081.1:0-23479 GCA_034420915.1 Dehalococcoidia bacterium
CGCGAGGAGATGGAGAGCGAGTCCGAGGAGGTGCGGTTTGAGGCCGCAGGCGCCGCCGGACGCATCGGCGATGAGCGTCTCATCCCCGCCCTCGCCCGCATGGGCATGGAGGACAACACGGAGATCCAGGGCGCCGTCGTCACGGCCCTGAGCGCCATCGGCGGCCCCGCGGCACAGCGAGTCCTGCGACGATTCCTCCAGCATTCCGACGAGAACTTTCGCGAACTCGCGCTGGACGCGCTGGAGAGCATGCAGAGCTTCGAAACCAACTCGGAGATCCTGCGGAAGTCCGCCGGCAGCGCGGCGGATGCCGTTTCCCCTCTCAACGACGACCCGGAGGATGATGTCTTCGAGAACTTCGACGATGACCTCGGCATCAATGAGGACCTTGACGACGACGAGTTCGAGGACGATTGGTAGATCCCATGACCGTCGAGAATTCAGAAAACGGGCGCGATATTCAATACGATGTCTCGGCGGGCGGCGTGGTCGTTCGATGCACAGCGGACGCGCAGCTTGAGGTCGTCATCTGCCGCCGCGCCGCCACCGGCCTCTGGGCGCTGCCGAAGGGCACGCCGGAGCCCGGCGAGACCTGGGAGCAAACGGCGCTGCGCGAGGTGCAAGAGGAGACGGGGTTGAGGGTCGCCATCATCGGAGACCTCGGCAGTGTGCGCTATACCTTCATGGCGGAGGGGGTGCTGCATGACAAGCAGGTCTACCATTACCTGATGGAGCCAATCGGCGGCAGCGTTGACGACCATGACGGCGAGTTTGACAGCGTTGAGTGGCTGCCCCTTGAACCCGTCACACTGGTCAGGATGACGTACGATACGGATGTGGAGATTCTTAACAGGGCCATTCTCGCGATGGCTAACAACGCGGACGGAGCCGATGGCCGCACGGACTAAGCCGCTCATCGTCACCGGAGAGCGCGTCGGCCTGAGAGACAAGGCTGAGATTGACGCGTGGAACGATTACCTGTGGCGCTCGGACGATGAGCTGGCCGAGCTGGACGCCACCTATCCGCTCAAGATGACCTATGAGCAGTACGCTCCGATCCACAAGGACGACCTCAACTACATCTCGAAGCGCAGTCACCGCTTCGCCATAGTCGAGCTCTCAGAGGGCAAGCACATCGGCAACTGCATGTACTACGACCTTGACCGGCGTGCCAAGGAGGCCGAGCTGGGCATCATGATCGGCGACCGCGCCTACTGGAACGGCGGGTACGGCACGGATGCGGTCAAGCTCCTCACAAGCTGGATGTTCAACAAACTGGAACTGAACCGCGTCTACCTCAAGACGTTGGACTGGAACGTCCGCGCCCAACGCGCATTCGGAAAGGCGGGCTTCACACAGACCGGCTTCCGTGAGCAGGGCCGCTATCGCTTCATGCTCATGGACATCAAGCGGGACGTTTGGGAGGGGATGCAGGGGGGCGAGGCCGGTAGTTCGGAGTAAGGGCCGCGTAGGCGGGGGTTCACCCTTCGACAGGCTCAGGGCGAACGGGGCGCGGGCACGCAATAGGCCTTATCGCTTAGGATTGGAGTCCCACTCATTCTTGGCGATTCGACCCAACTCCTGCTTGTACTCATCGCTGATTAGGCCGAATGGCTTTTGCGCGGCGCGACCAAAGACAAAAAGTGACCGCTTGCCACCGACTGCATACCAGCGCGCTTTAACCTCATATGGTTGGCGACGGGGGCTACCGTCAGCAGTCTTGCCGAATGTGTGGATCGGCTTCCAGTTGCTGTCGATCGGCTCAAACTCAATTCGGTCGAGATGGCGCTGCGCAACGGATATGAGGACGATATCCGGCTCCAAAGCATCCAGAAGTGAATGCCACAGCGGGCCGCCAATGGCTTCTAACTCTTTTTGCTTCGCCCTGCGTAGACGGCTCCACGTTGGGTCGGTAGCGACAGGTGAGCCAATTTCCGTTTGTAGAGCCGTTGAGCCTGCACCGGGATAGTAGCTCGCCCCTACTCCTTTCAGAACTTGTTCAAAGGAATTGAACCATTCACAGTACGGCTTGGTGCGGAAGTACGCCGATAGCGCCTTTCGATAGTGCACGGGCTCTCGGCCTTTATTACCTTCGGCGAGTGGGAACCGCAGAAACCTATTGTCCTCCGGGAATTCATGGCCCGACGGATTCAGGCCCACCGTGAGCACACGCGGCCGTGATACCAAGTAATTGGCGAGATGCCCAAAGAACAGGATGGGCATGGCGGGTGTGACGCGCCTTAACTGTTCTGCGGCATCGAACGCGCTCCATGATGCCGTTGCCAGCTCAGCGAATTGCTTGCGCTGCATTAGCTCCTCCGATTACCCCATCACTTCCAACAGCGCATCCGCCACAGCCATACTATGATCCTTGTCATCCTAGAGGCAGGCGGGGAATCCCGATGCATATATGCAACCGGCAACACGATTTAGTTCTGGATTCCCGCTTTCGCGGGAATGATGGGGGTGGGGCGGGAATGACGGAAAGGAGTCTATTCCAGGACTGCTGTGGCTTCTATTTCTATGAGGTAGTCCGGGTGGGCAAGGCCGCTGATGAACAGCAGCGTGCTCGCGGGCGGGTCGTGAGGAATGTGGCGCTGGCGCGCGGCCCGATAGCCCTCGAGGTCCTCTCGCCGCGTGAGGAATGTCGTGACCTTGATCACGTTCGCCCACGTCGCGCCGACAGATGCAAGCGCGACCTCAAGGTTGCTGAATACCTGCTCCGCCTGCTCTTCAATGCTGCCGACACCGACAATCTCACCGGCAGCATTCTGAGACGTCTGGCCGGCAATGTGGATGAAATTGCCAACCTTCACCACCTGGGTGTAGGCCGCGGGCTTGCTCAGCCCGTCCGGTTGTATTCGCTCAATCGCCATGATGCTCCCTCTCCCTCTTACTCAGTTCTGTGTCATCTCAAGCGCAGCGGCGATAGACTCCCTAAACTCGCGCGCTTGCCATTCTCGCACAACGGATGCGCCTTCTCCCGTCTCATCATTCAGCAACGCCGGATCACGCGCCAGTCGTTCCAGGCTTTGCATTGGCCAGACCAGGGCCGGGTCCAAATCCAATTCCTCGCCTCTTTCGCTCCGCCACGCTTTGAGGTCACGCAGCCGGTCGATCTGCTCCCGGGTTGGGCGGCCCTCAATGCCGTTGGCGTTTGAGCTGCCGTTTCGCGGTCGCGTGACAGGTTCGGCTGCAAGCCCGCGGTCCCGCGCTCGCTGCAGTCGCTTGCCATACCGTCGCAGCGAATTCGGCGGTATGCCCTCAATCTCGGTCAGATCATTCTGTCCCGCCGCGGCTGCAATGGTGGTCAAGACTGTGTCGCTCATAATCTTGAACGGCGGCATGTCGCGTCGCACTCCTTCGTTGTGCCGAAAGACGTAGAGTTCGCGGAGCACCGCCAACTCCTGGGGTTCCAACGCCCGGCTGCCCTTGGCGTTCAGGAAGGCGATATCGGGCGGATCAGGCGCGCGATAGCGCACGCTTTCAAGCCGTCGAAACTCCTCTTCAACCCATTCAACACGACCCAGGTCCTCAAGTCGGCGTCCCAATTCGGCGCGCAGGTTCTGCAGGTGCAGTACGTCGTCAACAGCGTATTGGAGCGCCTCATCGGGCAGCGGCCGCACCGTCCAGTCCGCGCGTTGAAGGCTCTTGGACTTGACGATGGCGACGCCGAGCGCATCCCGCAGGACGGAGTCCAGCCCCACACGCCGCATGCCGCAGAACTGCGCCGCGATGCTCGTGTCAAAGACGTTGGCGACCCGGAACGACCACTCCTTGTCCAGGACGCGGATGTCATTGGAGGCGGCGTGGATGACCTTTTCAATGTTCGGATCGGCCATCAATTTGCCCAGCGGCGCGACATCATCGGTGGTCATTTCAAGGGGATCGACGACCCACGCCCTGCCACCCGCGGCTATCTGCACCAGGCAGACCCGATCAGGAAAGCGATGGAAACTGTTGGATTCGGTGTCGATGACGATACACTGCTCACGGGACAGCCGCTCAACGAGCGCGGCCAGCCCTTCGGCATCATCGATGATTTCCACTCGCGCGGGGCGGTTGCTCCAGGTCAGTTCAGTTTCTCCAATCCGGCAAGTCCGGCCAGCAGGCGTTTGACGCCCTGGCCCTTGAAAGCGACTGTTACCTCAAAATCATCCCGCGTCGGCGTCTCCAGGCATGCGACCACGACACCCTGCCCGAACCGCGCGTGCCCCACATGGTCACCGGGCCTGAACGGCGCGGGCGCCCTGGGCACATCTAACCCCGGTTCCGGCATCGGCTCCCGCGGGCCGGAGAATCCGAACAGGGACGGCATCCGCCGCTTGACCAGATTGTCCGGCAAGTCCTGGAGAAAGCGTGACGCCTTGCCCGGGCCGTATTGTCCACGCGTGTTGCGACGCAGCGCGTACGTCATGTAGAGCCGTTCCATCGCCCGCGTCATGCCGACGTAGCACAGGCGGCGTTCCTCTTCCATCTCCGCCGGATCACCCGACTCCACTGATCGGATATGCGGCAGCAGTTCTTCCTCGCAGCCCACGATGAACGCAACGGGGAACTCCAACCCCTTGGCCTGGTGCAGAGTGATGAGGGTCACGGCATCCTGCCGCTCCGAGCCCTCCTCGCGTATGGCCGCGTCAAGGTCAGTGGACAGCGCGACCTGGTCAAGGAATGCCGCGAATGCCTCCTCCGGCGGGAGCGCCTGGTACTGGGCAGCAACGTTTCGCAGCTCTTCAACGTTGTCGAGCCGATCTTCCGCGTTCTCGTCTTCCTCAAGGAAATCCCTGTAGCCGGTCTTGGTCAGAACCAAGTCAAAGAACTCGAGAATGTCCTCGCCCTGCAGGGCCTCAAGCAATTCCGTCATCATCCGGACGAACGCGCGGACGGGGCCTTGTGACTGCGTAGGCAGGACAGGCACATTTGATTCCTGTCCGTCCGCGGCGACCTGCATGGCCGCGTACAGGGGCAAACCGTTGGCCTCTGCCCACTGCTGTAAGAGTTCCAATGACCGCCGGCCGATGCCGCGAGTGGGCACATTCACGATGCGGAGCAAGCTGATGTCGTCAAACGGATTGCGCAGAACTCTCAAGTAGGCAACAACGTCCCTGACCTCACGCCGTTCCCAGAAACGCAGCCCACCGATGATGCGGTAACGGATACCGGCCCGGTTGAAGGCGTCCTCAAACGCGCGGGACTGGGCGTTCGTACGGTACATGATTGCGCAGTCGCCGTACCGCACAGAGTCCTCGTTGACCAGGTGCTCGATCTCCTCGGCGACGTAGAGCGCCTCGTATTCTTCATCGTCCGTCGGCTCAATGGTGACCGGCCTGCCGCTGCCCTTCGCTGCGGTGAGTTCGATTTCTTTACGACCCTCGTTTACCTGCACGAGCGCGTGAGCGGCGTCGACAATCGTGGATGTTGAGCGGTAATTCCGGCCGAGCGAGATTGTTTGCGTTTCCGGGAAATCGCGTTCGAAACGCAGGATGTTCTCAATGTCCGCATGCCTCCATGCATAGATGGACTGATCCGGATCTCCGACGACACACAGATTAGGACGCTTGCCGGCAACGAGACTCGTCAGTTCATATTGAGCGCGATTCGTGTCCTGCCACTCATCAACCATGACATGGTCATAGCGATTCTGGAGTCTGTCCCGTATCTCGGGATTCGAGCGCAGCAGGAGCACAGGCTTCATGAGCAGATCATCGAAGTCGACCGCGTGCGCCGCCTGCAACAACTGCTCATACCGGTCATAGCAGGAGGCCACGATTCTCTCGTACCGGTTTCCGGCTTGCGACGTGTATTCCCCGACGGTGAGCATCCTGTTCTTCGCGCCGCTGACGGCATCCAACAGCGAGGCGGGTCGATATGTGCGGGGATCAAGGCCCTCAGCTTCAGCGACACGCCGCATCAGGTTTGTCTGATCATCCTGGTCGTAGATGACGAAGTCCGGCGGGACGTGAATGTCCTCTCCGTACTGCCGCAGGATGCGCGCGCCAAATGCGTGAAAGGTGCCCATCGTCAACTGCCCGGCGCGGTCGCCGATGAGTCCTTCAACGCGGGAGCGCATCTCTCGCGCCGCCCTGTTCGTGAACGTGACCGCAAGGATGCGACGGGGATTAACGCCGAGCGTACGCACGAGGTAGGCGATGCGATGCGTGATGACGCGAGTCTTGCCGGAGCCCGGCCCGGCGATAATCAGGACAGGGCCCTCGACAGCCTCAACTGCTCGGCGTTGGTCCTCATTCAGGTTGTGGAGAATATCTCGCGCTGCTTCGGTAGTCATAGAAGAAACCGATCTCCACTAAGCATACCAGCGGCGCGTCCAAATCAACGGCGCTTAAACCAATGGGGGCGGCGCATGCGCCGCCCCTGATTCCCAACTGTCCGTCACAGATCGGTCTATTAGCGCCTGGCCAATTCCAGGGCACGCTCCATCATGTCCGGCGGCGGGCCGAAGATCTGGAACGGGTTGGGCATGACGCCCAACGGCACCTCGATAAGCGCCGGCGCCTCTGCCCTGAGCGCTTCTTCCACCTGCGTCGTCAGCTGCTCCGGCGTCTCCGCTCGCCTGCCCTGCGCGCCGAACGACTCCGCAAATTTCACAAAGTCCGGGTTGTGCAGGTCGGACGCGATGAGGCGGTGGTTGAATGCGGTGTCCTGGGTGCGGCGGACGTTTCCGTACGCGCCATCATTGAACACCACTGTCACAAGGTTGATGCCGTAGCTGACAGCCGTTGAAAGCTCCTGCGCGCCATACAGGAAACCGCCGTCGCCGGAAATCGCAACGACAGGCCTGTCAGGGTTACCGACCTTGACGCCGAGCGCCGTGTTGAAACCGTATCCGAGCGTGCCCTGGTAGCCCGCGCCAATGTAGCTGCGCGGGGAATAGACCGGGAAGCCCTGGTTGGAGAAGTACCCGACCTGCGTGACTTCCGTCACGAAGATGCCTTCTTCCGGCAGCGCCGTGCGGATCGCTCCTGCGAATTCGGAAACGGGAGACATTGATGCCAGCTTTTCCTGCACTGTGGCGCGAACGGCGGTCATCTCTTCGTCACGAGAGTCGCGCGATTTGTTGTGGCGCGGCACACGCCGGATGAGGTCGGAAAGCGCGCTCTTGGCATCTGCAACGATGCCAAGATCCGGGGCAACGTTCCTGTCAAGTTCAGACTCATCAATATCGACGTGGATGACGGTTTGGCCCTCATCTCGCGGATACGGATTGGGGCCGGGCATCACGAAGCGCGTTCCAACCGCAAGGATGACATCGGCGTTTGGGAGCAGATCATATGCGGCGATGCCGGGCAGGGCGAGCGGATGACGATCTGAAAGCGCCCCGCGCCCGTTCTGGGAAACAATCACCGGCGCGCCGAGCATCTCCGCAAGCTCCTGCAATTCCGCAGTCGCTTCGCTCGTGATAATGCCGCCGCCCGCGAAGATCAGTGGTCGCTCGGAGTTCCCCAGCGCCTGCGCCGCCTTTTCCAGTTGATCGGGATCACCCTCTACGGGACGCGGCGCGCCGGGCTCATAGAACTCGACCTCGGCCTCTGTCATCAGGACATCCACCGGCACCTCGATCTCCACCGGACGCGGCCTGCCGGACTTGAGTTGATAGAAGGCCTCATTGACCAGCCCGGGCACTTCCGTGGCGTCCATTGCGCGGCCCGCCCACTTGGTGACGGCGTCAATGGTCTCAAGCTGGTTCTTGATCTCATGGAGCGCGCCCCTGCCCTTGCCGAGATGATGGGTGGGAATCTGCCCGGCAATGCAGAGCACCCGGGAGTTGGTGGCGTATGCAGTTGAGAGTCCCGCCGCCGCGTTCAAGAGCCCGGGCCCGGGCACAACGATGCAGACGCCAATCTTGCCGGTTGAGCGCGCGTAGCCGTCCGCCATGTATGACGTGCCCTGCTCGTGCCGTGTGTGAATCACGCGGATAGAGTCTCGTTCGTCATACAGCGCGTCGAACGCCCAATCGAGCTGCACGCCGGGCAGTCCAAAGACCACCTCCACACCCTCGCGCTTGAGCGCCTGCACAAGAGCCTGTCCTCCGGTTAGACGCGGCATGATCCACCTACCTCCCGTGCGCCTTGCTGACGCCTGCGTTTGTTGTGAGTGCCATTATGACGCACAAAGTCTATTGCCGTGCACCCGCTTACGGAACCAGGAGTGGATGTTCCTCAGTGACGATCCACGTCTCCGCCGCCAGCGCGTCGCGCAGCGGCTTTGGCAGGGAGAAGATGTGGCGATGAGTCATTCCGTCATAGTAGCGAAGGCCCACGTTGATTCGATCTGCTACGAGCGCGTCAACCTGCTCCGGCGCGAGCATGGCAGGATCAGCGCCACCCTTCGACGCCAGGACAAAGCTCCATGCGCCGCCGAAGTCCATGATCACCGGGCTGTAACCGGTGACGACCGGGAAAACGGAGTCCAATGTGTGATAGAGCGCCGTGAATCCGCGAACAAGGTCGGTGAGCGCCTCGGGCTCTTGGCTGTTGGTATCCGTGGCCGGCCCCGCCGTCATGCCCGCGATGGCCGGGCCGGACTGCACGACGAGCGCGCCGTGGTCCGTCAGGCGTTCACTCGCCATGCGATAGAACTCCTGCGTATAGAGACGGTAGGCCGGACCGGCCTCCATCGGGTCCACGAGGTCGAGAATCATCACGTCGAACGGTTCGTCGGCATTCTCAAGATAGGCAAGCGCATCCTCATGACACAGCTCCACCCGTGGATCGTCAAACGCGCCCTGATGCCACGTGGGCAGATGTTCCTTGCAGAGGTTGACGACTTCTTCATCGAGGTCGACCATCACAACGCTCTCGACGGAACGATGGCGCAGCACTTCCCTTAATGTCGCGCCCTCGCCGCCGCCGCCAATAAACACGCGGCGCGGCGCGGGATGATGGAGCATCACCGGATGGACAAGAGCTTCGTGGTAGACGTACTCATCCGACTGGCTGGACTGCGTCTTGCCATCAAGGCGAAGGACACGGCCAAAGGGCTCTGTGTCGAAGATCTCGACCTGCTGGTATTTCGTGCGACCTGAATAGACGACTCTGCTGATGCGGGTCAGTTGATGGAGAGAGGGCGTGACGGCTTCAGTCGCCCATTCGCTGCTGGAATACGGAAGCGCGTCCTGGCTGGTCGGGCCGTCGCCCGCAGCCGGTTGATCAGGCGCCCGGGACACCGGCTAAGTCGTGCTCCGCTCGCGTTACGGCACGTGCAGGCGAATCTATCTGCCCGCGCTGTAGTGTGACAACCGACCGATCCTGCGAACCGAAAGCATCGGCGATATGTTGGGTTGCCTCATCAAGGCGCGACGTGTCGCCGCACGTGAAGATATCAACAGCAGCGTAGCCGTGCTCCGGCCACGTGTGGATACAGATGTGAGATTCGGCGATGATGACGACGCCAGTGACGCCCTGGGGGCTGAACTGGTGAAAAGCGTGTCCGATAATCGTCGCGCCAATACGTCTCGCTGTGTCGATGAGCGTGGATTCAACGATCTGCAGATCATCAAGCGCATTGGCATCACAATCGCGGAGTTCCACCAGCACATGCGTCCCTAGAGCATTCAATCTCACCTTCCCCCATATCAAGATTTTGGGCGCAAGCGCCATTATACGGGCGGCGTTCACGCCGAATCAATAGGATAAAGGCGCATCCTGAGGCAAGCGCCCTCCAACAAGATTGCGGCGGAACGCCTGGGCGTTCCGCCGCATCTCTTTGGCACTTTCCCCTACCCTTGGGAAGCGCCGTTCTCCCATCCATCCTTTTGCGCGGGGAGATGGTTCAGGGAGAAGGAGGAGTGAAATCACTTTATCGAACGTGCGTTCGCTTGTCAACCCCCTTTTGGATGGTTTGTTCCATTTTGCTCCAAATATGGCCTTGATTGGTGCATAGAAACGGGCGCATAGTGGCGGCGCGGACAGGCGGGAATGACGGAGGGTAGCGCCATGGATTTCAGTTATTCAGAGCAGGATGAGGCCCTGAAGCGAGAGGTGCGGGAGTTCGTGGAGACGAACTGGCACTCCCCCTACGAGTCACACATCAATTCCGTCTATTCCTACGACGTCGATACGACTGAGGACGAGGTCCTGTTCCAGGAATTCACGCGCAAGCTGGCCGACAAGGGCTGGTACACCATGCACTGGCCCCGCGAGTACGGCGGGCAGGCAGTCCCTTTCACCACGCAGATCGCCTATCGCGAGGAGATGGCCTACCGGGGCGCGCCCATAGCCCAACCCGGTTTTGAAGCGCCCATGCTCATGTTCCACGGCCAGCCCTGGCAGAGGGACTTCTTCCTGCCGAAGATCGCCAGCGGCGAGCTGATCTCATGGTCGCAGGGCTTCAGCGAGCCGAACGCGGGGGCCGACCTGGCCAACCTGCAAACCCGCGCCGTCAGGGACGGCGACGATTGGGTTGTTACAGGACAAAAAATCTGGAACAGCCAAGGACATCATCCGTGGGTCGACTGGGGCCACTATCTTGTGCGGACGGACCCGGAGGCGCCGAAACACCGCGGCATTTCGTACCTCATCATCGACATGAACACGCCGGGCGTCGTCAAGCGGCCCTTGATGGACGCCCTGGGACGGCGGCGGTGGAGCGAGATCTTTCTGGACAACGTCCGCGTTCCGTCTCGCAACGTGATCGGTGAGGAGAACCGCGGCTGGTACGCGGCCATGACGACGCTCTCCTTCGAACGCTCGCAGATCGAGGCCCCGGCGCGGCGGCTCCGCGACCTGGAGCGGTTCATCGACTACGCCCGCGAGGCCCGCGTCGACGGGGGTCGACTTATCGACGACGCGCGAGCACGGCATCTGCTGGCAGAGGCGCGCATCTTAATCGAGACGGGCCGGATGCTCGCGCTGCAGGTGGCGTCGATCCAGAGCAAGGGCGAGGTTCCGATGATGGAGGCGGCGTTCTCCAAGCTATTCCACGACGAGATGACGCCCCGGGTGTATGAGACAATCGCGCGGATACTGGGGCAGGACTCCGCCATGACCGTCGGCGAGCCGCGCGCGCCGCTGGGCGGATACCCCGCCGTGAACTCCTATCTGAGCTGGATGAACCGATTCGCCGGCGGAGGGCGTGAGATCCAGTTGAACATCATCGCTCAGCGGGGGCTGGGGCTGCCGCGATAGGGGCAGTTAGAGTTCCACAGGCTCTTCCGCTAGTTAATTCGGTTCGAAGCCCGCAGCAAGAACTACCTTTTTGCGTAAGGCGAAAGATTTGCGGTTTCCCCTTGGATTGGGTAGTGCCCTATATTCATCGTCTTTCCTGCGCTCTTCCTCGGTTGCGACAGAAAAGAACGCATCTTGGAGTCTCAAAGTTTCGCCAGTTTCGGGATGGCGGTAACCTTTATTGGACTGACTAGACGGCCTACTTATATCAGCAGTGGTTTCGGTAAACCGTCTTAGGCTCGGGGCCCGGTCACCTTGCACTACAGATTGATTTGAGCTATTGGGGAACAGGCCCGCTTGTTTGGCTTCGGCTTCGAGCAATTGCAGAACGCGATTGACGGCATTGTTTAGTATGAGTTGCTTATCAATCGGGCGTGCTTGCAAGGCTGCCAGTTCTTCTTGCCAACTTTGTCTTTCTTCTCCAAGCGCCTTTTCCCATTCTACATATCGTCTAGCCCTCTCTGGCCGAGACAGAGTATCTTGTCTCTGTCCGGATTCTCTCAGATCGTGAGCGAACTCCTTCCATAGACGGTCATGGTCTTCTAGCAATTCATCACGAGTCTCTATGAGTTGTCGTAATTCCACGACCCTCTGCGGTTCAGAACCTGCAGCCTTTTGCATTTCCTCTTCAAGCAGATCTTTGAGAAATGGGTTTCTGGCAGATTCAAGGGTGATGAGCTGCTGAGGTTCCGCGAGCTCTTGCATCTGCTCGGTCACTGGCAAGTTGGCGTCGATATGCGCGTCATGATGGCACTTGTTACACACCGTGTCGTGGCTGTCTTGGCACGCTTCGTTCAGGCTCCAATCTGACCACACTCGCCATTTGCCACATCTAGGGCACGACTCACCAAAAGGTTCTCCACAATGCTGGCACTTGTGGGCTGCAGGAGGAGACATTTCTCCGCACGATGGGCACCATTGGGGCAGAATGCCCTGACCCGCGTCCGTTGAGCGCGGTTCGAGTGACCATGACCTGACCTCATTTGGGAGGCCGTGTCGCAGGGAATTGCCGGCCATGTCCAATACAATGCAATCCCCGCCCTTTTGCTTTGGGCGCATTCCACGCCCAATCATTTGCATATAGAGGGCCAAGCTCATTGTAGGACGAGTGATTAGTACACATCCGGCGTTCGGAAGGTCAAATCCTTCCGTCGCCACTGCCACATTTATGAGTACTCGAATGTGCCCAGACTCAAAGTCTCGAATAATGTTTGTTCGTGTACTCTCTTCAGTCTCACCCAAGATTAGGCTCGCCGACACGTTCTCCTGACGAAAGAGCTGCAAGAGGTTCCTAGCATGTGTGACGCTGACGGCGTACACGATGGTTTGACGATTCTCACCATGCTCTAGCCAGAAACGCAGAGCCCCTGCAGTCCAAATTTCTGAACCCCTATTGGCGAACTCGATTCCCGTTTCTGAATACTCCCCTGTCCGATCGACGCCACCGACCGAAATACGATCTTTTTCTGCCGGCATGATGACCCTAGCGTCGCTTAGGAAACCGTCGCGCTGCAATTCGCCGATTTGAGGACCACAAATTAATTCCTCAAATAGATGATTGAATCCTTGTTGCTGGGAAAGGCGCCATGGAGTGGCAGTGAGGCCGATAACGGGGCCCGGCCAGAGTTCCATTGCCTTTGCGTATCCCTCCGTGGTGGCGTGATGGGCCTCATCGATAATCAGGATGTCGTTTGATCCGTAGTCCGCCCACACATGTTCTGAACCGACGCGCCGAGCCAACGTTTGGGCCATCAGAATCACGACATCACCAGCTATAGTCGGGGCTTGGGTTCCAGGACTCCATTTGATATCCGCGGAAGCAGGAACAGCGGATTCCGCGAGCATTTTTCTGGTTTGATCCGCTAGTTCCTTGCGATGAGTGAGCCAGACGGCCTTTCGTCCAGATAGTTGTTTGTAAAGGAACTCTCCGGCGAGAAAGGTCTTCCCCGCTCCAGTGGGCAATTGCACCATAACCCTAGCAAGCGGCCTTGTAGTTAGAGTGCGATCAATCTGATCTAGCAGTTCGAGCTGATACCCCCGGAGGTCAACCATGCATAGATGTTAGCACCGCGGACAGTTGCTTGTGTGCCCAGCATGCTAGTAAATGTCCCGTAGCTTGGATGCTTGTTGGCTCAAAACCTCACAGATTCCCGCTTTCGCGGGAATGACGGAGGCGGCACCCGATGGATACCGGCTTTCGCCGGTATGAGGGAATGCTTAGGTCTTGCCCCGAGATATAAACGGGCGCATAGTAGCGGCGATTGGGGGGCGAGGCTATGGCTACAGATACTGCGCCGTTGAGCGGACTGCGCGTGCTGGAGATCGCGGGCGAACTTATTGAACCCGTCGGACGGCATCTCGTTGATCTTGGCGCGGATGTGACGCTTATCGAGCCGCCGGGCGGCAGCCCGTCACGCCATATCGCGCCACAACCGACTCGCCCGACGACCGAGCCACGCAGCCTCTATTTCCTGCGATTCAACCTCGGCAAGCGCAGCATCGTTCTCGACCTAGAAACAGAAGAGGGCTTGGGTGTCCTCCGGGATTCACTCTTGCCGAACGCCGATGTCCTGATGACATCGTTCAACCAGCAGGAACTGGAGTCGCACGGCCTCGACTTCGCCTCGCTGACGGCCATCAATCCCAACATCATCCTGACGACGGTCACGCCGTATGGACGTAAGGGGATCCACGCCGGTTTCACGGGCAACGATTTCACGGCGGGCGCGGCGGGCGGCATGACGTTCATGGAAGGGGAGCGCGACGGCCTGCCTGCCACGCAGCCACACTACCAAGGGGTACAGATGACGGCGCTGCACGCGGCATACGGAACACTGTTGGCGTGGTGGAATGTGCGAAACGGCGGGCGTGGGCAGGAGGTGGATGTCTCCCTGCAGGACGTTGTGGCGCACGAGTATTTCAACCTTGTCTACTACGGCTCCTACGGAGAGATCGTCCAGCGCGTCGGCGGACTGAGCGGCGGACGCCCCACCAACTATTTCCCTTGCTCCGACGGCTGGATACTGATGTCGCTCATCCTGCCGCACCAGTGGAAGGCGTTTGCGGATTGGACTGAAGATCCGCTGATCATGGACGACATGTTCCTGGACGCCGCGGTGCGCGCGGACGCCGTCGAGTTCCTTGATGAGCGCATGTCTGAGTTCACGCGGTCGATGACCGTGCAGGAATTTTTGGAAGGCTCCATCCCGCGCCGGATTCCCGCCGGGCCGGTCAACGACATCGTCGGGTTCATCAACCACCCGCACACCGTCGCACGCAACGTTATGACGGAGGTCGATGATCCCGTTATCGGCACGTACGCATCGCAGGGCGCGCCGTTCAGGCTCAGCCGTACGCCCTGGGAGATCAAGGGCCCTGCCCCAACCATCGGTCAGCACAACGACGATCTGGCGGCAATCTCTGCGCGTCCACATGAGAACGGCCGTGTTTTGCCCGCAGACTCCGTCGCCGCTGAACGCGCGCTGCCCCTTCAGGGCGTTCGCATTGTCGATTTGACGAAGTCGTGGGCAGGGCCGTACGGCGCTCGGTACCTGGCCGATTTCGGCGCGGAGGTCATTCGCATCGAGTCGACCAAGTTCCCCGAGGGGCGCATCCTGGAGCAGGACGATTATGACGCGTGGCTCCGTTCCAACACGATGTACGCCGAGATCAACCGCAACAAGCAGTCCATCGCGCTCGACCTCCATTCGGAGGAAGGGAAAGAAGTGTTCAGGCGGCTGGTCGCGGAGAGCGACATCGTGCTCGAGAATTTCCACTACGCCACCCTGCCTCGATGGGGCATGGCGTACGACGACCTAAAAGAATTCAACCCGCGCATCATCGTGCTGAGCGCCCCCGGTTACGGATACGAGGGGCCGATCCGCGACTACTTTGCCTACGGCGGATGCATCGGCGCGTACGCGGGCATCTCAACACTGTGGGGACATGCCGGCTCCGCCGTGAATGAGCGACCCAAGCAGGCCTACACGGACTACGTGACGGCGGGCCATCTTGCCCTGTCCGTGATGGCTGCGCTGCATGAGCGCGAGGATTCCGGCGAGGGACAGCACATCGAACTGACCCAGATCGACTCCGCCGCGGCCATGATGGGCACGGCCATCCTCGAACACACCATTACCGGAGAGACGCCGCAGCCCATCGGCAACCGCAGCCCGCACGCCGCGCCGCAGGGCGTGTACGCGTGCGTCGGCATCGACAAATGGGTGGCTATCTCATGCGAGTCGGACGAGGAGTGGCAGGCGCTGGCAAAACTCATGGGTATGGCGCTGCCGACTGAACTCCGAGATAAGGCGGCGACGAGGGAATCGCGCCACGCACTGCATGACGAAATCGACGCCGCCATCGGCGAGTGGGCATCCGTCCGCACGCCGGGGCAGGTTATGCAGGCGTGCCAGAAGGTGGGTGTCAAGGCGGCAATCGTCGCGTCCGGCGAGGACCTGTATCACGATCCGCATCTGCGGTCGCGGGGGTACGTCGTTGAAATCGACCATCCGTGGCCCGGCAAGCTCCAGCACCCGGGTATGACCGTGCGGTTGACGGAGACGCCGGGGCAGGTTCGACTGCCCGCGCCGCTCACCGGCCAGCACACGGCGGAGGTGCTGGAGCGCGTGCTCGGCATCAAGAGCGATGAGGCAGAGGAACTGACCAAGGCCGGCGTGCTGGTCTAGGGGAGATTGGGGGGAGCGATGGATTTCAGATTCACTGCCGAGGATCAGCAGCTGCGCGAGGAGGTAAAGAACTTCGTCGAGAGCGAGTGGGACGCCCAAGGCATCGACTCGTTCAGCAACTCCGTCTATTCCTATGACGTCCACCACGTCGAGGACGACCGGCGCATCCACGAGTACACCAAGAAGTTGGCCGACCGCGGCTGGTACACCATGCACTGGCCGGAGGAGTTCGGCGGGCAGAACGCGCCGCTGAGCCGCGTGCTGGCCTACCGCGAGGAGGCGGCTTATCGCGGCTCGCCCGTCACCACGCCCACCTTCTTCGCCCATACCCTCATGTACTACGGGCAGGACTGGCAGAAGGAAGAGATACTCGGCAAGATCGCGAGCGGGGAGCTGATCAACTTCTCGCAGGGGTTCAGCGAGCCCAACGCCGGGGCGGACCTCGGCAGCCTGCAGACCCGCGCGGTGCAGGACGGCGACGATTGGGTGATCACGGGCCAGAAGATATGGAACACTGGCGGGCACATGGCGGACATCGGCCACTACCTCGTGCGCACTGACCCGCAGGCCCCCAAGCACCGCGGCATCTCGTATTTCATCGTCGATATGCACGACCCTGGCATCACCCTCAGGCCGCTCTATGACGCTCTCGGAAAACAGCGATGGGTCGAGGTGTTTCTGGACGGCGCGCGGGTGCCGTCACGCAACCTGGTGGGCGAGCTCAATCGTGGCTGGTATGCTGCCATGACGAACATGTCGTTTGAGCGTTCCAACGTCGAGGCGCCGTCATACCGCCTTCGCGACCTGGAGAACTTTTTGGACTACGCCCGCGAGACACGCCTGTCGGACGGCAGTCTCATCCTTGACGATCCCATCGCGCGGCACGTGTTGGCGGACGCGCGGGTGCTGATCGAGCTCGGGCGGATGATCTCGTACCAGGTGGCATGGATCCAGAGCAAGGGCGAGGTCCCGGCGATGGAGTCGGCGTTCTCCAAGCTGTTCCACGACGAGATGACGCCCACCGTGTTCGGGTCGCTGAACCGCTTGCTGAGGGAGTCGGGCATCTTCAATGTGGGCGATCCGCGCGCGCCGATGAACGGCTACCCGCAGGTGAACTCATACCTGAGCTGGATGAACCGCTTTGCGGGCGGTGGCCGGGAGATCGAGTTGAACATCATCGCTCAACGGGGGCTGGGTTTGCCGCGGTAGGGACTGCCGCAAGAGAACTTTGAACAGGTACTTTCTTGTGGCAAGCTTAATGTGTGCCGAAGGTTCGGGAAGCGATTCGCATTGTTGAGCGAGATGGCTGGTACTTTGTACGCATGAGAGGCAGCCACCGTATCTTTCATCATCCAACAAAGAAGGGAATTGTCGTCATAGCCGGAAGACCGAGCGAGGATGTCGATCAAGGCACATGGTTGAGTATTCTTCGCCAAGCAGGCCTACGAGGTGGGCAACGATGAAACTGGCTTACGCCGTGGTGTTCGAGCAGACGCCGAACAACTACTCCGCCTATGCTCCCGACCTGCCAGGCTGCGTCGGCACAGCCGCCACGTGGACGGAAATCCAGCAGATTATGCGGGATGCCATTGCCCTGTACATTCAAGAGACCGTCGAGAAGGACGAGCCGGTTCCCACCCCTCAAATGTCTGTTCAAGATGCACTCGCGTTCCATAGCAACACGTTGGCCGAGAACGCTGAAGAACTGAGCCGAGCATTTTCCGACGCGCCGGCAACGATATCGACAACCGTCGTGATGGTTGATATTGATGTTGCCGTCCCAGCGGGTGCGAGATAGAACTCAATATCATCGCGCAGCGGGGGCTGGGTTTGCCGCGGTAGGCCACAGATCATGTCATTCCCGCGAAAGCGGGAATCCAGAATTCCCTCTGACTCAGAAAGGGGCATCATTCCTCGGCCTCCTCTTGTCATTCCTACGAACGCAGTGATCCATCTGGGAAAATCCGCTTGATTGTGAGTGCTTAGACACAACTGGCACAAGTGATCTAGGATATGATCTCCCGCGGCAACAGGAAAGGCCAAACTACCATGACAACTGAGCCTGAAATTCATACCACGCCCGAGATTGAATCGGAGACGGTCACGGCAAAGCAACGCGCCAAGAATATCCTCCAAATAGTTATAGCTTGGATTGTCATAGCCTCATTGTGGATAGCGGATGGATTGATCTGGGTGATGCTCCGCACCCGCACCGATGAGCGCCGAATCCGACCGACCGAACGAGTGGCTTGGCCAAAGGGGCTAAAACAAGAACTGATGAGACGACAGAACAACACTTGTGTGTATTGCGGTCATCGTCGCACGGCCCGCACACTCGAAATCGATCACATTGTTCCGGTTGTTCGGGGCGGCTCCAACGACAAGTCGAACCTCCAGGTCATCTGCGGTCCGTGCAATCAACGGAAGGGCTTGCAAACTGACGAAGAGTTTAGGGCCCGGTACTCCAGGCTTGTTCCGAAGAGACGTCTGACTGCCCCACGACGCCGCATATCCCAAGATGAGTTCAGGGCGGCCACCCGGCGCACGAGCCAATCTGACACCGTGCGAGAGTTTAGGAGGACACGCTTCATTTCAAGGCGCGAGAAAGTTATGGGAGGCTGTTTAGGCCTTGCAATCGGCACCGCGATTGTAACTTTCTTTGGACTCGCCTTTATGGGTATTGACGATTATCCACTCTTGCTACCGCCCGTAGTTCTAGGTGCAGCCTTAGGCTTTAGCATTTGGTTGAGGGCGTACAAGACAGGCGCAATGATTGAAGAAGAGTAGCCTCAAATTTACCCCCGAGGGCATTAGCATGCCGGCTTGCATCCTCAATGTGGGCTGGCAGAGTAAGTCCTAGATTCCCGCTTTCGTGGGAATGACGGAGAGAGAGCGGGAACGACGGATGGGGGCGCTCAGGAGGTCTTCGCCGGCCTGGCCGTCAGCGGCATTTCGATCACGCAGTAGACGTTGTCTCGGGCGATAATGCGACTCGCATTATGGCGGCCAGATTGATTCACGACAGTGGGTTTGCTCAGCCGCCGGGCGGTGACGGCGATGCGGTAGCCCCGTAGGGCGTCTCCGATGTTACTGAGCGTCGTCATCGACCCGTACCACCCCTTCCTCCTGCAACTCGCGGCAGATTGCCACAACCGTTTCCAGGTCGATCCGCAGCCGCTCGGAAATGTCGGAGTAGTACAAGGTTTCCCCGCCACGAAAGAGGTCAGTGATTTCGGCCCGCGCCTGGTCCCTGGTGATCTCCCGGAGAACAATCACCTGCTCCGCCGAATTCGCCTCCAAGCGAGCCACTTGAGCCTCCAACGCGGCGACGCGCGCCCTCAATTCGCCGATCTCTTCGCCCTGTTGCTCAGAAACTTGCGTCACAGATTCCTCCAAGTGTATGTGAGTATTGTACTACTCCGCGCCTTGCGCACCCGCGCGCTCGGGTCACAATGCGGCAACCGACGGCGTTGGGGTCTAGAATGGACGGCGTGGCCGCTGAGGAAAGGGGGCATCGCTATGACATCTGAGGGTGAGACGTATATCACGGCGGAGGTGGAGGCGTATATCGGGACGGAGAGTCCGCCACTTGTCTCGCCGCCGGTGTCCGAGAGCGAGATACGGCGTTTCGCCATCGCTGCGTACTGGCCGGAGGTGCCGCCGCGTCGCTTCTGGGACGCGGCGTACGCCAAGGAAACCCGCTTCGGCGGGATCGTCGCGCCGGATGAGTTCAATCCGTTTGGCTGGATGGTCGGGCGGGCGCACATCGGGCCACAGCCCACGCACATCGACGACGCACAGGGAGAGCTCGAGGAGGCGCGCAACCTCCGTCCGCCCGGCGCGCCGGAACGGTATCTCTACGCCGGCTCGTCCTCTGAATATCACGCGCCGATCCGCCCCGGCGACGTTATCACGTCCATCCTGAAACTGACCGAAGTGTATGAGCGGCAGGGCGGGCTGGGCCTGATGCTGTTCTACGTTGTGGAGGAGCGCATGACGAACCAGAACGGGGAGTTGGTGCGGGTGTTCAGGACGAACAACATCCTTTACTAGAGACATGGGGTTTGTGGTATGGGGTTTGGTTGGCGCAATTGAGGCTTTAGATTCCTCGACTGCGCTCGGAATGACAGATGGGGGCGGGAATGACGGGTGGGAGCGGGACTGACAGGGGGCTCACCCTTCGACAGGCTCAGGGTGAGCGGCAAGGGTGGTGGAGAGGAGAGAGACGATGACGCTGTATTGGCAAGATGTTGAGGAGGGGGCGGAGATTCCGGCGTTCTCACGGACGACGACGTTGATGAACTGGAATCGGTGGGCATCCGTGAACGATGAGTTCGTGCCGATGCACATGGACGACGACGATGCCCGCGCGAACGGGCAGCAAGCCGCATTCGGCGAGGGGCCGCTGCGGTATTCGTACCTGCACAGCGCGCTGCGCGAGTGGATCGGCGACGACGGCGACATCGTGTTCGTCAACGCGCAGTACCGCGGCATCAACTACAAGGGCGACACCCTGACCGTCTCAGGCCGTGTGACCGGCAAGCGCGAGGAGGACGGACGCCATCTGGTGGACGTGGATCTCGCCATCACCAATCAGCGCGGTGAGGCGGTCACGCCGGGCAACGCGACGGTGGCGCTGCCGAGCAGGGGGTAGCCGCTACCGGTTTACTGTCAGCGGGTTATGCCAGCGGTCTCATTGCCTTGCAGAATGCTCTGCCACCATCCGTTGGCGCGCGAGTGGAACTCAGAGTCCGCGTTGTAAGCGTAAAGCAGTAGATTGGTATCAGGAATAATCACTTGTGGGGGCGATGGAATCGCTCAATTATTTCCTGGTCACGCACGACTTCTTCGATTCGTCTGAGGTTAGTTACGTCAATATCGTCCCGCACTCTCAAGTAATGCTGGATGTCTTCTTCATCAAGGATTCGCTTATAGTATTTCGGATCATTTTCGGGGTAGTTGTTTTCCTCGGAATGGTCTGCATCGGCGGATGTTCTGCCGCCATTCTGCGATACAGACAGCCCACGCCTCAGGGCGTCATTCACTACCCGTTTGAACGGCACCTTCTGTTGGCGGGCTTGCTCTCTGAGGGAGTCCGCGAGGTCGTCATCTATTGTCAACGTAGTTCTCATATAACCATGATGCTGATTCAAGCGCCTGGCGTCAAAGCTCACACAGGCTCTTGCGTGACAATCCTACTCCCCTTGTGTCACTGTGTGCGCAGCGGGTGACAAGCGCCCGCGTGGGGGAGGGGGAACAGTCTATGGCAACCGGAAGTGATCTTTCGCGCGTGGCGGCGATTATCGGCGTTGATGAATCCGATGAGATGGGCCACGTGCCGCACAAGTCGTCGATGCAGCACCACGCAGAGGCGGCCGACAACGCGCTGCGCGACGCGGGCCTTACGCTGGATGACGTCGATGCCCTGTTCTGCGCGGGCGTGGGAACGGTGTCCGTCGCCGAGTACCTCGGAATCGTGCCCAAGTACACGGACACGACGTCCATCGGCGGCTCGTCGTTCCTTGCGCATGTGGAGCACGCGATGGCCGCTATCAACGCGGGACTCATCGACGTGGCGCTGATCACACACGGCGAGGCGGGGCGTTCATCCCGCGCTCGCGCGGGGCGCGACCCGACGGCGGCAGGCTCACAATTTGAAGCGCCCTACGGGATGATCGGCGCGCCGGTTGCCTACGCGATGGCGTGCAGCCGCTACATGCACATGTACGGCGCGGAGCGCGTGCGGCAGGGCATGGCGGACGTGTCCATCGCCACGCGCAAATGGGCGCTCCAGAATCCGAAGTCGTTTGTGAATCACCCCACGTGGATCGGGCCCGCGGACGTGGGCTACGAGGACTACCATGAATCGCGCTGGATCGCGTGGCCGTTCCATATCATGGACTGCTGCCTGGTGACGGACGGCGGCGGGGCGTGCGTGGTGGTGTCGGCTGACGTTGCCCGCAACGCGAAGAAGAAGCCGGCGTGGATCCTCGGCTCTGCGGAGGGACACGATCACCAGATCATCAGCCAGATGCCGGACCTCACGCGCACCATCGCGCATGAGACCGGACCGCGGGCGTTGGAGATGGCGGGCGTGACGCACGATGACATCGACCTCGCGATGATCTACGACTCGTTCACGTACACGGTGCTGACGACGCTGGAGAGCCTGGGGTTCTGCGGGCCGGGCGAGGCTCCGGACTTCGTGGCGAATCTGCGCACGGGGCCGGGCGGCGACTTCCCGATGAACACGAGCGGCGGCGGGCTGTCCTACGCCCACACGGGCATGTACGGCATGTTCCTGCTGATTGAGGCGACGCGGCAGCTGCGCGGCGAGAGCGGAGATCGGCAGGTCGAAGACTGCAACCTGTCGCTGGTGCACGGCACGGGCGGCGAGCTTTCCTCCACCGCGACGCTGATCCTGGGCAATTCATAGGAGAACCAACATGACAACTCAACCGCCAACCGGCATGCCAAAGCCACTGCCGACCCCGACGCAGGAAAACGACTTTTACTGGGAGAAGTGCCACGAGCACGAGTTGTGGCTGCGAAGCTGCAACACCTGCGACGAGACGTACTTCTACCCGCGCGATCTGTGCCCGATATGCCACTCACGCGATACCACGTGGGTGCAGGCGAGCGGACGCGGAGAGGTTCATGCATATGCCGTGGTCGAGCGGCCGCCGACGCCCGCCTTTGCGCAGGACGTGCCATTCATCACGGCGCTGATCAAACTGGAGGAAGGGCCGATCCTGCCGACAAAGATTGTCGGGGTGGAGCCCGTGCCGGACGCGGTGAGCATCGGCGATAAGGGGCAGATCGAGTTTGAGGACGCGAGCGAGACGATCAGTTTGCCGGTGTTCCGGTTGGAGTAGACGGCGAGGCTGACTACTTGTTTCGGTCGGTGGTGATTTCCTCCTGACTTCCTTGTTTCCTGGTCCTGTGGGCTTGGGGAACGCATCCGCTATCGGTTCCAGGGCTGCTCGATGGGACAGGCGCGGGTTCGAGCTCGGGTCGGTTTCGCGGTGGGGGACGTTCCTCCGCACAGGCGGGCTGCTGTGCGCCAAACATAGACTCGCCACATTGGCGCGCGACCGTCGTGGTGACACCGTCACGCGCCGGGTCTTTCGGTTCACGCCCCCGGCGCGGCCGAAAGTTCGTCCCTCACGAGGCACACGGGGGTGTCTCGCGGTCGGTCCGTGCTCGCCCGTTGACGCTGTCACGTCGTCGGCGGGCGCCATACGCTCCACTTGCCTGAGACAACGTTGGTCTCGACCCGTGTGGCGCGCGCGTCTCTCTCACGTCCCCGCTCGGGTCGCGGCGTTGGCCTGGGGGCGTTTCGAGGCATCTGCACGGGGCGCTGCCGGTCATGGTCGCCGTGGCGATCGTGTGGCAGCGTTGACCCGCAGGGGTATCCGGGACTCTCGCAATAGCGGATGCGTTCCTTGCAGGGAGCGCCCTCCTATTTTGCGCTCCCGGGGATGGGTGACGGCTCAACCGCTAGCGTGTCGGGCCGCCGAGGTATGGCGTGATGGAGGTGACTTTAGTCCAGGAGCGCCGGGTGGGGCAAATGGGAGTGGCACATGCGGGGGGGGGGGGGGGGGGGGG
>DAOUKW010000082.1:0-19781 GCA_034420915.1 Dehalococcoidia bacterium
CGCACGCGGGTGCCGCGCGGCAGGGCGGGATGCGGCGTCGCCATACCCCAGTGATAGCCCTTGCCGGGCGCTTCCTCCGCGCCCGCGAAAATCGATCCGAGCATGACGGCGTCCGCACCCGAGACGAGCGCTTTACACAGGTCGCCACCGGAACGGATGCCGCCATCCGTGATGATGGGAACGTATCGGCCGGTGCGGCGGAGGTATTCGTTGCGCGCAGCAGCCGTCTCAATGGTGGCGGTGACCTGCGGCACGCCGATGCCGAGAACCTCGCGGCTGGTGCAGGCCGCGCCGGGGCCGACGCCGACGAGGATGCCCGCCACACCTGTTTGCAACAGTTCCATCGTCTGGTGATAGCGCACGACGTTGCCAACGATGACAGGAATCGGAATGCGGCCCACGAGATCTTCGAAATGCAGTCCGACCGGGCTCGACGAGATGTGTCGCGCAGTTGTGACCGTTGATTGGCAGACATAATAGTCCGCGCCCGCCTCGACAACCGAGCCAATGAGCCGCTTGGTGTTGGCCGGAGTGGCGGCAACGGCGACGGTCGCGCCAAGCGCCTTCATCTTCTCAATGGTCATGCCGACGTACTCTTCCTTGAGAGGGGCGGAGTAGATGCGCTGGAGCGTGGCCGTGACGGAATCCGCGGGGGCTTCTACGACCTCCTGCAGGACCTCTTCCGGGTTCGGGTAGCGCCCGTGGACGCCCTCGAGGTTCAGCACGGCAAGCCCGCCATGGCGTGTGTACGTGGCGGCAAAGGCGGGGTCAACCACGCCGTCCATCGCCGCCGCGAGTATCGGCAGGTCGAATATGCGATCCCCCATTGCAAACCTGATATCGGTCTGCTCCGGGTTCAGCGTGACCTGCCCGGGTACAATGGCCACCTCTTCAAAGCCGTAGGCGCGTCGCAGCGGCTTGAACTCCGGCACGTCATCTTCGATGCCAAAGTCCACTCCCCGCTCGGCGATTTCTGTTGCGACCATCTCGACCTACCCCCTTAAACGGCACGGCGCCGCACCGCGGCGCCGTTTAGCCCTGCTTTGTGCGCTACATAAAGCAAAGGGACACGCGCAATCGTGCCCCTAACATAAACCCCTGTGGATCGCTCAGCGTCCATGAACCATTGTTGTCCCGACGGCGCTCAGCGTCAAGCATTTTTGAGGGACTTTATCCGCCGAATCCCCCTGACGCGACGAAGCCCGGATATTCGCCGCCGACACGGTCCTTGATGGAGCCGCGGAGCAGCTCAAGCTGTTCCGTCGTCGGGGCTGTTGTCACCGGCACCTCGTCGGGAATGAGGATCTCGAATCCTGTGTTTTCTATTACCTCATCGACGGTGACGCCGGGGTGCACGGACTCAAGCCGGAACTTCTTCTGATCTTTCTCATACATCATCACGCAGATGTTGGTGATGAGCATGGAGGGGCCGCCCGGCCGCTCCACACGCTCTCCACTGGACCCGGCGGACGTGATGAAGTCCACATTCTCCACAAAGACGCGCTTCGTGTGCTCCAAACGGAACAGGATGATGCGATTTGTCATGAAGTAGAGCATCCCGGAACCGGCCGCGCCGGGGAGGCGCACGTCCGGCCTGTCATGGTCGCCGATGGTGGTCAGGTTGATGTTGCCGTGTCCGTCGATCTGCGCGCCGCCGAGAAAGAAGATGTCCAGCCTGCCGCGTTGAGCGAGATCAAAGACCTCCTTTCCGCTGATGAGATTGAGTTCAGGGTTAGACGCGCCAATGGGGACGTAGATCATGTCCGGCGCGTGCGTCTCCTGCGCCAGGAGAACACCCGCCATCGGCACGGGCGATGCCGCGCCGGAACTAACGTATGTGTCGTCTCGAACCTCCCGCGCAATGCGGGTGGCCATCAACTCGCCGATGGTGTAGTCGTCCGACTGGAACGGCATCGGGCCGGTTGTCGCTGAACGTACCTAGGCGGGAACGGCGACGCGGGTCACCATATCGCGGTATTCGTCCTCCGTGTGTCCGCGCACGAACTCGTCGAGGTATGCGTTGAAGCCGTCTGCGGTCTTTGAGGCCTCCACGTACCGCTCGAAGTGCTCATTGTCCGCCTCGTAGTACGGCTTCATGCCACCGGGGTGGGAGCCGCCGGGAGTGTAGATGACGAGGCTGATGAACGGCCACGGGATGAGGTGGCCGCCGCGCGGATCCTCGGAGAGGTCATAGTCGACGACCTCTTCAACCGTCACGAGCACCTTGTCACTCGCCTGCGCCACCATGCGATCCTCGTAGCTCGGCGCAAGGACGTTGCCGTTCCGGTCCGCCTTGAAGGCGTGAATCATGGCGATGTCCGGGCGGATGGCCGGCACGAGCAGGATGTCATGGCCCTCGTTGTAGGGGTCTTCGATGATCTTCCAGTTGGGATGGAGGTTGACAAGATCAGTGCCAATCACGCCGCGGGACGGGATGAACGGCACGCCGTTGGCTCCAGCCTGGAGCCCTGTGAGCGTGACGGGTCAGGTGCTGTCCAGCGCCGCGATCCCTCCTGCTTTGGCCACGCGGCGGTAGTTAGGCGCGAACCCGCGCTCGCCGAATGTGAGAGAGCCGGTGTCGATGGCCTTGACGGCGCCTGCGCCGATGAGCATGTCACCCTGGATGCCGCCCGCGGGCGTAAAGACGAGGGTGAGATCCTTGATGCCGCGCCGCACGATCTCGCGTGTCAGCGCCATGGAGGAGCGGTCATTGCCGCCGGTGGTGGCGATGAGCATCCCGTCCTTGAATCGATTTCCTGCCTCTTCGATGCTGACGATTCTCGTCATGACTGTTCCTCCATATTTTCGGGCGGTTCCGTACCGCCCAACCACACAGAATGAACCTACGCCGAACAGGGTAAAAGGTCAAGACAGCAGGCGCCTTACGTGGACGTTATCGTTCCGCCGTGCACATTGAACATCGCGGCATGGGTGCGGACCTCTGCGGGAATGAGTTCAACGTCGGCGGTTGTAATCAGAACCTGCCGGCCAGGGGCCAGGCAGTGCTTCAATACGCGCTCGCGGCGATCCGCATCGAGCTCGGATAGCGGATCATCGAGCAGGATGATCGGTTCATCGCCGAGCCGCTGGCCGATGTACGCCGACTGCGCGATGACCAGCGCAAGCGCCGCCGTCCGCTGCTGGCCGCGAGAACCATAGACACCAAGATCGACGTCGCCGGACACCACGCGCAGGTCGTCACGGTGCGGCCCGACGGATGTCGTCGCCGTGGCGGAATCGCGCGCCCACGCGCCCTCCAGGGCATCGGCGAATCCTTGCTGCAGGTCGGGTGATGCCCCCTCAGTTTCGCCGATAGTGACGGTTGAGCGGTACTCAAGCGCAAGGTGGCCGGTGCGGCCCGTGAACTCGGCGTGCGCGGCCAGCATCTCTTTCTGCAAGACGTCAATCATCGCGATCCGGCGACCCAGGAGAAATGCGCCTGCGCGAATGAGTTCCTGCTCCCATAGGCGCATTTCCTCAGTTCTCTGCGTGCTGCCACGCTCGCGAGCATCTCTGAGCGCCGCATTGCGCTGGGTGACCAGCCGCTCATAGCGTCGGAGTTCCCGTCCATATTCCCCATCCGTCTGCAGCGCTGTTGAATCGATTGCGCGACGCCGGTCAGCGGGAGGCCCTGCGAACAGGTCGACCTCCTCCGGTCCTGCGAGAACAACCGCAAGATCGCCGACGCTGCTCGCCGAACGCTGCCGAACGCCGTTGACCTTGTAGCCCTTCTGCAGTGTGCCGCCCCTCAGTCTTGAGGGGCCAATTGTCCTCTCAGCGGCAGCAGTTGGCTCGCCCGCTTGCCCTCGCGGAGCGAGCTGCATAACGAGTTCCAGTTTGCGTTCCGCGCCGTCGCCCGCCGTCACATCCGCTGCGATGCGTGAGTACGGGATCGGCTCACGGACGGCGCTCCAGCCGATGACCTCTCGATCCGTGTCTGCGCGATGGGAGTGACCGGTTGCCAGGATAAACAGGGATTCGAGCAGGTTCGTCTTGCCCTGGCCGTTATCGCCCGTGAGTACCGTGACGCCGTCCGCCGGCTCAAAGGCCAACGAGGTGTAGTTCCGGAAGTGGGTCAGGGAAAGAGTCGTAACGCGAATGGCGCTCACCTGCCAGGCACTCGAATCGTCGCCGCCATCCGGCGGCAAGCCGATTGTAGCAGTCGCGGCGCGAATGGCGGCGATATACTTTTAAAGACCGTTCATGTTGGACGACGGATTATCGTTGGGCCGTATTTCCGGGACGCCGAGGCCGGCGAGAGAGCGATTGTGACCAATCACGCCGAAACAGACACGCATCAGGGCGCGGCGCTGCCGCGTAATCAACTGATCATCGCCAAGCTCGGCACCGGCGTGCTGACAGGAGGCGGTGACCAACTCGATGAGGGCCTCATCGCGTCGATTGCGAAACAGGTCGCGGAGATTGTGGCTGCCCAATCGCAGGTGATTGTCGTCACGTCCGCCGCGGTTGCTCTAGGGCGCAGCATCATCGGGCTGCAGGGCAGGGGGCGGGGTGTCGCAACGTTGCAGGCGCTGGCAGCGATAGGCCAGCACAGACTCATGCGCTCTTGGGAGGCGGCATTCGCGGATCAGGGACTCATCGTCGGCCAGGCCCTTATCACCCGCGCAGACTTCACCGCCGGCCGCTCCGCCGTTAACATACGCCGCACCCTTCGTGAACTGCTGGGATTCGGCGTGATTCCCATCATCAACGAGAACGATGTTGTCGCCTCGGAAGAACTGAGCGAGACGCTCGGCGATAACGACACGCTGTCCGCCGCTCTCACGAACCTCATGGCGGCGGACATGCTCATTCTCCTGACGGATCGCGACGGGCTCTACGACAGTGACCCACGCACCAACCCCGATGCGGCGCTCATTCACCGGGTGGACCGCGTGACGGACGCCACGCTGGCAATGGCTGCCGAGATGCCGAGCGAGTTGGGACGTGGCGGTATGGCGTCAAAGGTGCGGGCGGCGGCGGAGGCCACGTCATGGGGCACGTCCGTTGTGATCGCCAACGGCAAGGCACCGGACGTGCTGCTGCGCATTGCGCGGGGCGAGGACATCGGGACACGGTTTGAGGCATGGGGACGACGGCGTGCGTCCGCCCGCAGGCGTTCACTCGGCCCCCTTTTCGTGCGCGGGCAGGTTGTAATCGACGAGGGTGCCGCGAATGCGTTGCGCCAAGGCACGTCGAGCCTCCTTGCGGTCGGGGTGCGCGAGGTGCGCGGCGAGTTCACGACAGGCGACATCGTGGAGATCGTCGGGCCGGACGAGACGGGTGTGGCGCGAGGAGCGGTCTCCTATCCCGCGGGCCTCATGCGCCGCCTGGCAGGCCTTCGCAGCGCAGAGATCCGCCAATTCTTCCAGGCCGAAGACAACGCCAACGCCGTCTACCACGGCGAGGAGATGGTCCACCGCGACCACCTGACGCTGCTGTGACGAGCGGCTATCCCGTTTGAACAGCCCCACCTGCGCAACTACAATTGCAGAATAGATAGACGCTAACTAGCGACGGCATCGCTACGTCATTGCCGTCCAGGGAAAGAGTGATCGTGATGACGGCAACCGCGACAAGAAAAACCGACGCAGGAGAACTCTCGGAAGAGCTCGTCAGCAAGGCGCAGGCGGCGCGCAAGGCGAGCAGGCCGCTTTCACGCGCGTCCACCGAGGAGAAGAACCGGGCGCTTGAGCGCATCGCGGCCCTGTTGGAGGAACGCGTCGACGAAATCGTTGCCGCCAACAAGCGGGATTACACGGCGGCGCAGGCAGACGGCATGTCCGATGTCCTGCTGGACCGGCTGCTTCTGGATGAAGAGCGCGTGCGGGGAATGGCCGCCGACGTGCGCGCCACCATCGCCCTCGCGGACCCCATCGGCGAGGAGTTCGATGCGTCGACCCTGCCCAACGGCCTCCGCATCTGCCGCCGTCGTGTGCCGCTTGGCGTCATCGCCGCCGTTTATGAGAGCCGTCCCAACGTGACCATCGACATCGCAACTCTCTGCATCAAGTCCGGCAACGCGGTCATCCTGCGGGGCGGGAAAGAGGCCATCAACTCCACGACGACGCTTGCGGGCATCGTGCGCGAGGCGCTGGAAGATGCCGGACTGCCGCGTGACGCGGCGCAGACTATCGAGTCCACAGACCGTGCCATCGTTGGCCAGATGCTGGTGTATGAGGGCGGGATCGACCTCCTGATTCCGCGCGGCAGCGATACGCTCATCCGCTTCGTGCGGGACAACGCGCGGATCCCCGTTGTGACCGGCGGCATCGGAGTCTGCCACACGTATGTTGATGCGGATGCGGATGTTGAGCAGGCCGTTGCCATCGCCTACAACGCCAAGGTGCAACGCCCGACGGTGTGCAATGCGCTGGACACGCTGCTCGTTCATGCGCAGGCCGCTCCGAAACTGCTTCCCGCCGTGGTTGCGGCGTGGGCGCGGGACAACGTGGAGGTCCACGCGGACGGGCGCGCGCTCGCGTTGATCGGGCCTGAGCCTCCCACGCGGGTTATCACGGCCGTCGAGGATGACTGGGGCCGTGAATTTCTATCACTGACGGCCGCCGTGAAAGTAGTCGATTCCATCGATGAGGCGCTGGAGCATATCGCGGAGTACGGCTCCGGCCACACGGAGGCGATCCTGACGACGAACGACGAGAACGCCACGCGGTTCCTCGATGAGGTGGACGCGGCGGCGGTCATCGTCAACGCGTCCAGCCGGTTCACGGACGGTGGGCAGCTGGGGCTTGGCGCGGAGGTTGCCATCAGCACCAACAAGCTGCACGCACGCGGGCCGATGGGGCTGCGGGAGCTGACGTCCTACAAGTGGACCATCGTCGGAGACGGCCAGACCCGCACCTGAACACATGCGCTACAATCCTGTCATGCGCGGGATTGATTCAATAGCTAACGCCAAGCCGTCCATCAGGGCCGGTATTCGTGACGGAGCGGCGCATTATGCCGTCGGCGTGTCCGAGGCGCCCGGCGCGTGGCCAAGTGAGAAAGACCTCTGTGACGCGTGGGAGTCCGGCGCGGCGAACAGGCAGGGGCAACGACTGAGAACCGTCACGGGCACAGCCGTGGACATCATTCAGGCCGGCACACGCAATTCCGGCGACGGTCCCGATTTCCTCGGCGCGGTCATTGCGATTGAATCTCCCGGACAGCCGCGGCGCGTCATCCGCGGCGACGTTGAGATGCACCTGCGCGCCTCGGACTGGTACGCGCATGGCCATGAAACGAACCCGGCCTTTGCGAGCGTCATCCTGCACGTCGTTGAGGACGCGCAGGGAATGACGGAGATTGCGGGGGCGCCGGTTCTAGAAATGCGGCGCAACACGCGCCGCCAAAAGCGCAACACCGCCGCAATGACGCCCAGGCTGCTGAATCTCGATATGCGAAAGACGCGTGATGCAGCCGTAATGCTTGATGCGCTGGGCGATGCGCGACTCGAAGAGCGGGCGGCGGCCATAGAAGGCGATATCGCCGTCGTCGGGTCTGAGCAGGCACTGTATGAAGTGTTGTTTAGGGGTCTTGGTTATACGCGCAATATGACCGCTTTCCAGGAGGTTGCGCGGCTCATGCCGATTGACACCCTGCGCGGCTTGACAGACGGCGCACCCAAAGACGAAGCACGCGTAGCGCGTCTGACGGGCGTGCTGTTCGGGACGGCGGGACTGCTGCCGTCACAACGGAGCGGAGCGGCACAGCGGCAGCTGCCGTTCAGCGAATCGATGTCGAACGACTGCGACGGCTTCACAACATCTGCGGAGGCTGAATGGGCGCGGCGCCCGGGGTTGGAGTCTCTGCCGCGCGGGTCATGGCAGACGTTTCGCGTCAGGCCGGACAATCACCCGGTCAGGCGGATGGGCGCTGCGGTGGGGCTCATGCGGCGCTGGCTTCACGGGCCGGGGCTGCTCAACGATCTGCGCGCTGCGGTCAGTGAGGCCGAAAGTCCAGGAGATGCGGCGGCGCGGTTGATCGATGTGCTTGTCATCCCTCCGGAGGGTTATTGGGCGGCGCATAGTGATTTCGGAAAACTGCGGCGCAGCAGGCCGTCTGCGCTCATTGGCCGGGGGCGCGCGCTGGACATGCTCGCGACGGCGGCCCTGCCGTTCCTGCTTGCGGTGGCGGATTTTGAGTCCGACACGGACCTGGAACGGAGGACACGGCAGGTTTATGCCGTCCTGCCCAACCCGGGAGAATCCGAGGCTGCCCGCCGCGCGCGGCATTTCATTGCGGGGAGTTCAGGCGGGCAATCAGAGCGGCTGTCCGCTCGCCGCTACCAGGGATTCTTGAGCTTGACGGCCTCCTCATTGAATGGCGCACGGGAATCTCTTTACTCTTCCCGGGGATAGCCGCCCGCCCGATGGCGGCAGCGTGTCCGTCTCCCTAGTATCATGACTGGGCGGGGCGTCGTTTTCGGGACGTCGTGCCCACAAATCACACGACAACAGGAGGACGATCTCTCTATGCGCATCGAACGTGACTCAATGGGCGAGATGGAGGTGCCGGACGAGGCCCTCTGGGGCGCGCAGACACAGCGGGCCGTTCGCAATTTCCCCATCAGCGACCTTCGCTTCTCCCGCAGCTTCATCCGCGCCCTCGCGCTGATCAAGCGCTCCGCCGCAGAGGTCAACGAGGAGCTTGGGGGCGTGACGCCTGAATTGGCCGCTGCCGTCCGATCAGCAGCGCAGGAAGTGATGGACGGCGAGCTTGATGCCCACTTCGTCTTGGACATCTTTCAGACGGGCTCAGGCACGTCCACGAATATGAATGCAAATGAGGTCATCGCCAACCGCGCGACGCAGATTCTCGGCGGCGAAGTCGGCTCCCGCATGGTCCATCCCAATGACCACGTCAACCGCGGCCAATCCTCGAACGATGTCATACCGACGGCCATACAAGTCGCTGCTGCGCACGGCATTGCCATGGAACTGGTGCCGGCATTGGAGCGCCTGCAACGGGCGCTTGCGGACAAATCGGTAGCTTTCTGGGACATCATCAAGACAGGCCGCACGCACCTGCAGGACGCGACGCCCATCCGCCTCGGCCAGGAGTTTCTGGGCCACGCGGGGCAGATGGAGCGGGCGGTGCGGCGGCTGCGCCACGCCGTCGATGAGCTATGCGAAGTCCCGCTCGGAGGGACGGCCGTCGGCACGGGCATCGGGCGTGACATTGAGTTCTCGGAGATGGTCTGCGCGCGCCTCGCCTCCTCCACCGGCCTCCCCATCCGCGAGACGGAGAACCATTTCCAGGCGCAGAGCACCCTGAACGCGGTCACGGAGGCGAGCGGCGTGTTGAACACTGTCGCGGTCAGCATGTTGAAGATCGCCAACGACGTGCGTTGGCTCGGCTCGGGCCCGCGCGCCGGTTTCGGCGAGATCGCCCTGCCGGAGGTGCAGCCGGGCTCGTCGATCATGCCCGGCAAGATCAACCCCGTCATCGCGGAGTCCGTGGCGCAGGCGGCGGCGCAGGTCATGGGCAACCATGTGACCGTCACGATCGCCGATGCACAGGGCAGCAACTTCGAGTTGAACGTGATGATGCCCGTTGCGGCCTACAACCTGCTTCAGTCCATCGATCTGCTCGCCGCGGAGGCGGACAATTTCCGCGAGCAGTGCATCGAGGGGCTTGTTTCCACCCAGCGCGGCCCGGAGACCGTTGAGCAGGGGCTGGCGATCTGCACGGCGCTCGCGCCGGTCATCGGCTACGATGCCGCCGCCGCAATCGCGCACGAGGCCTCCGAGACGGGCGAAACCGTCAGGCAGGTGGCTCTGCGCACGACAGAGCTCGGTGAGGCGGCTTTAGAAGAAATCCTGGACGCGGCGAAGATGACGGAACCCGGCTTCTCCGGTGGCGGGGGAGGCTAGTCTCATATCCGCCTCTTCCCTTGCCACGCATTGCCGCCACTCCGTAGAATGGCATCACGTATGAGCCATCCAATTGGGCAAATGATGGCGCAGTGCCGCGCGCGTCGAACTTTCGATATAATCACCGATTCCGGCCACACACGCAGGGGGCGTTAATCAGTGTCAAGCAAGAACGGAAATGCCGTCATGGTTGTTGAGGACCTCCACGTGGAGGTGGACGGCAAGGAGATCCTGACGGGCGTCAACCTGGAGATTCCCACGGGCAAGGTCAACACCGTCATGGGGCCCAACGGCTCCGGCAAGAGCACCCTCGCCAACACCCTCATGGGTAATCCGCGCTATGTTGTCACGGGCGGGCGCATCCTCTACAAGGGCAAGGACATCACGCTCGATCTGCCCGATCAGCGATCGCTTGACGGCATCTTTCTGGCGTCACAGTACCCCGTGGAGATTTCCGGGGTCACGCTGATCAACTTCCTGCGGCAGATGGTGAACGCCCATCGCGACGAGGAGATGCCGCTCGTCGAGTTCCGGCAGATGGTGAACGAGAAGATGGACGCGCTGGGCATGGACCGTGGATTTGCCACCCGCTACGTCAACTCCGGTTTCTCGGGCGGAGAGAAGAAGCGGAGCGAGATCCTTCAACTCGCCGTCCTCGATCCCACCCTTGCCATCCTCGATGAGACGGACTCCGGTCTGGACATCGATGCGCTGCGCACCGTTTCGCACGGCGTCAATCAGTTGCGGCATGAGGCGATGGGCATCCTGCTCATCACCCACTACACGCGCATCTTCAACTACATCGAGCCGGACACCGTCCACGTCATGCTGGATGGCGCCATCGTCAGGTCGGGAGGGCCGGAGCTCGCCCATGACCTTGAGGAACACGGCTATGACCTCATCCGGTCCGGCGCAGGCAGCGCGGTCGCGCCGGCGTCGCAATAGCGCGGCCACATCGCGCAAGGCCGGTCACCGTGCCTGATCACCCGTCTCAGCTTGACGTCGAGGCCATTCGCGGCGACTTTCCCATCCTGTCCCGCGTCATAAACGGCAACCCGCTCGTCTACCTGGACAGCACGGCAACGTCGCAGAAGCCGAAGCAGGTCATCGATGCGCTTGCCGACTTTTACCGCACCTCCAACGCAAACGTCCACCGCGGCATCTACACCCTGTCCGAGGAATCGACCGCCGCCTACGAGGGCGCGCGTGAGAAGACGGCTGCATTCATCAACGCCGAATCCTCAAGCGAGATCGTGTTCACCCGCAATACGACGGAATCACTGAATCTGTTGGCCTATTCGTGGGGACGAGCGAATCTGAACGAAGGGGATGAGGTGCTCGTGACGCTCATGGAGCACCATTCCAACATCGTGCCGTGGCACATGATCTGCGACGAACGCGGCGCGGTGCTGCGCTTCATCCCGGTCACGGACGAGGGCTTTCTCGACCTCACCGACATCGACACACTCATCACGGAACGTACGAAAATCGTCTCCTTCACACACATCTCCAACGTGCTGGGCACGGTGAATCCCGTGCGCGAACTTGTGGACAAGGCTCACGCCGTCGGCGCGATCGCCATCCTGGACGGCGCGCAGGGGGCACCGCACGTTGCCGTCGATGTCCGCGATATGGATGCGGACTTCTATGTATTTTCGTCCCACAAGATGCTCGGCCCCACGGGCGTGGGCGTCCTCTACGGCAAGCGGGCGCTGCTCGATGAGATGCCTCCGTTCCTCGGCGGCGGCGAGATGATCATGGAGGTGCGCGAGGACGGCTTCACGTGGAAGGACCCGCCCTGGAAGTTCGAGGCCGGCACGCCGAACTTCGCTGATGTTGTCGCGTTCGGCGCCGCCATCGATTACCTGACCGAACTCGGCATGGACAGCGTGCGGCAGCATGAGATCGAGATCACCGACTACGCGCTGCGGCAGATGCGGTCGCTTGGCGAGGGCGTCACGCTGCACGGCCCGCCGGACGCCGAGGATCGCGGCGGCGTCGTTTCGTTCGCCATTGAGTCCATCCATCCCCATGACATCGCCCAAACGCTGGACTGGGAGGGCGTGCAGATTCGCGCCGGACATCACTGCGCGCAGCCGCTGATGCGCCGCCTCAACGTGCCCGCCACCGCCCGCGCGAGCTTCTACGTTTACAATACGAACGAGGACGTTGACCGACTCATAGACGCGCTGAAGAAGGCTGGTGAGCTCTTTGGCAGGCAGTGAACCCGAGCCGCAATTTGACCAACTGTACCGGGACCTGATCCTGGACCACTATCGGCTGCCCCGAAACAACCGCGTGCTGGAGTCCGCCGACGCCGACCTGACGCAGTTCAACCCGGTGTGCGGGGATGAGGTCCGACTCACGGCCCGCATCCGGGACGGCGCGATCGAGGAAATCGCTTTCGTCGGGCAGGGCTGCTCAATCTCACAGTCGTCCGCGTCGATGATGACGGAGGCGATACGCGGCCGTTCGCTCGAGGACGCCCACACGCTTGCCCACGATTTCCGCGCCATGATCCTTGGCGAGGACGTTGATGAGACGGCCATGGGTGATCTAATGTCCCTGCAGGGCACGTCACGCTACCCAACACGCGTCAAGTGTGCCGTCCTCGCATGGGACACGCTGCAGAAGGCCCTTAGCGGCGCGTCCGGCCGCGAGGATGTCGGCTCCTCAGACCCCGACTCCGGCGGGTAATTTTCTCGGTTCGCGATTCCCAATCACATCAGCGGGCGCCGTGCCGCCGCTGCGCCCGCTTCGTAGACCTCATCGGCTTGCAGATTCTTGCCCTGCGACGCTTCCACCGCGAGCCGGTCGCAGCGTTCATTCTCAGGAACGCCGGAATGGCCGCGAACCCACCTGAACTCGACATCATGGGCGTCACAGAGGTCCAGCAGACGCCCCCACAGGTCCGGGTTGACGGCTGCCTCTCTCTTGTTCCGCATCCAGTCGTTGGCCCGCCACCGCGCCGCCCACCCCTTCTCGATGCCGTCGATCACGTAGCGCGAATCGCTGTGCAGCGTCACACGGCATCGTTCTCTTAGGGATTCAAGCCCCCGGATCACGGCGAGGAGTTCCATGCGATTGTTCGTTGTGAGGCGGTAGCCTCCACTGAGCTCCCTGCGGCCGTCGCCGTGGAGCAGCACGACGCCGTAGCCGCCGGGGCCGGGATTCCCCTCGCACGCCCCGTCCGTATAGATAATCACCTGCTTTTCTGATGCCATCGTCCGGGATTCTCCCTATCCACGAAAGCCGCCACGGGGCATGGTTGTCTTGTGCTGACCGTCAATTGGAGTATAGTGTCCCGCCAAATATGGTCATCCACACGGCATAATAGAAAGACGGCGCAGGGACGGAAATGAGGGCAAGACGATGGCAAGAGATTCCGGGGGCGCGGGAAGACGCCGGCGCGGGTTCGGGCTGCTTGAACTGAGCATCCTGGCCGCGGCCGTCTGCGTCTCCGGGGCGATTATCACCCTTGCCGTCATCGGCGCAACGGCGGGTTAGAATAAACGCCCGTCATTCAATCGTGGGGTCGTAGCTCAGTCGGGAGAGCACCTGCTTTGCAAGCAGGGGGTCAGGGGTTCGAATCCCCTCGGCTCCATACTGCGGTTCATCCTCTATCATCTCCCCGCCCCATTAGGAATCCTCGCAGTTCCGCGCTGTAGCGTTGGTAGGCCAGGCCGGTGCCGAGCAGCAGGACACCAAGTATGATGAACGCCGCCACGCGGTAAATCTGTTCAAGCAGGAAGACATCGAAGACGAAGAGCTTGATGACGGGCACGGCAAGGAGAGCTATGCCTGCCAGTCGAATGCGTGGCACATCTCTCAGGAAACCAACCATGATCACACCGATCCCGTAGATCGCCCACAGGACGGTCAACGTGAGATGGACGCCGCTCTCCTGATCCACACCCAGGATCTCCTCGCGAACCGCGAAGTAATGGATCGCTTCGAGGCTCATAGACCACAAGGCAAGCGCTCCCGCAGCGGCCGGCAGCCACCGGAGCACCTGCCTTTCGCGCTCGGGAATGGACGAGCCCAGTCGGCGGAACAGCAGAGCAGTCACCACGATTGCGGCGACTGTAGCCGCGTTTGTGCCGAAGTGTGCGTTGAGAACCAGACCATAGGTCTCCTCGTCCGGGAACAGAGAGAAGGTATCCACCAACACGGCCTTGGCCACCGCGAATCCAAGCAGACCCAGTCCCCCCCATCGCGCAAGCTCCAGGTTCTTCCAGAGCCCCACCCATAAGAGGACCGCGCCGTACAGTGCCCAGATGACTGTGAACGAAAGGAGAATCGGCTCCGTCCTGTCAATAGAGAATTGTTCTTCGCGCACGAAGAAGAAATGCGTTGCTTCCACCATCAGCGCCCAGACGACGAGTAGGTTAGTGGCCACAAACAGGGTTCTAAACGTTGTGTGCTCCCAATCAACCAAACTACGAATCGCGTTTCGGTACAGGTAGCCGACAGCCGCAACGGGCGCGGCGGCAGCAACAAACGACATGAACTTGAGATTCAGCACGGGCACATATGCATCAACGACCGGCAGGATCAAGAGCGTATCAAGAAGGACGAGCTTGGCGAACGCGATGCCAAACAGGGTCACCCCGCCCAACCGCGCGAGCCGCATTCCTCGCGTTAGGCCGACCAGCACCAGGGCAACTCCATATACCATCCAGATGACCGTTAACGTGACAAACATCCCCTCCAGTCCGGCACGGATACTTAGGTCGTTATCAGTGATCCGGTAGGCGAAATAGAAGTACGCCTCGAGGGTGAGGGCCCAAACGACGGCCGTATGCAGGGCGACGGAGAGGGCGCGATACGTCCTCCGCTCATACTCGTGCAGCTCGGAGCGCCTGCCCCGGAACGCATATAAGACGAATGCGGCCGCGGCAATCACCATTGCATAGGCCACAAACTGAGGATTGAAGACAAGCCGGGACGGTACGTCTGTCAGCGCCATGCTGAACGAGTCGATCGTCATTAGTTTCAGCAACGCGAGGGCCAGAAGGACCAGCCCGCTCCATCGCGCCGGCCCGAGCCTTCGAGCCAATCCGACGGCGAGGACTCCCACGCCATACAGCGCCCATGTCCACGTCAGCGTCAGTTGGAGCAGCTGAAGTGAATCCGGGCGGTCAAACCAGTCCTCGGTAGGCGTCGATCCGAACCCGTAGTAATGGATAGCCGTCAGGCTCAGGGCGATGAGCGTCACGGCGCTCGCGACCGCCAAGAGGGCCGGCCGCGCGTATCGCTCCATCTCGAATGCCGATCCACGGAATCGCAGATAGAGATACACCGCAACGTACATCGCAGTGATGACGAAGGCGAACACGACGAAGCGCTGCTCGACGAACGCTGCAAAGGTATCGGCGTCAAGCTGCGGAGGGAACATGAGCAGATGAATAGTCGCCAGTGTCAAAGCGCCCAGCCCGAATGCCCGCATCGGCACACGTCCCAGCAAAAAACCGCTCCAAATCAAAATGGCGCCTTGTGCGGCCCATGCCGTCGTCAACCAGACGCCGGACAACCTAAGTGGAACGGCGACTGTCAGGAAAACGAGAGCGATAGGCAGGGTAATCATGGCCGTTTGGGGCGGAGCGCCCGGCCGCGTATAGGCAACCAGCGCGATGAGCCCGTAGATCGCGGCCATCGCAGCCGCTACGACCCAGAGCCAGTCGTCATACGATTCCAGGAGGACGATGGTCGTGAGTCCGAAGTATGCAACGGCATTCGCGGTCACCAGCGTCATGTCGAGAGAGCCGGGGATCCGCCGCCAGGTGATATGGAAGAGTGTCGTTGCGCCGACGAAGATCAGGAAGATGGCCGTCAGCCCCGCCTGGAACAGGAGCGGGTCCGTATCCGGATACTGCGCGTAACCTGCCGCGAATAAACCATACGAGCCTACCCAGCCCGCGAAAGTGAACCAACGCCAGTTTCGTACGGCGGCGACACCGAGGATGCCGAGGTCCACCACCGCGATGTACGGCAGCACAAGCCGAACGTCCGGCAGCTCCGGCCCCAACAGGATTGGCGCAATAAACGCCCCGAGGATACCCAGGAAACCGATCACGCGAGAGTCGTAGCGGATGGCCAATGCGCCTGCCAGCGCCACCACGCCGCCAAGCGCAAGGAATGCCAATTCAGGGCGCACCAATTCATACAGCGCATACGCGGCGTAGATGGAGAGATAGAGAGTCGCCGTTCCTCCGGCAGTGACGGCCTGTGACCAGATCGGCGTGCGCCGACTCGTGTACTCCCCGAGACCCACTAATACGGCGCCGACGCCAAGTCCGAGCAGGATGCGGCCGGTATCACCGATCCAGTTGTTGTCGAATGACAGCTTGAGGAAAAAGCCGATACCGACAGCCAGCGCAAGCGCGCCGATGATCGCCAGCCAGTTGCGGCCGAGCACGCGCTCCCAGTCGACGGATGGCATGTCCCGGAACGGCAGGCGAAGTTCGCCCGTGTCCGCCACCTGCCGCGGGTGTGCCGGTGTCTCAGCCGGGCGATCTTGACGATGGGCGGTCAATGATTCGGGTTCCCGCTCCTCAACGGATGTGGCAACCGGCTCCGGCTCTCGCGCGGGTGGCTCAGGTTCCAGTTCAGGTTCCCGCTCTGGCGCGGGTGGTTCCAGCTCCGACTCCGGTTCGGCGACAGGGCCGGTGTCAGAGGTTTCAGGCGGGGGCGCAGTCTGCCCCGCCCTCTCGACGACCTCCCCTTGTAGTCGGTCGATGCGCTCAACGATGGATTGTATTTCGCGGCGCAGCTGGGCCAATTGCGCGTTGATACTGTGGGAGTCAGCATCACGGTCGGCAGTCATTCCGATCTGCCTGCTGCAATTGCGACAGTAGATGCTGCCTGGCGGGTTGGTAGTATTGCAAACCGGACAGACGATTTCGTTCACGTCGCCTCTCCCTCACCGGGATTATCGGCTGCTCTCCAACCGGCAATCCTCTCAACTATACTCCTGGCAACTCGCTCCTTGATCTCATCTCTCCCTCGTGGTGCCCATCCCCACGCGGCGCGCCTCGCGGATGGTATACTTTCAGCGGCATGACGCGGCCCGTACGAGGGGCCGTTCGGCGTCCCCGGGTGGGGTGGACGCGGAAGAGTCCTGAGGGGGTACAGGCATGTCAGAAGGGGTCGTTGACGTTCGGCCGATGCCGAAACGCGAACTCACTGAAATACAGAAGCGGCAGGCATCCCTGCTATGGTTCTCAGAAGTCGATTCCGGCGATCTGGCGCTCGCCGGCGGCAAGGGAGCCAATCTCGGCGAAATGACGCGCAGGGGCGCGCCGGTGCCGCCCGGGTTCGTTGTCAGCGTCGTCTCCTACCAGAAATTCCTTACGGACAACGGCCTCGATGCCAGGCTGAGCGAGATTCTCGGCGGCGTCGATGTGTATCACTCTTCCAATCTTGTTGAAGTTGCCACGCAGGCTCAGCAGGCGATTCTCTCCGCGCCCATGCCTGCCGATCTCGCCGCTGAAATCACGGATGCCTACCGTGAACTCGGCGAAGGGCCGGTTGCCGTTCGTTCATCCGCAACGGCGGAGGACTTGCCGGACGCCTCGTTTGCCGGGCAGCAGCGCACATACCTGAACGTGGAGGGCATCGAACAGGTCCTGGAGACCGTCAAGGGCTGCTGGGCGAGCCTGTTTGAGGCGCGCGCCATCTTCTATCGCGCGGAGCAGAATTTCAACCAGCTTGGCGTCGGCATCGCCGTGCCCGTGCAGCGCATGGTGCAATCGGAGATTTCGGGCGTCATGTTCACCGCGGAGCCGAATCGCAGCGACCGCTCGAAGATTCTTATTGAGGCTGTTTACGGCCTCGGCGAGTCTGTCGTATCCGGCGCAGTGACGCCGGATTCTTATTTAATCCAGAAGGACGGCATGGGGATCCTGGAAAAGCGGCTGGTTCCGCAGAGCAGGATGCTCACACGCAATCCGGAAGCAGTCGGCGCGGATGACCTTAACCATGAGGTGGATGTCCCCGCTGAGATGTCACGCACCTACAAGCTCACGGATAGTCAGATTGCAGAGGTTGCGCAGTTCGGACTGAATCTTGAGGAGGCGTACAACCACCCCCAGGACATCGAGTGGGCTATGGAGGGCAACGCCTTCTACATCACGCAGACGCGCCCCATCACTACTCTCGGGAGCGTCGGCGAGACCGAGGGACTGGAGGTGGACGAATCAGCCTATCCCCTGCTCTTGCAGGGCACGCCGGCCAGTCCGGGCAGCGCCACCGGCACAGTCGTCGTCCTGCCAAAGATTGATGAGACATCTCTTGATCAGCTTGAGCGGGTCAAGGACGGAGACGTCCTCGTCACGGAGATGACCACGCCGGACTATGTCCCCGCCATGAAGCGGGCCACCGCCATCATCACTGATCACGGCGGCCGTACCGCCCATGCTGCCATCATTTCCCGGGAGCTGAGCATCCCGTGCGCCGTTGGAACGGGGGCCGCGACGACCACTCTGACGGACGGCCAGATCGTCACGGTCGACGGGTCCACCGGTCGCGTCTATGAGGGCGCGGTGCCGGGCGCTGGTGAGGATGTCAGCGAGGACGACGCCGCGGAGAATCTGCGAACCAAGACGAACGTCTACGTCAACCTCGCAGAGCCGGACCTGGCTGATGTCATTGCCGCCCGCAACGTGGACGGCGTCGGGCTGCTACGCGCGGAGTTCATCGTCGCGCGTATCGGCGAGCACCCGCGCCTGATGATTGAAGAGGGGCGCGGCGAGGAGTACACGCAAAAGGTTGTTGACGGCCTGATGAAGTTCGCCGCCGCCTTTGATCCCCGTCCCGTCATTTACCGCACAACCGACTTCAAGACGAATGAGTACCGGAATCTGCGGGGCGGCGACCGCTACGAGCCGGAAGAAGAGAACCCGATGATCGGGTACCGGGGCGCGGGACGCTACGTCAAGGAGCCCGATATCTTCGCCCTGGAGATCGAGGCGGTTCGCCGGGTGCGGGCCAAGCACCCCAATCTGCACGTCATGATCCCGTTCGTCCGCACCGTGGATGAGCTTGTCCACACCAAGTCGCTGTTGGAACAATACGGCCTGCGGCGCGGCGACAACGGCTTCAAGCTCTGGATGATGGCGGAGGTTCCCTCAAACGTCATCCTGCTGGAGGAGTTCATCAAGGTCGGCATCGACGGCGTGTCCATCGGTTCAAACGACCTGACGCAGCTCGTCCTTGGAGTCGATCGCGACAGCGCCATCCTGGCGGACGATTTCGATGAGCGGAACGAGGCCGTCATGCGCGCGCTGGAGACCATCGTCACAACGGCTGCGCGGCTGGGCATCACCTGCGGCATCTGTGGGCAGGCGCCGAGCTTCTTCCCGGATTTGACGGCCAAGCTGGTCGAGTGGGGCATCACCTCCGTGAGCGTCTCGCCGGATGTTATCAACCACACGCGCCGAATCGTCCATGAGGTGGAGACGGCGCAGGCTGCTGACGCGGCAAAGAGCTAGTTTTTCAACCTTGCCCTCTAACCCCACGTCGCCAACGTGCGTTACACTAGATATTCATAATTCTCCGACCTACGGGGGCGCGGGCGATGATTGAGGCACGTGGCCTAACAAAGTTCTACGGCGATTTTCCGGCAATTGAGGACGTATCCTTTGCCGCCGAGCCGGGCGAGGTAATCGGTTTCCTCGGCCCGAACGGCGCGGGGAAAACGACCACTATGCGCATCATCACGGGGTTCACGCCGCCCACCGCCGGCACGGCCGTTGTGGCGGGCCATGACGTGCAGGAGGAACCGCTGGATGCCCGCGCATCCATCGGCTACCTCCCTGAAACCGTGCCGCTCTACACGGATATGACCGTGCGGGAGTACCTGCACTACATGGGAGAGCTGCGCGGTATGAGCAAGCCCCGCATTCG
>DAOUKW010000083.1:0-10446 GCA_034420915.1 Dehalococcoidia bacterium
TACTCCGGCATGAGGAGCCCGGGACTGAACCTGCTGGTCTGGCCGTTCCAATCGACGCGCAAGATAGACCTCCGCGAGGACGTGATCGACATCCCCCGCCAGACAAACATTACTTTCGACAACGCGCCGATAGACATTGATTTCCTGGTCTACATGCGCGTGCAGGAGAACGACGCCGAGCGGTCCGTGATTGAGGTGGTCGACTATCGCAGCGCCGTCATCGGCATCGCCACCACCAACCTCAGGGCGGTCATCGGCGAGATGAACCTGGACGATGTTCTCTCACAGCGCGAACGCATCAATGAGTCCCTGCGCGCCAAGCTGGACGAAATCACCGAACGCTGGGGCATCAAGGTCACCCAGGTTGAGATTCGTGAGGTGGAGCCCAACCGCGAGATCCAGGAGGCCATGAACCGGCAGATGTCCGCGGAAAGAATCCGCCGCGCGGCAGTGACGGAGGCCGAAGGCACGCGTCAAGCCGCCATCACGGTCGCCGAGGGCGAGAAGCAGGCAGCCATCCTGAGGGCTGAGGGCGAGAGACAGGCCGAGATCCTGTCCGCGGAGGGCGACCAGCAGGCCGCCATCCTCCGCGCGGACGGCTTTGCGACGGCGCTCGACCGCATTTCCAGCGTCGCTCGCGGCATCGACCCCAACACCCTCAGCCTGCAATACCTGGACACGCTCAAGGAGGTTGGCGCCGCCGAATCGACCAAGTTCATCTTCCCGATGGAGTTCACAAGCCTGCTTCGCCCGTTCTCAAACCTGGTGGCCCCCAACGACGACAACAACCAATAAGCTGCCAGCCCCCCCCGCTCAAATGACATTCTGATCCTTCATATGTCATCCTGAGTGTTCAGATGTCATTCTGAGCGCAGCGAAGAATCTCACACCGGCGGGGGGAAGAATTGGCGGCATTCGATGATTTCACCGGGACCGTGCGCGGGACGCCCGTCGTCACCCGTGTCATGGAAAGCATGATGATTGAGGCCGCGCAGGCCTTGCGCGACATCTGCCGCACGTACAAGCAAACAGGTGAGCCGATGGGCGGCCACCACCTGCCCGCCGGCGGCTACATGGGTGAAATGATCGTCCGCGCCCTCATTGAGGCCGACCTTATCGAGGAGGTCGAAGGGCAGGAGCGAGGCTTCATGCGACGCTACAAGCCGACCAAAAACGGCGAAAAGACCTACGCCAAGCTGGACAAGGAAGACGCCTTCTCCCGCCGCGCCACCTAACAACAAGAAAACAAATCGGGGCGCCCGGATTTGAACCGGGGACCTCCGCGTCCCGAACGCGGCGCGCTGCCGAACTGCGCTACGCCCCGACCGACAAACAAACCGCGGGCAGCCAAACCGCCCGCTCGCTTAAGAGTATACGGCTATCTACCCAACAAAGTATCCCCCAAACCCGCTTATAATCCATCCATGACCACCACCCCGTACCCCCACATCGACGAGTATCGGTCGGAACTCCAGCGCCTCAAGGATTTCGGTGGGTCCGACAACGAGTCCTCTATCAGACGCGCATTTGAAATCTGCCTTGACAGGTATTGCCGAGACCATCGGGATGCCCTTGCGCTCATTCCCGAACTGGAATCGGACAACAAGAATTACCCGGACGGAACGGTCAAGGACAGCCTCCGCCTTGCCCGCGGCTATTGGGAGGCGAAAGACACCCACGACAATCTTGACCGCGAGATTCAGAACAAGCTGAATCGTGGCTATCCACGAGACAACATCATCTTTGAAGACAGTCGCGTCGCCGTGCTCTTTCAGAACGGGGCAGAGGCCATGCGCGTCAGCATGGAGGAGGCGGCCAGTCTTGACAGGCTTATCTCCACTTTTCTTGACTACGAATTGCCTGAGATCAAGGAGTTTCATAAGGCGCAGGAGCAGTTCAGCGCCGATCTCCCCGACGTCTTGGCCAGCCTGCGAGAAACGATTGATGTCGCCGAGGAAGACAACGCGGAATATCAAAAGGGCGCGCAAGAATTTCTGGAACTCTGTCGCAGGACAATCGGCCCCAAGGTTTCCGAGGCGGATGTCCGTGAGATGCTCCTGCAGCACATTCTCACCAAAGACATCTTTCTTCGGGTCTTTGGTGAAGACCAGTTCCACCGTGAAAACACCATCGCCATCCAGCTCGAAAAACTTGAAGGCACGTTCTTCACCGGTGATGTGCGCCGCAGAAGCATTGACCGGCTGCGCTCCTACTATGGCGAAATCGGCCGGGCGGCGGATACAGTCTCTGATTTCCAGGAGAAGCAGACTTTCCTAAAAGGCATCTACGAAGACTTCTACAAGGCATACAACCCCGCCGCCGCCGACCGACTCGGCGTTGTCTACACGCCTAATGAGGTCGTGGACTTCATGGTTCGGGGGACTGACTACTTGCTGCAGAAACACTTCGGCAAGAGGCTGGCGGACAACAATGTGGAGATTCTCGATCCGGCCACCGGAACCGGCACGTTCATAACGAGCCTAATCAACTACCTTCCGCTTGACCGGCTGAACGACAAGTACCACAACGAGATCCACGCCAATGAGGTTGCGATCCTGCCGTACTACATCGCCAATCTCAATATCGAATACACCTACAAGGAACGGGTGGGTGATTACAGTAGTTTTCCCGGCCTTGTCTTTGTGGACACCCTGGACAACATGGACTGGCAACAGGGCGGTGCGGGGGGTGGCGCAGTGACTCGTCAGCCCGGCTTCAATCTTGGTGCGTTGTCAGTCGACAACTGGATGCGCGTGCAGGAACAGAATGAGCGGAAGATCAGCGTCATCATCGGGAACCCGCCTTACAACGCCAATCAACAGAATGAGAATGACCTCAACCCAAACAGGAAATACCCTGCGGTTGGTCAGCGCATACGGGAGACTTACGTCAAGGAGAGTACGGCCCAAAAAACCAAGCAATATGATCCGTACAAGCTATTCATCCGATGGGCGTCAGACCGCCTTGCAGATGATGGCATCATCGCGTTCATCACGAACCGCGCTTACTTGGACACGAGACAAGATGACGGTTTTCGGCGGATGGCGGCACAAGAATTCAGCGACATATACATTCTTGATTTAGGTTCAGATGTCCGCCGAAATCCGCAAATTGCGGGCACGACACACAACGTCTTTGGTATTCAGACCGGTGTGGCAATCGGGTTCTTCGTCCGAGAGAAGACCAGGCTCGGTGATTGTCATATCCACTACGCCCGTCGCGAAGATGAAGAACGGAGAACAGACAAACTTTCCTATCTGAACAACGCGGCATTAAGCGGCATCACCTTTGAAGAAATCACCCCTGATGCTCGCGCTAACTGGCTGAATCAATCCGATTCCGATTTCGAGTCGCTGGTTCCCTTGGCGAATAAGCAGACCAAGATGGCCAAAAGACAGGCGGATGAAGGGGCTGTATTTCGTCTCTACTCTCTCGGCATCGCAACGAACAGAGATGACTGGGCCTATGATTTCGACGCCGGTTATCTGGAAGACAAAGTACGGTTCTTCCTCGGCACATATAACAACGAGCTGAAGAGGTTTGAACGGGAAAGACCGGGCACTGATAACCTCAGCCAATGGCTCGATCCCTCCATAAAGTGGACTCGCGAATTGCGCAACCTACTTATACGGGGAAAGGGTGCGCGCTTTTCTCAGAAGGAAATAGCTAGCTCGTTGTACAGGCCGTTCACATCTAAATACACGTACTACAGTCCCCATGTTACTCACGAAAGGTATCAGCAGCCATCAATCTTCCCGCATGATGGTGGCGAGAATTGCGTCATCTGTTTCCAAGGTCCCACGACTCGTAGGCCATTTGGTGTGCTTGCTACCAATCGGTTGCCGGACTTGGGATTATTCATTGATGGCACTCAGTGCCTCCCTCTTTACCGCTATACACCGGATGGGACCCGCATCAGCAACATCACGCAGTGGGGGCTGCGGCAATTCCGTGACCACTACGGGGATGATTCCATCACTCCGGAGCAGATATTCGCGTATACCTACGCTGCGCTGCATGACCCCAACTACCGCGAGAAGTACGCCATAGACCTGACCCGCGAGTTTCCAAGGCTGCCATTCCATGACGATTTCTCAGAGTGGGTCGCATTGGGTCAAGAACTCCTTGACCTGCACATCGACTTTGAAAAGGCTGAGCCGTACCCGCTCAAGCGCGTCAAAAGGGTTCTGACAGGCAAGCGGGAAGATGCCAAACCGAAGGCTATTCTGCGCGTAGATGCAGATAAGGAGAACAACGTCATCGTTCTGTATGAGCGGACGGCACTGGAGGATTTGCCGCCCGGGGTGTTGGACTATCGGCTCGGCAACCGCAGCGCGTTGGAATGGGTGTTCGATCAGAACAGAGAAAAGACCCCCCGGGACCCGACGGTTCGTAAACGATTCAACACGTATCAGTTTGACGACCACGAGGAGCGTGTCATCGGCCTAATCTGCCGAGTCACCACGGTCAGCCTCCGCACCAACGAAATCGTGGAAACGTTGGCTGGCCTTTCGAAGCTGAACGAATCTGCGGAAGACTGAGGGCAAGTTCCCTACTACTGCCGCATCACGCCGCCATGCCCTGCCGTCTGGTAGATATCGCGAACTGCGAGCCCGATATCCTCCGGTCAACCCTCAGTCGTGCGGAAGTAGGAGTCAACGTCTCGGGAGTCCAGGGCATTGGCTGCGTCCGCCCCGAACAGGATCGTAGAAACGAATCGGTGCGTGCGTCTCCAGGCGGCGCCCATCTGCCGTGACATGATGGCGGTCGCGCCGCCCTCAGTCGACGTAGCCGCGGGCGCGGAGCGCATCGTTGACGTTGACATCGCCCACCCACACCTCTGCTTTCAGCCTGCCCAAACTGTCCGATTCCGTAGCCTCGTAAAACACTATTGTATCCGCGATCAGCTCGGAGAGGTACGCTTCCGCCTGCCCGCGCCGGTCGGGATCGCTCGGCAGCGTCACGCCCGCCAGCACCAGCCGCTCCGCGTCCTCCATGTAGATCACGCCGCCCTCGATAACGTCCGCAACGCGCCCCCATCTGCGCGGCGTTGGAAAGTCACCGGGGCTCGCGCCCTCACCGTTCGCGCTCATGCCGGGAGTGACACCGGTCTACGCCGCAGGCGCGAAGAAGATGACGAGGGTGAGCAGGGTCAGGGCGCGGCCGATTAATGTACCGACAATCACCGCCGCGGCCGCGAGCGGCATGCTGCACGACAAGGACTCACGCGTTGCGATCATCATGGCCGTCGCAATCCAAATTGTGGCGGCCAGTGCCGCTGCGTTGCCGATCACCGGCACGGGCACAAGAACCATCAGCAGGGCGGGCGACGCCGTGAAGCCCACGCTCCGTAGGAACTGCAGAAACGTCCCGCCCAGGAAACCCGCCGCGGACGTGCCCGCAATCACCGATACGATCATGTATGAAAACAGGGCTGAAAGCGTCCATCCCAGACCCGTGAAGATGAATGAGGAGATGAACACGTTTGACGCCGTCCGGTCCACGTCCGCGTAGAGCGTCCCCAGCGACGCCGCCACGCCGTGAACGATCGATACAAGGATGACGACGAACATGGCCTGCCGGATCGCCCCCGGGTCGCGCGCCAACTCCTCGTACAGCAGCGAATCACCCAGCGCGGCGCGGGTCATGCGGACATGAAGACTGTCAGGCGCCCCTACCATCGTTCCTCATCCCCTCCATCCCCGTTCACCCCCCACCCTATGAAACCCATAACGTACCTTAGAGTATAGGAACAGGGCCGAACGAGTCGCAGGAGGGCATCGCGCCGATGAGCACAAATGATGTTGAAGTGCTGCGTGGAGAGATCATCTCTATCGGCACGGAGATCCTGCTTGGCGCGCTGGTAGACACCAACGCGAATTACCTCGCGTCTCAACTCCCCGGCATCGGCATCGGAAATTACCGCGTGACGACCGTCGGCGACAACCTTGACCGACTTGCAAAGGTCTTTGAGGAGGCATGGAGCCGATCCGACGTTGTCGTTGCCACGGGCGGCCTGGGCCCCACGGAGGACGATGTCACCCGCGAAGCCATCGCCCAATTCCTCGGCGAGGAGCTATATCCCGACCCCGCACTCGAAAAAGAGCTGCGTGCGTTCTTTGATCGGCGCGGCATCGCCATGGCGGAGCGCAACCTGAAGCAGACCATGCTTATCCCCTCTGCCGAGGCCATTCCCAACCCGCGCGGCACCGCGCCCGGGTGGTGGGTGCAAAAGGACAAAAAGATCATCATCGTCATGCCGGGCGTCCCGCGTGAGATGTACGGCATGTGGGAGGAGCAAGCCCTGCCGCGCCTGCGACTCCAACTCATGGGCAACGACGCCGTCATCCACTCCCGCACCATCAAGACGTTCGGCCTCAGCGAGGCGAGCGTCGATGAACGGCTTGGCGAACTGCTTCACGGCCTGAACCCCACCATCGGCGTCTACGCAAAGTCGGACGGCATCCACATCCGCCTCACCGCGCGCGCGTCCACGGAACTGGATGCGTCGCAGCTCATCACCCCGGTCGAGGACGAAGTGCGGGATCGCCTCGCCGCCCACTTGTGGGGACAGGATGATGACACTCTTGAGGGCGTTATCCAGCGTGTTTACACAGAGCGCGGCCTGACCGTCGCCACCATGGAGTCCTGCACCGGCGGCAACCTCGCCAACATCCTCACGGACGCCCCCGGCGCGTCAGCCTATTTCCGCGCCTCCTACGTCACATATACCAATGAGATGAAGATGGCCATGGGTGTCCCCGCCGAGATCATCGAGCAGCACGGCGCGGTCTCCGGTGAATGTGCCATCGCCATGGCGGACGCCGCCCGCGAGCGAAGCGGCGCGGACGTGGGGGTCGGCATCACCGGCGTTGCGGGGCCCGGCGAGCTTGAGGGCAAGCCTGTCGGGCTCGCCTACATCGGCATCTCCGACGCAAGCGGCCACAAGATGCGGGAGGGCCGCTACCCCGCCCAACGCCTCGACTTCAAACTCCGCGTCGCCCGCACCGCCATGTTCGAACTCCGCGGCTGGGCCCTCGCCCGCGACTAGCCTCCGCCCATTTCGCTTGACCCCCCGTCTACAATGGGACGAACAAACGCGATGCGACAGATCGGCATTCTCACCAGCGGGGGAGACGCGTCCGGCATGAACGCGGCGATTCGCGCCGTCGTTCGTGCCGCCGCCTCTGTTGGCATCCGCAGCCTCGGCGTTCGCAACGGCTTTGACGGCCTCATGCGTGGTGATTTCCAACGGCTCGGCCCCCGCTCCGTCGCGCATATCCTCCAGCGCGGCGGCACGATTCTCGGCACCGCTCGCGCCCCCGCCATTGAGACCGAAGACGGACGTGCCCGTGCCGCGGAGCAGATGGCGGCGTCCAGGCTCGACGGGCTCGTTGTGATTGGGGGAGAGGGCACGCTGCGGGCCGGCCTCAAGCTCCATGAGGAGCAGGACTGCAAGGTTGTTGCCATCCCCGCCACCATCGACAACGACATCCCCGGCGCGGATATGTGCATCGGTTTCGACACGGCCGTCAACGCCGCTGTCGAAGCAATGGACAGAATCCGTGACACCGCCGAATCGAGCGGCCGCGTCTTCTTCGTCGAGGTCATGGGCCGAACGCGCGGCCTGATAGCTCTCTATGCCGGCCTCTCCGGCGGCGCGGACGCCATCGTCATCCCTGAAGAACATGAGGATATCGATGTTCTGTGCCGCCGCCTCGTCGCGGCTCATCGCGGCGGCAAACGCAGCCTGCTCGTTGTCGTGGCGGAGGGAGAGGAGGCGGGCGGCGCGTTCTCAGTGGCAGACCAGGTGCAGCAGCGGCTCAATGGCCGACTCCAGGTGGACTACCGCGTGACCGTGCTTGGTCACGTGCAGCGTGGCGGCGTGCCGACGGCGGCGGACAGGATCCTGGGCACCGTGCTCGGTTCTGCTGCCGTGGACTGTCTCAATGACGGCCTTGATCACCACATGGTCAGCGAGGCGGGCAACAACCCCGTCTTCACTCCGCTTGAGGACGTGCTCTCAGCGACCAAGGAACTCCCGTCCGATCTGATGCACCTGCTCCACACCGTCGGCCAGTCATAGACCCGGCTGCTCAGTAAGTCACCATCGGAAACAGGCGTATACTTATGTTCTTGGTACAGACCCGCAAGACACTTCATCTATCTCGTTAGGCAACAGGACACTCTCTAATGGCATCTCAGGCAGGGCAGAGGCCGGGCGGCGGCCCTCCCGGTGGATGGGGCGGCGGTGATGCCGCGCAGGCCGGCGCCGGCGGCCCGTTCCGCGCATTCCGCTCACGGAGCTACACGTATTACTGGGTGGGCTCTATCCTCTCCATCACCTCGTTCTTCATGCTCATCATCGCGCGGGGATGGCTGACATTTGATCTCACAGACTCTGAACTATGGGTGACGGTTATCAGCGCAGCGTCGCTCCTTCCCGCGCTCCCCCTCTCCGTATTTGGCGGCGTCATTGCTGATCGATTCAACCGCAAACACATCCTGATCGCCAGCGATGTCTCCAACTTCCTTACCCATATCACGCTGGCCCTGCTTGTCCTGACCGGCCTCATCAACGAGTGGCATCTGCTTGTGCTTTCACTCTTGCACGGCACGATGTTCGCGCTCTCGTCGCCCGCGCGATTCTCTATGGTGCCGAGCCTCGTGCCGCCGCAGCACATCGCGAACGCCACGGCGCTGTCGTCCATCATGTTCAGCGGCGGCGCGCTGATTGGGCCGGTCACCGCCGGATTCCTGCTGGATGTTGATCCGTCGCTGGCGTTCTTTGCGGGAGCAGCGCTTGTGGGCGTGTCCGTGCCGCTTTTCATGCTGATACGGCTGTCCGCGGCCCCGGCCTGGGGGCAAGGACAGCCCCAGGGCGGCGTGGTCGAGAACATCATGGAAGGGCTGCGGCATATACGACACAGCCGCATCCTGCTTGGGCTCATCCTGCTTGGCATGGTTGCCACGTTCTTCGGAATGCCCTATCAGGCGCTGCTGCCGGTCTTTGCCGAAGAAGTCTTGGAGGCGGGGCCGGCCGGCCTTGGCTACCTGGGAATGGCGGGCGGCGTCGGCGGAACCGTCGGCTCGCTCATCATCGCCACGTTCAGTTCCGTCAATCAACTCAAGATGTGGCTGTCCATCGGCGCGATCGGCGTTGGGCTGATGATCGCCGGATTCTCGCAGGCGACAGCCTTTGCGGAATTCCTCGGACTGGATCTGTCAGGCCCAACATCGGGAGCGTTCATTATCGCGCTCGTCTTCGCCGCGATAGCCGGCTGGTTCTTCCAGCTTGTCATGACGGGGAATTTCTCACTGGTGCAGGTTTTGACGCCTGACCACCTGCGCGGGCGCGTCATGAGCGTGCGCCTGATCGTGTTCGGCTTTCAGCCGTTCGCCCTGCTCATCACCGGCGTCATTGCGGAAATCTACGGCGCTCCGCTTGCCGTCACGCTGACGGGCTTTGGCGCATTCTTCTGCTCCGTCGTCCTACTCACATTCTTCCCCCAGCTGCGCACACGCGGGACGGAGACCGTGCAGGGCGCCGGCGGCTGGGGCGGCCCGCCACCCGGCCGCGGAGGCCCGCCCAATGGTGTCACCGAACCCGAACAATCCCCGGCCTCGGCAGGACCAGGTAGACCAGGATCAGGCCGATCGCGCTGAACGCGCCGAACATCAGGAACCCGTTCTGCATCCCGCCCAGGCTGTTGTCCGCAAACGTGGCGACGGTTGGCGAGACCGAAACGGCCAGCGCGGTGACCGTCCACAGGATGCCCTGCAGCACGCCAAAAGCGCGTCGGCCAAGGTAGGTTGCCAGCAGCGCCGCCTGCAGGACGGTGATCATGCCGAATCCGGGCGAGAACGCGAGCAGGAAGATGACGAGATACCAGTTCTGGTCCGGGTTGCTGAGCGCAAACGCGGATATGCCGACCGCTTGCAGGACGAATGCGAGAACAGCCGCCCGCCGCGGGTCCGTCGCGTCCGCCATCCAGCCGGCGAGCACGCGCCCCACAACGGTGATGACGGCCATGGCGCCGACGGCAAAGGCCGCGTCAGTCCTGGAATAACCGGCCGCCTCCATGAATGGCGACTGATGGACGGTAAGAGCGCCGATGCACCAGAAGGCCAGGAAGAAGAGCGTGCCGAGGAACCAGAACACCGGAGCGCGCAAAGCCTGCGTGAACGTGAGGCCGTACACGGGCTCCGGGAGCTCGGTAACACCGCTCGCAGCCGCCGTCGGCGGATCGCCGTCCGGACGCATCCCATAGTTCTCAGGTGAGCCGCGCAGAATGATTGCCATTAAGGGGACCAGTACGGCGATGACGGCTGCCATGAGGAGAAACGTGTTTCGCCAACCGACCTGCTCAATGACGAATAGAGTCGGGATTGTCAGGAAGCCGCCAAGCCCCAACCCCGCCATGCAGATGCCTAGCGCGCGGCCCC
>DAOUKW010000084.1:0-3932 GCA_034420915.1 Dehalococcoidia bacterium
TGAGCCGCTGCGTTCCGGCTTGCATAGCAAAAAAGTCTCGGGGGCAGCCCAACAGCCGCCCCCGAGACGCTCATCCTCCGTGGAGGAATGTGGTTTTCCTGCTAGGTGGCGCTGGGGCGCTGGTGGCGGCCGATGTAGCCGACAACCACCATCTGCCGCTCCTCGTCCCACGCAAAGGCGACGCGAATCTGCCCCGGCGTGCGCCCGGTGCCCCGGCCGATATGCTCGTCCAAGCTGTACTTCTTCTCCTCATCGGTGGTCTGGTAATCGGAGCGGTACTTGCCGGGCGCGGTTTCAAGCTGGAACGGGCGGTATCGCCAGCCGCACGTGGTGAACAGCGAAACGTCCAGGTTGGCAACTGGCTTTTCGCCTGTCCTGGAATTGTGGTACGTCGTGGCCAGCCACTCCAGGGCGCTGTACACCTGGTTCGGCTGATCGAAATACAACTTGTGGTCCGAGTTGTTGTTCAGCGCGAGCCTCAACTCGTTCGGCCAACGGTTCTCGACGAAATCCAGGACAGAAGCCACGTCGCCGAAGTCAGGCGGGGCGGCGAGCGTCTCCTGCTCGTCGGCGTATCTGCGGACGGCCACTTCCGCCTCATCTTGAAGATCGGTGTGTTCCTGCTTGAGCGCCTGGTAGCCTTTCTGCGCCGCTTCGGCAGCCGTATTCAGCTCTGTGATCTGCTGATGAGCGGCGTCCTGCGCGGCCTTCAGGCCGGCATTCTCTCTCTGCAGCGCCTCTACCAACTCACGCAGATACTGCCTCTCCACGTCATTCGTGACATCGGCAATCTCGGCCGTCTCCGTCTCGGAATCATCCTCCGCAGACGTGTCCTCTACCGGGACAATCTCTTCGATGACGGGTTTCGGCGTCGGCATAACCGCTGCCTCTTCCAGGGAAGCGAGCGCCTCTACAATCTTCTCCTGGAGTTCGGCGCGCTCCACCGCGCGGCGCGCTTCCTCGCTGTAGGTTGCGCCCCGCTCCCGCACCATCTCATATCGTTCCAGCATCTCGGCGAGGGTCTCGATGGCCGTGCTGACGGACTCCGCATCGTCCCATGGGCCCGTCGCGTTCTGCAGCTTCTCGTCCACGTTCCATTCGAAGAACGAAAGGAGCTCGGCATGGGTGTCTACGACTTCAACAATGCGGCTGCCGGGACTGTTCGCCTCTTCCATTTCCCTGGTCTTGTTGGCTTTGAGTTCAGCGATCTCGTCCATGAGCCGGCTTAGCGGCCCGTCCCACTCCGGATAGCTCGCCGGCAGGGAGCGGAGTTCAGCGAAAAAGTCGTCGAAAATGCGCTGGGCGTCCGTCGTCGGATCGGCCGGCTCTTCCTCTTGCGTTTCCTCGTCTTGTTGCGCTTCCTCGCCTACGTCTACTGTGGAACGCTCACCCATCATCAACGCGATCATCAGGCCCACGTCGTCAGATGAATACTGGGGATGCGCCGATGCAAGGGCTGCCGATAGATCTTCCCCGGGCGCATTGCTGACAGCTGCCTCTACGATTCCACGCAATTCCATCCGCGACTCGCGCCACACAGTCAGCACAGACTGAGCGATTGCATCGACAACAAGAGCCGCGTTTCGAACGGGTTGAATCAGCATGATCGCCGGGGCATCCGGCACGTTCGATTCACGAAAGCCGCGAACTGAGACATTCCCGATCAGAGCGTTGTTGAGGGCGACACGCGCCTCTTCTGAGACACGCGCCCTGTTGGCGAGGGCCCACCGCACCACGTTCTTCTGGTGCTCCTCGCCCAAAGACTGAAAGATTTCTGTGTGACCCGCAACACCGGTTTCGCCGGTTTCCGGGCGCAACGCGACAACCATACTTGTGGCCTCCTACATCCCGCTTTCCCACGCGCTTCCCGCCGTCACCCTGACGACCATTTAATGATAAAGCAGCGGCGCAACAGCCTGCCCGTCACAGTCGGAGTCTTTTGGCTCACAGGCTAGGATGGAATCAAGGAACCAAACATACCGAAAGGACCGATGCAATGCCCACCTTCGGCGACCTCGAACAAGCTCTTCCAAGCCTTTATGAATACAGGTTCTTCATAGCAGCCGGTTCCATACTGATCGGCGCCGCTTTCGCCTGGCTCGTCGTGAAGAAAGAGTGGTACCGCTACGCGTGGGAGCATCGTGTGCCGTTCGCGATCGGGGGCGCTCCAATCGTGCTGATAGGACTGTTCCTCACCTGGTCCCTGGCGTCACCGCTCTTCATCAATGTCACTGTCGAGGAGGAGTTCCCGTTCGCCGCGCAAGCCGTCGTGCCCGACGGCATGGAGCGTGAGGACATCGAGATGGTCATGGAGGGCATGGCGATGGTGGATGACCCCGTGATGGCGGAAGAGTTGCCGCCCGGCTCATCTATGACCGCATCGTCCATGGTGATGGCGGGCACACCCGTGACAGCCGTTGAGAGCGACATGATGTCCGATATGGTGCAGGGGCTGGCGATGGGAGCAGCCGCAACGGACGAGGACACCATGGCGCAGGCCGCGGACATGATGGCGCCCGCAATGGCCGCCGTCGTGGAGCAGCAGGGCGCGCCCATCGCTCTAAAGGTCGGCAGTTTCCGTGATGCAGACAGCTTCCACCGGGGCAGCGGAGACGCGACGATCTACTCAGCGCCCGGGGGCGGTCTGCTCCTGCGGTTTGAAGACCTGAACGTGACGAACGGCCCGGCCCTGCACGTCATCCTCTCTCAGCATCCGGATCCCATGCGACCCTCTGAAATGAAGCAGGGCAGCTACGTGGATCTGGGGCCGCTCAAGGGGAATCGCGGTGACCAGAATTACACGATTCCCGCCGGCGTGGACGTTTCCACGATGGGCAGCGTCGTCATCTACTGCAAGCCGTTCTCCGTCATATTCAGCGTGGCCTCATTGAACAACGCATAGCCGCGAAGCTCGCCCGGCATTCACTCCCTCTCTTGCATCGCCGCTAGTCGGCGATGCACATTAAAGGCGTCCTGTTCGTTGCGCCTGGAATCCCCGCGGAGGAATGCCTGCATGACGGAACGACTCGCACGAATCAGCGCCCGCAGACCCATTCTGACCATCCTCCTGTGGGTGGCGGTTGCCCTTATCGGCGGAGCCCTCATCGGGCAACTCCTGTCCAGCGCGTTGACCACGGAATTGAAGCTGGGCAGCGGATTTGAATCCCAACGGGCGGAGCAGCTTCTTGAGAATCGGATGCGTGGACCGAAACCGATCACGGAGATGGTCATCGTCCAGTCCGATAGCCTGACCGTTGATGATTCCGCTTTCCAGGCCCGCGTCACATCGCTAACCGGACAGATTCAGGCATTGGGCGATGACATCGTTGAGCAAACTCTGAACTACTACGCGCTAAGCCAACAGAACCCCCTGCAGGCCGCCGTCCTCGTGTCTCAGGACCGGCGCACGACACTGGTTCCGGTCATCATGACGGGCGACCTGCAGGAGGCGGAAGATAACGTTCACTATCTTCTTGACCTTGCGAAAGGGGAGAATGGCAAGGACGGATTCCGTGTGCTGACCGTCGGTGACGCCAGTATCTCTCTCGAACGCAACGAACTGTCCGAGCGGGACCTGCAGCAGGGCGAACGTGTCGGCATTCCGGTCGCGCTGATTATCCTCGTGCTGCTCTTCGGCGCTGTTGTTGCCGCGCTTGTCCCGATTGGGCTTTCACTTATCTGTGTCATCGCCGCGCTGGGACTTGCGGCGATCATCGGACAGTTCTACGAGTTGGTCTTCTTTGTCCAGCTGATGATCATCATGATTGGCTTGGCGGTGGGCATCGACTACTCCCTGATCATCATTTCGCGATTCCGGGAAGAGTTGGAGAAGGGGCTGTCCGCCTTTGACGCGACGGTAAAGGCGGGTGAGACGGCGGGCCGAACCGTGTTGTTCAGCGGCGCAACGGTGGTTGTTCGCTCTGCGGCATGTT
>DAOUKW010000085.1:0-15888 GCA_034420915.1 Dehalococcoidia bacterium
GGCTGTTCGATACGAAGACCGCCGAGATCTGCCAACTGGTTCATGAGGCGGGCGGGCTGGTGTACGGCGACGGCGCGAATCTGAACGCGCTGCTTGGCCGCGCGCGTCTTGGCGATCTGGGCTTTGACATCGTGCATATCAACGTTCACAAGACGTTTTCGACGCCGCACGGCGGCGGCGGCCCCGGAGCGGGCCCCGTCTGTGTCAAGGAGCACCTGGCGGAGTTCCTGCCGACGCCGCACGTGGAGCAACGCGGCGACGGCCTATACCACCTTGCCGCGCCTGCACAGTCCGTCGGGCGCATCGGCTCGGCGGCGGGAAACGTCGGCGTGCTGCTGCGCGCGTACACGTACTTTCGGATGCACGGTGCGAACGGCCTGAAAGAGGTGAGCGGGGCGGCCGTCCTGAACGCCAACTACATCCGCGCCCGGCTGAAGGATCACTATCACCTGCAATACGACCGTATCTGCATGCACGAGGCCGTTTTCTCGGCCACACGGCAGCGGCGCCAGCATGACGTGCGCGCGGGCGATATCTGCAAGCGGCTGCTCGACCACGGATTCTACGCGCCGACGGTTTATTTCCCGTTGATCGTCGAAGAGGCCCTGATGATCGAGCCGACGGAAACGGAGAGCCGCGAGACGCTGGATGCGTTCATCGACGCGATGATCTCCATTGCGCAGGAGGCATCGGAAGACCCCGACCTGGTTCGGGGCGCGCCGCACACAACGCCCGTCCGCCGCATCGACGAGGCGCTGGCGGCACGTCGGCCCGTCCTGCGGTGGATGCCGCGGGACTAATCTTCCCAGACCTCCATGCCTGAAACCCGCCCATTCGGCCCGCCGGAGCTTGGTATCTCGATTGCGCCTCTAGGAGTGGGCGCGTGGCCGTGGGGTTCCACGTGGTACTGGGGCTACGGGAAGTCGTACGGCGAGGATGACGTGCGCGGGGCGTTCCGGGCATCGCTCGATGCTGGCGTCACGATGTTCGATACGGCGGAGGTTTACGGTCGTCGGGGTAACTCTGAGCGCATCCTGGGCCGCATGGTGAATGAATCGACAAGCCCCCATGAGCCTGACGAATCCGAGTTGCCGCCGGCATTCATTGCCACCAAGTACATGCCGTTGCCGTGGCGGTGGCGGGCGGGCGATGTGCCACGCGCGTTGCGGGCAAGCCTTAGGCGTCTTGGGCTGGAATGCGTCGATCTCTACCAGATCCACTGGCCGGTTGTGCCTGCTCGCCTGCGGCTCAAGCAGTGGATGGAGGGGCTGATAAGGGCGCACGCCGAGGGCTTGGTCACGGCGGTTGGCGTGTCCAACTTCGATGCCGAACTAACCAAACGCGCGCATGAGTTGCTGTCCCGCGCCGGTATTCCACTCGCGTCCAATCAACTGCCCTACAGCCTGCTTGACCGCCACATCGAGCACGAGGGGTTGCTTGATGTTTGCAAGCAGTTGGACGTGACCGTTATCGCCTACAGTCCCATTGCGGAGGGGCTTTTGACTGGGAAGTACACGCCGGATGACAAGCCCGCAGGGTATCGGGGCTGGCGACTGCGCAAGAAGGTGGTGCAAGTCCAGCCGATTGTCGAGGCGCTGCGCGAGATCGGCGGGCGGCAGGAGGGCAAGACGCCGTCGCAGATTGCGCTCAGGTGGCTGATCCAGAAAGGCTCGCTGCCGATTCCTGGGGCCAAGACCGCCCAGCAGGCAACAGACAACGCAGGGGCGCTGGGATGGAGTCTCACGGACGCTGATATGGCGGCGTTGGATGAGGTTTCGGCCTGATTAGTCGCCCGCTTTACGCGCGGCGCAGCGTCCGCCTACGATTTGCCTATACCTTTGAGGCTTTGGGGGAGGGTGACTCATGACGATGCAGTTGGACGACGTCAAGCGTGAGGTGGCCATCGCGAACCGGGTACTGCCGGATATCGGACTCGCGTCCGGCGTGCTCGGTTCATTGGGGCACGTCAGCATGCGCGTGCCGGACAATCCTGAGACGTTCGTCGTCAAGGGACGTGGCTATGCCATCGACGCGCTCGCCCGCGCCGAGCCGGAGGGGATGGTGGTTTGCGATCTTGACGGGTTCAAGGTTGGCGGCCCGCCCGGCATCACGCAGTGCTTTGAGGTGAAGATTCACTCCGCCATCTACCGCGCGAGGCCGGACGTGCAGTCCATCGTCCATGTCCACCCACGCTACGCCATCGTCATGGGTATTCTGGATGTCAACCTCGTGCCGATGTGCCGCGAGGGCATGGAGCTCGTCACACAGCCCGTCCCCGTCTATCCCCACAGCAAGCTCATCCTGACCGAAGAGGACGGCATCGGAGTGGCGGAGGCGCTGGGCGACGCGACGGTCCTCACGCTGCAGGGGCACGGCGCGGTGACCGTCGGCACATCCACCGGTGACGCGGTGATGAACATGGCGCATTTCGAAGAGCAGGCGCGGATGAACTGGTACGCGTACGCGGCGGCAGGGCCGAATCACGCGCGAATCACCGAGGAGCAGATTGCCGAAAGCAATTCTCAGCCCCCAACGTCCGAGCTGCCGCACTTCAAGGAGTTGGTGAGCGGCACGCGGGCGCAGGCGGCGGTTGGCGGCGTTTGGCGGCACCTGGCGGCCAACGCGTCAGAGGGGCTGTAGGCGAGAGCGGGAGAATCAACGATATGGATCTTGGAATCACCGGTAAGGTCGCGCTTGTCACGGGCGGAAGCAGGGGGCTCGGTCGGCAGGCAGCGCTGAGCCTGGCTGCCGAGGGTGTGAAAGTCGCTATCTGCGCCCGCACGCAGGAGAACCTCGATGCCGTCCTGCCGGAGTTGACGGCTGCGGGGTCGCCCGCTGCAGCCGCAATAGCGGCGGACGTGACTGATTCCGCCTCGCTCGAGGAGCTACATGAGGCCGTCGTTCATCAACTTGGGCCGATAGACATCCTCGTGAACAATGCGGGGGCGAGTCGGCGCGGCGATGTGCTGGCCATCGGCGAGGAGGAATGGTCGGACCTGTGGGGCTTGAACGTGCTGGGGCCCATCCGGCTGAGCCGCCTTGTGCTGCCGGGGATGCAGGAGCGGCAGTGGGGGCGCATCGTCAACGTGTCTTCCATCTGGGGGCGTGAGCACGGCGGCGGCGTGGCGTACATGACCACCAAGGCGGCGCTCATCGCGTTCACCAAGAGCACCGCGCTCAGCTACGCGAAGGACGGCATCCTGATCAACTCCGTCGCGCCTGGGTCCGTCGTGTTTCCGACGGGGAGCTGGGACCGGTTCCAGACGCAGAACGAGCCCGAGGTTGTGCAGGACTTCATCAAGAACAACCTGCCGATGGAGAGATTCGGCTGGCCGGAGCCTGTCGGAGACCTCATCGCATTCCTGTGCTCGGAGAGGGCGGGTTTCTTGACGGGCACGACCATCAACATCGACGGGGGGCAGTCCAAGAGTTTGATCTGAGTTGGTTGGGGTATACTTACGTCAAGACAGTTTTTGAAACGGTTCAAATGAACGGTTTCGCACCCGAGGAGGTGCCCCACGACCCCTGACAAAGTAAGCTCGGCCTCGACTGATGAGCTCCGCCCGTGGCGCGAGGGCAGCGAGCGCATCGCCATCTTCATCGACGGTAGCAATCTGTATCACGCCCTTGAGGAATCCTGCGGGCGGACGGATCTCGATTTCGCGGCATTCATCCAATGGATCGCGGGCGAGCGTCCACTCTTCCGGACGTATTATTACAACATCATCCAGGACGAGAAGCGCCGCCCTGCCGAATTCCAGCAACAGCAGCGTTTCCTCCAGGCGCTCCACTTGATCCCCTACGTGGAGACCCGCTTTGGCACAACGCGCATCCGCGATGGCCAGGTGGTTGAAAAGGGCGTGGATATCATGCTCGCCACGGACCTGCTCTACTACGCGTGGCAGGACTATTACGACATGGCGGTGCTGGTGTCCGGCGACGGCGATTTCGCCTATGCCATCCAGACGCTCAAGAACCTCGGCAAGTATGTGCAGGTCGTAACGTTCGAATCCAACCAGTCTCCTGACCTCTGGGATAAGGCTGATCTGCGCACGCTTCTCACCCCGGACCTGCTTGCCCAGGAGAACCTGTGGGTGAACAAGGAGCCGGCGCGGAAGAGGCGGCGGCGGACAACGAACGGGACGACACGCCGCACGACACGGAAATCCACGGCGTCAGCCTCGACATCATCAAACGGCCGGGCAGAGGCAGTGGCGGCGCAGTAATCGCGCCTCAGAGTTAACCCAGGTCGCCCTGATCGCGGCCGGTGGCGTCCTTGAATGGGGAATCGCTCCACGGGAAGATGTTGGCAGCGGTTTCCAGCAAGGGGAAATCTTCCCCGGGGTGGAAGACAGCAACACCGTTCGCGGTGCCAATCCACAGGTTGCCGTTTCGGTCAAGCAACAACTCATTGACGCGATTGTGGGGCAGCGGCGTTGACTCCGCCGTGTAGACCATCCAGAGCTCGTCGTTCACAAGCCCGATGACCCCACCGTCCGTGCCAACCCAATTGCGACCTGTGGCCGTGTCTTCGGCGAAGGACCGGACGTTGTCGTTGGGGAGGCGTCCATTGGCCCGATTCAACTTGATCCATTGCTGGCCGTCAAATATAGCGACTCCATCACCGATGGTGCCGAACCACATGCGGCCCTGGCTATCCTCCCGGGAGGCAAGGACGAGGTCGGTGCGGATATCAGCGTTCTCCGTCTTCAGGCTGTTCCAGATGCCGTTGTCGAGGATATTGATGCCCTGCCAGTGGGTGAGCCAGACACGGCCCACGGAATCTTCCGTGACAACACTGATGATGTTTGTGTTCAGGCCGTCGCCACGGTTGTAGAGAGTCCATTCGCCTTCTTCAAGGACGGCCGCGCCGAGGCCGGTGGCAAACCATACTCGATCCTGGCTGTCATAGTAGACGTTGAAGAGAGAATTGCTCGGGAGGCGTTGCTCTCCATCAGCACCACCGAACCTGTCGTATTCAATCCATTCGCCGTGGTTGTAGACGGAGCCGCCACTAAGGGTAGAAATCCAGATTCGCCCTTGCTTGTCTTCCGCGAGGCCGGTCACATAGCGATACGCAAGGCCGCTGTTGAACTGGGTAAAGGTTTCCCATTTGCGCCCATCAAACTTGGCGACGCCTTGCGACGTGCCCACCCAGATGTTGCCCTGGCTGTCTTCAAGAAGCCCATAGACGTCATTGGCGGGGAGGCCGGTTTCGGGGGGGAAGAGGTATTCGTAGGTCTCTTCTTCGGGGTCGTAGATGGACACTCCACCCCCAAAGGTTACGATCCACAACGTGCCGTCATCGTCGGCATGCAGATCCTCAATGAAGTGGTGCGATAGCGCTCGTTGCCTGACCAAGAGCGGATCAGAGAACACCGTTCCGTCAAAGCTCGCCAACCCGGCTTCCGTTCCCACCCACAGAAGCTCCGCATCATTGACCGCGTCCTCGTCCGGTGCCAATACGGCCAGGGCAGTGACGAAGTTGGAGGGCAGTCCCTCTTGCGTCGTATACGGGTCTTCTCTCCATTCACCGTCTGCGTGCAGGATGTTCAGGCCGCCGCCGTACGCGCCGATGTAGAGATCGCCCTTGGAGTCCTCCAGGAAAACACGCACTTCGTTTGAGGCCAGGGGGCTGTTGTCCTCTGTATAGATGGTGCGTCGTCCGTCCTCCTCGAACACCACGACGCCGCCCTTTGTTCCAACCCAAACACTGCCCTCGGTATCTTCGTAGAAGGTCCAGATACGATCGTCAGGAAGACCATGAGCCGTTCCGTATGATGTCCATTCACCATCTTCAAGAAGACGGACGCCCTCACCCCACGTGCCGACCCAAATCCGATCTTGGCTGTCGAACAGGAGTGAGGAGACAAACACCTCATCCAGGCCGAGACTGCCATCGTCATCCAGGCGCGACCATTGACCTTCTTCAAGAACGACTATGCCTTGCTCAGTTCCAACCCAGACCGTGCCATGCGGATGGTAGATGAACGAGGTTGTTCGCGCGGTGATGCCGCTATTGCTCGCGTTGTACGTGATGAGCGCCCCGTCGTCATACAGAGACGCGCCATTGTCAAAGCCCGCAAACCACTTGCGTCCGTGGACGTCTTCGTAAACCTCCGTCAGAAACCAACTGGCGATGCTGGTGTTTTCGACGTTGTAAACGGTCCACAGGCCACGGTCTGTATTAGTCTGTTCGCCGCTGCCTGCAGTACCAATAAGGACAAGCATCGTCAGAGACGCCAATGTGACGCCGCGTAATGCGTTCACAGCCTTTTCCCTCTATTGCCGGCGTGGGCGTGCTGTTCCATGCGATTCAATCGTAAGACGCGCATAATCATCCACTCTGACCACCCAGTTTAGCGCGGAATCAGGCAAGTGGCGCGGCTAGCAGCAAAAATGACGCGCGCGCGGGTCGCATGGTACGATACGGCGTGTCTGACACTGCCAAGAGCAGCGTGATCAGTGGTGGGGCTAACTGAGCTGCCTTGCGCAAAGGGGGTACCAATTGGCGGATGAGGTTCTGGGCGTGTCCGTTGGAACTGTCGTGTCGTTCACGAAAGAGATTTCAGCGCGTGACGTAGAGCAGTTTGCGGAGGCGTCCGGCGACGTTCAGCCCATCCACCTTGATGACAGTTACGCCAAGCGCACCCGCTTTGGGAATCGAATAGCGCACGGAATGCTCACTGCGGGCGTTATCTCCGCAGCAATCGGTACTCAGCTTGTGCCAAATGCAATCGCCATCTACATGGGTCAAACACTCCAGTTTCGAGCGCCCGTGTGGCTTGGCGATTCAATTACTGCCACGCTCGAGGTCACGGAACTTGATGTTGAGCGGCGTCGCGCCACCATTTCAACCACGTGCACGAATCAGAAGGATGAAGTGGTCCTCACCGGTGAGGCGCTGGTGATGCTGGACACCGTACGTGACGAGTAGAGTGACTGCCTATCAGCAGTATCGGCGTGACTCGGTCGTTTTCCCAGAATTCCTTTAGGAGGCCAACGTAGATGTTTGTTCTTGACCAGGGCAGCCGAATCGTCGTTCCGCGGACAGAAATGACGTATCCGGGCCACAACATGCGGATGCATGAGAATGCGTCCACCGCGCCGGTCGACCACGTAATGGCTGACCTGGAGGATGCCTGCCCGTACGAGTTCAAGGGCGAACCTTCTCGCAATACGATCATGGAGGCGTTCAACACGCTCAATTACGGCGACAAGGTCGTCACGTTCCGTCCGAACAATATCCATTCCCGCTTCTTTCTGGGTGACGTGGAAACGATCATGCGGGGAGCGGTCGACAAGTTCCACGGGATCATCCTGCCCAAGGTCACCGGGCCGGAGGACGTGATCTACGTTTCCCGCCTGCTTGATGCTCTTGAGCTTGAGGCGGGTTGGACGACGAAGGTCGCCATCGAGACCCTGATCGAGACACCCGAGGCGATGGTCAACGTCAGCAAAATCGCAACGGCGTCGCCGCGGATGGCGGGACTGATTTTCGGCATCGCGGACTTCGCGGCAGTTATGGGTGTCGTGGACGTTGTTGAAGACCAGAACAAGAACTTCCACTACGCCAAACAGCACATGGCAGTCGCGGCAAAGGCAGCAGAGCTGCACGCGATTGACAACGTTTTCTTCACCCTCGTCCGGCGTGACACGTCGGAGGAGGACGCGGCGAAGATCAATGAGGACCTGCTCCAGAAGAACGTTGAAGCCGCGAACCTGGGCATGGACGGCACGTGGATCATCCACCCGCAGCAGGCGCCGATGGCCAACATGGCGTACACACCAAGCGATTCCCTTACGGAATACGCCTCACGCCTGATTGACAACTACCATGAGCGCGGCGGCGGGGCGTTTGTTTTCGAGGAGACGGGCGAGTTCGTCGACGAGGCGACGGCCAAGGGCTATCTGGTGCTCCTGGCAAAGGCCGCGCAGGCGGGCAAGGTTGAAGCGGACTGGCTGTCTGAGCACGCCGCGCGACACGCTGAAATCACGGGCTATGACGTGCTGCGGCAGGCGGGCCGACACGTCGCCTAGAGGAATCACCGTCCGAGAGCGTCATGCCTGATCCCGTCATCGAACCGCAGGACGCCATCGCGGCTGAGGTGCGGCGGTGGGTTGACCGGGAGGTCATTCCGGTCGTTGATGAGCTTGAGCACAACAACACCTTCCCGGACCAACTCGTGCAGGGCATGCGGGAACTCGGCCTCTTCGAGTTGATGATTCCGCAGGAGTACGGCGGCGTCGGCGCGACGTACGTCAGCTACTCCGGCGTGGTGGAGGAGTTGGCACGAGGATGGATGAGCCTCGGCGGAATCCTGAACACCCACGTCATCATCACGCACCTTGTCGCCACGTACGGCACGGACGACCAGAAGTCGCGTTACCTGCCCCAGCTTGCAACGGCTGAGCGGCGAGGCGCGCTGACGATTACGGAGCCGAATGCGGGCTCCGATGTTCAGGCTATCCAAACCGTTGCCGTGAAGGACGGCGACGATTATGTGGTGAACGGCTCCAAGCTGTTCGTGAGCAATGGACGGCGCGGCGGGCTGTTCGCAATGGCCGTCAAGACGGATCCACATGTTGATCCTCGCTATCGCGGCATCTCCTGCCTGCTGGTGCAGCCGGATTACCCCGGCTTTGTCGTGACGCGCGACATAGAGAAGCTGGGCTACAAGGGCATCGAGGCGTCCGAGCTATCGATGGACGACCTCCGCGTCCCTGCGAGCAACTTGCTTGGCGGCGAGGAGGGACAGGGGTTCTTCCAGATACTGAGCGGCGTTGAGGTGGGTCGCGTGAACACGGCGGCCCGGGCCGTTGGTGTGGCGCGGGCGGCATTTGAGGCTGCCGCAACGTATGCTCAGCAGCGGCAGGCGTTCGGCAAGCCCATCGGAGAGCACCAGGCCATCCAACTCAAGCTTGCCGATATGTACACAAACATCACCGCGGCGCGTCTGTTGGCGCGGTGGGCGGCGGGAGTCAAGGACCAGGGCGGACGCGCCGATACAGAAGTCGGCATGGCCAAGCTGTTTGCGACCGAGGTCGCGACAGAAGCGACGCTGGAATCCATGCGCATCCACGGCGGGATAGGCTATACGAAGGAGATGCCGGTTGAGCGGTTCTTCCGCGACGCTCCCGGCATGATGATCTATGAGGGCACGAACGAGATTCAACGGACAATCATTGCTCGCAGCGTGCTGCAGCGGTACGCGGTGAGCTAGGCGGGGGGGTTGTTGATGCAATTCGGACGGTATCTCGAAGAGTTTGAAGAGGGCGCGGTGTACAAGCACTGGCCCGGCAGGACAATCACGCAGGCGGACGATATCGCCTTCTGCATGCTGACGATGAATCATCACCCGCTGCACATCGATGAGGAGTTCGGCAGGAACAGCCAGTTCGGGCAGAATGTCGTTGTGGGCAACCTGGTCGTAGACATTGCCTTTGGCCTGAGCGTGCCGGACGTGTCCGGGCGTGCTATCGCCAATCTCGGGCTGGATGAGATTCGATTCCACAAGCCGACATTCCACGGGGATACAATCTACGCGGAGACGGAAGTGCTCTCGGTTCGACCAAGCGAGTCGAGGCCTGACCGCGGCGTGGTCACCGTCGAGACGCGTGCGACGAATCAACGAGAAGAGACGGTGATGACCTTCAAGCGGAGTGTGCTGATTCCGCGAAAGCCGGAGGATAGTGAGGGTTAGGGGGCGTCGCTATGGCAACACGCGCTGAAGAAGAAATCCGCGCAGCCCACGCCGCGTGGGAGGAAAAGACCGCCGGCGCCCGTGAGCGCAAGGAGTCCTTTGACACGGATTCCATCGAAGGTATCAACCGGGCCTATTCGCCAGAGAGCATCCCTGATCTGGACTTTCTGAGTGAAGTTGGATTCCCCGGCGAGTACCCGTTCACCCGGGGCGTGCAGCCCACGATGTATCGCGGGCGGCTCTGGACGATGCGGCAGTACGCCGGATTCGGCACGCCGACGGAATCCAACGAGCGCTTCCGTTACCTGCTGGAGCAGGGGCAGACCGGGCTCTCCGTGGCCTTTGATCTCCCAACACAGCTGGGCTACGACTCCGATGATTCACACTCGCTTGGCGAGGTTGGCAAGGTCGGCGTGGCAATCGATTCCCTGCGCGACATGGAGTTGATGTTCCAGGACATCCCACTGGACAAGGTCAGCACGTCGATGACCATCAACGCGCCGGCTGCCTTGCTGGTCGCCATGTATGTGGCGGTGGGCGAGAAGCAGGGCCATGAACCCGCCGCGCTCACAGGAACCGCACAGAACGACGTTCTCAAGGAATACATCGCGCGCGGGACGTATATCTATCCGCCGGGGCCATCATTGCGCCTTGCCGCGGACCTCGTCGGCTATTGCGCCCGCGAGATGCCGCGATTCAACAGCATCTCCATCAGCGGCTACCACATGCGCGACGCCGGAAGCACGGCGGCGCAGGAGATCGCGTTCACGTTCGCCAACGCTATCGCGTACGGCGAGGCATTCGTTGAGCGGGGAGTCGACGCGGATTCATGGGGCCCGCGCGTCTCATGGATTTTCAATACGCACAACAACTTCCTGGAGGAGGTTGCCAAGTACCGGGCGCTGCGCCGCATGTGGGCGAAGATTATGAAGGAGCGATTCGGCGCGCAGGACCCGCGTTCGTGGATGCTCCGCACGCACACGCAGACCGGCGGCTCCACGTTGACGGCGCAGCAGCCGCAGAACAACATCGTCCGCGCAGCCTACCAAGCCATGGCGGCGGTGCTGGGCGGCGTGCAGAGCCTTGCGTTGTCTTGCTACGACGAGGCGCTTGGCATCCCGACGGATGAGGCGCAGCGCGTTGCCTTGCGCACCCAGCAGATCCTCGCGCATGAGACGGGCGTGGCGGACACGGTAGACCCGCTTGCGGGCTCGTATTTCGTCGAGTGGATGACCAACAACCTCGAGGAAAAGGCGTGGCAGTACCTGCGCCAGATCGAGGACCTTGGCGGCGCCGTGACCGCCATCGAGAACGGCGTCATCCAGAAGGAGATCGCGCAGGCGTCCTACGACGTAGCGCAGTCAATCGAGAACGGCGATCAGCTCGTGGTCGGCGTCAACTCGTTCACGGACGGCAACGAGGACCAGTCGCTGCAGGTGTTCCGCGTGGACAACCGTGTTGTCGCAGAGCAGCATCAGTCGCTGGAGCGCGTACGCGCTGAGCGCAGCGCTGAGGATGTGACAAACGCGCTTGAGGCGCTGCGTGGAGCAGCCCGAGGCAATGACGACCTCATGGAGCCAATTCTAGGCGCAGTGCGAGCATACGCGACGACGGGCGAGATCTCCGGCGCGCTGAGGGATGTATTCGGGGAGTACACGCCGCCGGTGGAGGTTTAGTAGCAAGCAACGAATTCTGAAGACACGGCCCGAAGTGAGGGCACGAATCGAAACAGGCAAGGAAAGGAACAGGGGGTAAGGAAGATGGCAGGACTGTTGGACGGCAAGGTGGCGCTCGTTACGGGTGGATCACGCGGGATTGGCCGCGCGACGGCAATCGAACTGGCAGCAAGCGGCGCAGCAGTAGCCGTGAACTACAACGCAAACGCGGACGCGGCCAGCGAGGTAGTCAATGAAATCACGGGCGCGGGCGGCAAGGCCGGCGCATACCAGTTCAATATCGCGGACCGCGCGGCGGTTGATTCCCAGATCGACCAGATTGTGTCCGACCTCGGACCGGTCCAGATCCTGGTGAACAATGCAGGCGCGACCGCGGATCGCACGCTCAGGAACATGTCAGACGAGCAGTGGGACAGCGTCATCGAGGTCAATCTGACCGGGACGTTTAACGTGACCAAGAAGATCTGGAACATCATGGGCGAGGCCGGCGGCGGCCACATCGTCAACATCAGTTCCATCGTTGGCGAGGCCGGACGGCTTGGGCTCATCAATTACTCGACGGCCAAGGCGGGCCTGCTGGGCTTCACCAAGACGGCCGCGAGAGAGGGCGCGCGCACCAACATCCAGGTGAACGCCATCGCGCCCGGGTTCATTGACACGGATATGATTTCCGGCCTGACGCCGGAGATGAAGGAGAACCTCAAGAAGGAGGCCGTTCTTGGCCGACTCGGTGAGGTTGAGGAGATCGCGAAGGTCGTGCGGTTCATCGTCAGCGAGGCGAGCTACATGACGGGCGCGACAATCGACGTGAACGGCGGGATGTACTACCGCTAGGATTCCGTTGGCTACCAGGGACAACCCAGGGGGGATCAAACCATGAGCGATGCAGTAATCGTGAGCGCAGTGCGAACCGCGGTCGGGACAATGGGCGGCGGCCTCTCAGGTGTTGCGGCGCCAAAGCTGGGCGCAGTCACCATCCAGGAGGCCATTGGACGCTCCGGCATTCCTGATGAGGTCTTGCCGGATGAGGTGCTGATGGGGAACGTGATCCAGGCCGGATTGGGGCAGAATCCCGCCCGGCAGTCCGCCATCCAGAGCGGCCTGCCGGTGAGCGTGCCCTCCACCACCATCAACAAGGTGTGCGGCTCCGGTCTCAAGACCGTCATCCTGGCCTCACAGGCCATTCGCGCGGGTGATGCCAACTACATCGTCGCGGGCGGCATGGAAAACATGAGCGCCGGTCCGTACCTGGTGCAGAACGGCCGCTACGGCTATCGGCTGGGCCACGCCGAGTTGGTGGACTCGACGGTCCACGATGGGCTGTGGTGCGCGATGGAAGATTGCCACATGGGCATCACGGCGGAGAACGTGGCCGCCGAGTACGGCGTCACACGCGAGGATCAAGACGCTTTCTCGGCTGAGTCGCAGCGGCGCGCAGGCGAGGCGATGAGCAGCGGCCGGTTCGCAGATGAAATCGTCAACGTGGAGATTCCACAGCGGCGCGGCGATCCGGTGGTCGTGAACACCGATGAGCACCCGCGCCCGGACTCCACCAGTGAGACGCTGGGCAGGCTGCGACCCGCCTTCACACAAGACAACGGAACAGTCACGGCCGGCAACGCCTCCGGCATCAATGACGGGGCGGCAACCACGATCGTCGTCTCTGAGGAGTTCGCCAACGAGCATGGTCTCAAGCCGCTGGCGCGCGTGCGCGGCTACGCCGCCGCGGGCGTGGATCCCCGCATCATGGGCATCGGCCCCATCACTGCCATGCAGAAGGCTGTCCGCCACGCCGGCCTGTCCATCAGCGACATTGACCTGATCGAGTTGAACGAGGCGTTCGCGGCGCAGTCCGTGGCGGTGACGCGCGAGCTTGAGCTCGACCCGGACATCGTGAACGTGAACGGCGGCGCAATCGCCATCGGTCATCCGATTGGCGCATCCGGCACACGCATTCTCGTCACCCTGCTTCATGAGATGCAGAAGCGGGAGACGCAGTTCGGCATGGCGTCGTTGTGCATCGGCGGCGGGCAGGGCATCGCCCTGGTCGTTGAGGCTGTATAGGAACGGATAGAACACTGGCAAGAGAGGCTTGAGTCAACTCGTCGGCGAGCGAATTGTCGCGGGATGGGCGCCCAGCGGCGCGGCCCCTGACACTTGCGAATCGTGGGGAGACATGCGTATACTGCGCGTGTTAGCACTCTCGGCGTGAGAGTGCTAATTCTGCGAAAACAACGGTTACAGGAGGGATAGAGAGAGGTATGGCGCGCACATTTCAGCCGCTGGGAGATCGGATTGTGATCAAGCCGATTGAGCAGGAGGAGGTCTCCAAGGGAGGGCTGGTCCTGCCGGATACGGCACGGGAGCGTCCGCAGGAGGGCGAGGTCATCGCGGCCGGCCCGGGACGCCTCACGGACGAGGGCAGCCGGATTCCGATGGAACTCGTTGTCGGGGACAAGGTTCTCTACGCGAAGTACGCGGGAACCGAGCTCAAGGAAGACGACGAGGACTACCTGGTGCTCCGGGAGTCCGACATCCTGGCGAAGATCAGCTAGCCACAGTTCAGAAAGGCACAGGAGGCACACTCAATGGCAAAGCAGCTCATATTTGGCGAGGATGCGCGGCGTTCGCTGCGCAGCGGCGTTGACGCCGTCGCCGATGCGGTCAAGATCACGCTGGGCCCCCGCGGCCGCAACGTGGTTCTTGACAAGCGCTTCGGCCCGCCCACGGTCAGCTCCGACGGCGTCTCCATCGCCAAGGAGATTGACCTGAAGGATCCGTTCGAGAACATGGGCGCGCAGCTCGTGAAAGAGGCAGCGTCCAAGACCAACGACATCGCCGGTGACGGTACCACGACAGCGACGGTTCTCGCGCAGTCCATCATCCATGAAGGAATGAAGAACGTCGCGGCGGGCGCGAACCCCATGGTGCTGCAGCGCGGCATCACGGCGGCGACAAACGCGGCCGTCGGAGAGCTCAAGACCCTGGCGATTCCGGTTTCCGGGCGAGAGCAGATCGCGCAGGTCGCGTCCATCTCGGCATCCGATTCCGAGATCGGCAACCTGATTGCCGAGGTCATGGAGAAGGTGGGCAAGGACGGCGTTATCACCGTCGAGGAGTCCCGCGGCATCCAGTACGAGACGGAATACGTCGAGGGAATGCAGTTCGATCGCGGTTACGTCTCCCCCTACTTCGTCACGAACTCCGAACGCATGGAGTCCGCTATCGACGATGCCGTGATGATTATCACGGACAAGAAGGTGTCCGCAGTCAGCGAGATCGTTCCGGCGCTTGAGAAGGCAATCGCCATCTCCAAGAACGTCATCGTCATCGCTGAGGACATCGAGGGTGAGGCACTCGCCACGCTGGTGGTCAACAAGCTGCGCGGCGCAGTGAATTGCCTGGCCGTCAAGGCTCCGGGCTTCGGCGACCGCCGCAAGGCGATGCTTGAAGACATGGCCATCCTGACCGGCGGCGCCGTCATCAGTGAAGAGGTCGGCAAGAGGCTGGACAGCGTTGAGCCTGAGGACTTCGGGCGCGCGCGCCGCGTGGTGGCCGACAAGGACAACACCACGATCATCGAGGGCGCAGGCAGCGACGACGCCATCCAGACGCGCATCGCACAGCTGAAGGCCCAGATGGATGAGTCCGGCTCTGATTACGACCGCGAGAAGCTCCAGGAGCGCATCGGCAAGCTGGCCGGCGGCGTGGCCGTCGTCCGCGTCGGCGCGGCAACTGAGGTTGAGCTCAAGAACAAGAAGATGCGTGTTGAGGACGCCCTGTCCGCCACGCGCGCCGCGGTTGAAGAGGGCATCGTCCCCGGCGGCGGAGTCTCCCTACTACACGCGGCAACCGCGCTTGAGAGTCTGACGCTCGACGGCGACGAGTCCACCGGCGCGACCATCGTCCGCCGCGCGCTCGAAGAGCCGATGCGGATGATCGCCGAGAACGCCGGTAAGGAGGGCTCCGTCATCGTCGACGCCGTACGCCGCCTTGAGAAGGGCGAGGGCTACGACGGCGGACGCGACGAGTACGGCAACATGGTGGAGCGCGGGATCATCGATCCCGTCAAGGTGACACGCACGGCGCTTGAGAACGCCGCGTCCATCGCCGCCATGGTCCTGACCACGGAGTCGCTCGTGACGGACATCCCGGAGGAGACTCCGGCAATGCCGCCGCAGCCTCCGATGGACTACTAGGCCGACTCAACTGATTCAAGACCGCAGGTACCCCGCTCACTGCATGGTGAGCGGGGTACTTCTTTTTGGCGGCGATTGGTTGTTTGGCTGAACCGCCTGTACCATCACTCAGGGGGGTGAACTCATGGGACAACTCGAAGGCAAGGTCTGCATCATTACCGGAGGGGGCAGGGGCATCGGGAAAGGGATTGCACGCGCATTCGCCAAGGAGGGCGCGACCCTTGTTCTGGCTTCGCGACAACTTGAGAATCTCAATGAAACCGCCGAGGAGATGCGCGGATACGGATCGCCTACCCTCGTGGTCCAGAC
>DAOUKW010000086.1:0-3322 GCA_034420915.1 Dehalococcoidia bacterium
GGCGTGCTCATCGACAGCGAGCCGCTGTATTTGAAGTCGGTGAACGTCATCCTCGCGGAGTGCGGCGTACAGGAGCTGACGGCGGCCGAATACGAGAGGTGGATTGGTTCAACCGCCACGCGGACGTGGGAAGCGTTGACACGTGAGAACAACCTGCCCGAGCCGCCGCAGCACTACCAAGATCGGTATGAGGCTGTCATTGAAGCTGTGCTGAAGCGTGAGCTGACACTCACGCCGGAGGCGGAGGAGTTGCTTGGCCTGGTGGAACGGCGCGGCATCCCGCGCGGCGTTGCGACGGCGTCACGCCGCAAGTGGCTCACGATAAAGCTTGAGACATTGGGGTTGACGGAATTTTTCGACGTCGCGGTGTGCTCCACGGACGTGAGGCGGACGAAGCCCGCGCCGGATATCTATCTCAAGGCGGCAGAACTGATGGGGCTGGACACGGCGGATGCCATCGCCATCGAGGACTCCCCGGCGGGAATCAAGTCCGCAAAGGGCGCAGGCATACGGACAATTGGACTTCGAACAGGCATGACAACAAACCTTGATATATCGAAGGCGGATGAGATCATCGGGAGCCTTCGCGAGTTTGACGTGGATCGTTACTTTGGACAGGGGGCCGAGCTGGCCCCGGCATCGTAGGTGAGGTGAGGAAATGGCCAACGGACAGGTTGTGCAGGTCATCGGAACCGTGGTTGACGTGGAGTTTCCGGCGCAGGAGCTTCCGGATATCTACAACGGGCTGACGGTTGAGATTGAGGGCGGGCAAATCGTTCTCGAGGCGGAGCAGCACATCGGCAACAACTGGGTGCGCTGCCTCGCGATGGGCCCAACAGAGGGGCTGCAGCGCGGCGTGGAGGTGCAGGACACCGGCCGCCCCATCGCCGTCCCCGTCGGGCGCGGCTCATTGGGACGCCTCTTCAACGTGCTGGGCGAGCCTCTTGACGGACTGGGAGACGTGTCCGCCGAGCAGACGTGGCCCATCCACCGCGAGCCGCCCCCCTTCGATGAGCAGGAAACCAGCACGCAGATGCTGGAAACCGGCCTCAAGGTCATCGACCTCATCACCCCGTTCACACGCGGTGGAAAGATCGGCGCATACGGCGGCGCGGGCGTCGGCAAGACCGTCGTCATCCTTGAGTTGATCCGCAACATCGCCACCGAGCACGGCGGATTCTCCGTGTTCGCCGGCGTGGGTGAGCGCTCCCGGGAAGGCAACGACCTCTGGCACGAGATGCGCGACTCCGGCGCTATCGACAAGATCGCGCTCGTGTTCGGGCAGATGAATGAGCCGCCCGGCGTGCGCGCCCGCATCGCCCTGACCGGCCTCACGATGGCCGAGTACTTCCGCGATGTTGAGGGGCAGGACGTCCTGATTTTCATCGACAACATCTACCGCTACATTTTGGCGGGCATGGAGGTCTCCGCGCTGCTGGGACGCATGCCCTCCGCAGTGGGGTACCAGCCCACACTGGCGACGGAGATGGGCGCGCTGGAGGAGCGGATCACGTCCACCAACAAGGGCTCCATCACGTCCTTCCAGGCCATCTACGTGCCCGCCGACGACTACACGGACCCGGGCGTGGCAACCACGTTCGGACACCTTGACGCCGTCATCGCGCTGGAGCGCTCCATCGCGGAGCAGGGCCTGTATCCGGCAGTTGACCCGCTCACGTCCAACAGCCGCATCCTTGACCCGCAGGTTGTGGGGCAGGACCACTATGAGGCGGCTCGCGGCGTGCAGCAGGTGCTGCAGCGGTATAAGGACCTGCAGGACATCATCGCCATCCTCGGCTTTGAGGAGCTCTCTGATGATGACAAGCTGACGGTGTCCCGCGCCCGCAAGATCCAACGCTTCCTGTCGCAGCCCATGTTCGTGGCGGAGGCGTTCACGGGACAGGCCGGCAAGTACGTGCCGATCCGTGAGACGGTGCGCGGCTTCAAGGAGATACTCGACGGGATGCACGACGAGCTGCCGGAGCAGGCCTTCTACATGGTCGGCGGCATCGAGGAAGCCGTAGAGAAGGCCCGGGAGATGGCGGCTGAGGGGTAAACGATGCCGACCCACCTGCAAATCATCGCGCTGGACAGGATCGCCTACGAGGACGATGTCGATATCGTCGTTCTGCCCGGGGAGGAGGGGCAGCTTGGTGTTCTGCCACGGCACGCGCGCATCGTGACGCTGCTGGAGCCGGGCGAGGTGCTGACACGCAAGGCCGGCGAGGAGACCTCGCTGGCCATCAGCGGCGGCTTCGCCCAGATCGGCCCGGACAGCGTAACGATTTTGTCCGATGCGGCAGAATACGCGGAGGACATCGACATGGATCGCGCCGAAGAGGCGCGCCGCCGCGCTCAGGAGCGATTGGCTGATCCCCGCACAACACCGGATCTGGAATTGGCGCGCGCTGAATCCGCACTCCTGCGCTCAATGGCCCGCATCAGGGTCGCGGAGCGCATCGCGGCGCGGCGGCGGAGGCAGGCGCCGCAGCCCACGCGAACAGACAACTAACGCCGGGAATTGTTTCGGCGGCCCCGCTTGCGCTTGGGCAGGAGGTCTTCCTCCTCCTCGGAGTCCCGCAGGTAGAACGTCATCGTCTGGAGGGCCTGCACGGGGTCGATCGTCCGCACCGTGATGCCGCTGGGCACGTGCGGCGTCATGGGCGCGTAGTTCAGGATGCCGCGGATTCCGCATGCGACGAGCCTGTCGATCACGTCCTGCGCCACGTCGCCCGGCGTCGCGAGAATAGCAATCTCGATTTCCTCGCTGCGGATGAAGCTCTCCATCTCGCTTGCGGGGCGCACGGGCACGCTGTCAACGTTGCTGCCCACGATGCTTGGATCAGCATCAAACGCCGCCCGCACGTGAAACCCCTCCGGGGTCAGCCCGGGATACGTGATGATTGCGCGCCCCAGGCGCCCAACGCCGACCAGCACAACCGGCCACGAGCGTTCCAGCCCCAGGATGCGTGTCAGGTCGCCAAGCAGGGCTGAAACATCATAGCCGCGCCCCTGCTTGCCGAATCGTCCAAAGTAGCTGAGGTCCTTGCGGATCTGCGCCGGCGTCGTCCCCAGCGCCTCGCCGAGTTCCCGCGAACTGACGACTTCAATCCCTTCGTCGAGCATGAGACGCAGCGTCCGCAAATAGTGCGGCAGCCTGTCCACAACAACAGCCGGGATATCCGTCGGCATACACTCCCCACCTATACGCCTATCCCGCCTGCCGAACACACGGACACGCCGCAGACGGAACTCGAAAGATGTTCAGATTCTAGGAATTGGCCACGTTCATCGTCAAGTCGCATACACGTTCGTGGTGAGC
>DAOUKW010000087.1:0-7686 GCA_034420915.1 Dehalococcoidia bacterium
CCTTGAGCCCGACAAGTCGATCAACCTTGCCAAGCAGCGCCGCCTCCGTGAGCACGCGCGTCGTCTCCTGGAAGGACGCCGCCGCGAGGAAGCTCTCCGTGCTCAGTGATACCTTTGTCACGCCGAGCAAGACGGACACTGCCAGGGACGGCTCGCCGCCTTCCGCAATGACCTTCTCGTTGACGGACTGCCACAGGAAGCGGTCTACAAGCTCGCCCTGCAGGAACTCGGTGTCGCCGGGCTGCTCCACGCGCACGCGGCGCAGCATCTGGCGGACGATGATCTCAATGTGCTTGTCATGGATGACAACGCCCTGGGAGCGGTACACGCGCTGTACCTCGTCCACGAGGTAACGCTGCGCGGCGTCCTTGCCGCGGACACGCAGCACGTCCTGCGGGTTCAGCGGCCCCTCGGCGAGAGCCGTGCCCGCGTCAATACGCTGGCCGGTTTCAACGAGGATGCGGACGTTTGGCGAAACCTGGTAGGTGCGGTCATCGATGTCGCGGTGAACGATGGTCATCGTGTCGCCCTTCACCGTCACTTCGCCGTCCATCGCCGCGGTGATGGGAGCCGGGACGGGCGCAGTGGTTTCCGCCTCGTCCGTCTCTGCAGCCTTCTTGCGGCGGCTCCGGGTCTTGGGCTTGGCGGCGGGCCCTGCGAGTTCCGCGCCCGAGTCGACGAAATCGCCGGACTTGACGCGCGCCTCGAACCCCTTGGGAATCTGGTAGTCCTCCGCGACGGTCTCTTCGTTGACCACGCGGACGCGCCTGCCGTTGGCGTCCTCAGTTACATCGACAACGCCGTCGATCTCCGAGATTGGCGCGACGAGCTTGGGCACGCGCGCCTCGAAGATCTCCTCGACACGCGGCAGACCGCTGGTGATGTCCACACCGGCGACGCCGCCCGTGTGGAACGTCCGCATGGTGAGCTGTGTGCCGGGCTCGCCGATGGACTGCGCAGCGATGATGCCGATGGCCTCACCGGCCTCCACAAGCCGCCCGCGAGCCAGTGACCGTCCGTAGCAGAAGCGGCACATGCCGTGCGGGGCCTGGCAAGTCAGCGGGCTGCGAACAAAGACGCGGTTGATACCGGCGTCCTGGATCACTGCCGCCTTATCTTCATCAATTTCCTCGTTGCGGTCGACGATGATCTCACCGGTGTTCGGGTCTGCAACCGGAGCGGCGGCCATACGGCCAAGAACGTGCTCCGCAAGGGAACCCAGAAGGCGATCCATCGTCTCGCCGTCGATCCATACGCCGTCCAGCGTGCCGCAGTCGTCATCGTTGGCGATGACGTCCTGGGCCACGTCGATGATGCGGCGTGTGAGATAGCCGGAGTCGGCTGTTCGCAGTGCCGTATCAGCGAGACCCTTGCGCGCGCCGTGCGTTGAGATGAAGTATTCGAGCACGCTCAGGCCTTCACGGAAGCTGGAGCGGATCGGCAGCGGCAGAATCTTGCCCTTGGGGTCTGCCATCAGACCGCGCATGCCGGCCATCTGCTTGATCTGGGCGATGTTGCCCTTTGCGCCGGAACCGGCCATCAGGTACAGGTTTCCGAACTCGCGGAGGCGGTTCTCGATAACCGTTTCCATCTCGCGGTTCACACCCTGCCAGATCTCAATGACCCGCTCTTCCAACTCGTCCTCGCTCACGAGGCCGCGCTGGAAGTTACGCTGGACGACGGAAACCTCTTCCTCGGCCTTTTCCAGCATCCCCGCCTTTTCCGGCGGAACGACGACATCGTTCAGGGCGATGGTCAGACCGGACTCCGTCGCATAGTGGAACCCGAGCTTCTTCAGGGCGTCGAGGATTAGGGCAGTGGAGTCGTTGTCCTCAAAGCGATAGCACTCGGTAACGACTTCCTTGAGCGCCTTCTTGTCCACAATCTCGTTGCGGTACGGCACGGCGCTTGGCAGCACCTGGTTGAAGAGAATCCGACCGACGCTCGTCGTCAGCGGCTCCAGCGTCCAACCATCCGGCATCTCTTCCTGGAGATTCAGTTCAACGATGTCCGTGCGGCCATCCTCGCTCATCACGAGGCGCGGCAGCAGGTTCAGCCGGGTATTGCCGTCGGCGCTGACCGCCACACCCTCACGGATGCGGACCTCCGCCCGGAGGTCAATCTGGCCGAGGTCATGGGCCAGCTTGGCATCGTCATACGTGATGAAGCCCTGGCCTTCACCCTGTGCGCCCGGCGACAGCGTCGTCAGGTAGTAGATGCCAACCACGATATCCAACGTCGGGGCGACAATCGGCTCGCCGGAACTCGGCAGCAGCATGTTGTGCGTTGAGATCATCAACTTGCGCGCCTCTTCCACGGCGCGGCGGCCAATCGGCACGTGGACGGCCATCTGGTCGCCGTCAAAGTCGGCGTTGTAGGCCGCGCAGACGAGCGGGTGAATCTGGATGGCGCTGCCCTCAACAAGCACCGGCTCAAAGGCCTGAATGCCGAGGCGGTGCAGGGTGGGGGCGCGGTTTAGGAACACCGGGCGCTCCGTGATCACCTCTTCCAGGAGATCCCAGACCTCGCCGCGGCGCTTCTGGTCCACCATGCGCTTCGCGCTCTTGATGTTCGGCGCGATGCCGTGCAGCACCAACCGATGCATCACGAACGGCTTGAACAGTTCAAGCGCCATCTGCTTCGGCAGGCCGCACTGGTGCAGCTTCAGGGTGGAGCCGACAACAATCACGGAGCGGCCGCTGTAGTCCACGCGCTTGCCAAGCAGGTTCTGGCGGAAGCGCCCCTGCTTGCCCCGCAGCATGTCTGAGAGCGACTTGAGCGTGTGGTTGTGGCTGCCGGTGATGGCGCGTCCGCGGCGGCCATTATCGACCAACGCGTCGACGGCCTCCTGGAGCATCCGCTTCTCATTGCGGACGATGATGTCCGGCGCGCCAAGCTCCATGAGCCTCTTGAGGCGATTGTTGCGGTTGATAACACGGCGATAGAGGTCGTTCAGATCGCTTGTGGCGAAACGACCGCCGTCCAGTTGCACCATGGGGCGCAGGTCCGGCGGCAAGACGGGCAGCACGGTCAGGATCATCCACTCCGGCTTGTTATCGCTCTTGCGGAATCCCTCAACGACACGCAGGCGCTTGGCCGCCTTCTTGGCCTTCTGGCCGGTGGAGCCAATGGCCTCTGCATGCAGCGTCTCGCGAAGTTCTTCAAGGTCCATCGTGCTGATGATTTCCAGCAACGACTCCGCGCCCATGCCGGCGCGGAACAGGAAGCCGTACTGATCGTTGCGCTCCTTGAACTCGTTCTCCGTCATGGTCTTGCGGGTCTGCAGCTGTTCGAGGTCGCCGCGGCGAGAGTCCCACGCCTTTCGCGCCTCCTGGATGCGCTCCTGGGCATCCTTTTGGAGGGCGGCAATTTCCTGCTGCGCGCCGCCTTGCTGCTCCACCGACTCCGTGATGAGCTCTTCAAGCACGGTATCAAGGGAGGCAACGCTCTCCTCCGTGATCTTCCTGCCCTTCGCCACAAGCGTGCGCCCATGAACGCTGATTGTGTCGCTGGCTTTCTGGCCAACCAACTGGGGCAGGCCGGTGCGAAGGGCGTCGACATCAGCCTCGATCATCGCGCGGCGCTCGGCGATTTCCCGGGTGCTCTGCTCGCGGATGGCGGTGACGTTGGCGTCCAGCTCGGCGCGAATCTCCTCAAGGAGCTTGTCTTCTCGGTCCGCGAACTCATCAAGGACTTCCTGCTTGCGCTGCTCATCCACCTCGATAATCACGTACTGGGCGTAGTAGAGGACTCGCTCCAGGTTGCGCGGTGTCATGTCCAGCAGCATGGCGAGCCAACTCGGCGTGCCCTTGGCGAACCAGATATGGGCGACGGGAGCCGCAAGGTTGATGTGCCCCATCCGCTCACGCCGCACCTTGGCGCGCGTCACTTCAACACCGCAGCGGTCGCAGATTACGCCGCGGTAGCGGATGCGCTTGTACTTGCCGCAATAGCACTCGAAATCCTTGGTCGGACCGAAGATGCGCTCATCAAAGAGCCCATCCTTTTCCGGCTTCTGATTGCGATAGTTGATCGTCTCGGGCTTGGTGACCTCGCCGTACGACCACGACCGGATCTGATCCGGGGAGGCGAGCGAGATTCGTATTGCGCTGAAACTAGGATCCGTCATTCTCTCTCTCCTCCGTGTCTCCGTCGCCAAAGTCATCCACGCGCAGGGCGCCGCTGAGTGCCATTTCCAGTGCCGGAACGTCCGGGTCTTGCAGCAGCTCGATAGCCAGGCCAAGGCTCTGCAGTTCCATCTGCAGAACATGGAAGGACTCCGGGATGCCGTGTTCAATCACGTCCTCGCCCTTCACGATGGCCTCATACGTCTGCTGCCGCCCCTGCACGTCGTCCGACTTGATCGTGAGCATTTCCTGGAGATTGTGCGCGGCGCTGTACGCCTCAAGCGCCCAGACCTCCATCTCGCCAAACCGCTGCCCGCCGAACTGCGCCTTGCCGCCCAACGGCTGCTGGGTAATCAAGGAATACGGGCCCGTCGAGCGGGCGTGGATCTTGTCTTCCACCAGGTGGATCAGCTTGAGCATGTAGATGTAGCCGACGGTCACAGGCTGGCCGAACGGCTCGCCCGTGCGACCGTCACGCAGGATTACCTTGCCGAAGATGGGCGGGTGGTTGCCGCTCTTCCGGAAGTGCTGCTCCGTCTTCGCCACAACACCATCGGCGTCCAGCTTCTTGTGGGACACTCCCTGCTGGTCCAGCCAGAGCCGCAGGCAGACGTCCTTGGCGACGCCGCGGGTGCGGTCGCTGAATACGGGCGCAGGGTCGATACCCTTGTCTTGCAGCCACGCCTCCGCGATCTCCAACTCGAACGTGGGCTCGCCATGCTCTCCGGTCCGAACTGCGCCGGACTCATGGGCGATGTAGGCGCGGCCAAGCGCGTCCTCAATGGACTCCGGGTCTGCGCCGTCAAAGACGGGCGTCACAACCTGGAATCCGAGTTCGCGCGCCGCCGAGCCGATATGCGTCTCAAGTATCTGGCCGAGGTTCATGCGGGAGGGCACGCCGATGGGGTTGAGGATGATCTCAACCGGCGTCCCGTCCGGCAGGTAGGGCATGTCCTCAATGGGCATGATGCGGGAGATGACGCCCTTGTTGCCGTGCCGCCCGGCCATCTTGTCACCGACGGAGATCTTGCGGGTCTGCGCCACCCAGACGCGCACCAACTCATTGACGCCCGCCTGCAGGTCATCCTTCTGCTCGCCCGTCAGGATGCGGACGTCGATGACCTTGCCGTGCTCGCCGTGCGGGACACGGAGCGACGAATCTTTCACCTCGCGCGCCTTCTCACTGAAGATTGCGCGGAGCAGCTTCTCCTCCGGCGAAAGCTCAGTCTCGCCCTTGGGAGTGATCTTGCCGACAAGGATGTCGCCGGCGTTCACCTCCGCGCCGATGCGGATGATTCCCTTTTCGTCGAGGTCGGCGAGGGCCTCTTCACCAACGTTCGGGATGTCGCGCGTGATCTCCTCACGTCCCAGCTTGGTGTCACGCGCCTCGACCTCGTGCTTCTCAATATGGATGGACGTGAACTTATCCTCCCGCACGACGGATTCGGAGAGGATAATCGCGTCCTCAAAGTTGTAACCCTCCCAGGACATGAACGCGCAGAGCACGTTCTGGCCGAGGGCCAACTCACCCTGCACCGTCGAGGCGCAATCGGCAATCGGATCGCCCGCCGTGACCTTGTCGCCGGGGGCCACCGAGGGCTTCTGGTTGATGACCGTTCCCTGGTTGGACCGCTCGAACTTGCGGACGCGGTGCGGATAGGTCTTGCCGTCCTTGCCCTTGATGATGATTTCCTCGGCAGTCGCCGTCACGACCGTTCCGTCCACGCGGGAGAGCAATATCTGACCGCTGTCTTTCGCGACTCGCGACTCCATGCCGGTGCCGACGATGGGCACGTCCGGGCGCACGAGCGGCACGGCCTGCCGCTGCATGTTGGAGCCCATCAGCGCGCGGTTGGCGTCGTCGTGTTCGAGGAACGGAATAAGCGCAGTGGAGACACTGAAGATCTGTTTGGGAGAGACATCCATGAACTCCACGTCCACGGCGCGTGCCGTGTGCGGCTCTCCCTGCCGCCTGACCTCGATCATGTCCGTGATCATCTCGCCAACGTCATTAAGTTCCGTGTTGGCTTGCGCGATGTCGTGCCGCTCTTCCTCGTCCGCGTCAAGGTACTCGGACTCATTGAGCACGAATGGGCGCACGGGGATGTCCAGCGGCGCGAGCCGCGCGATCGACTTGGCAAGATCCGCCGTAACGAGCGTTCCGGCCTCCGCGACCAGCTTCTTGCGCCGATCCCTCACGTCCTCGCGAAGTGTGTGGCCCTCAAGCCACTTCGGCTCCTTGTTCGGGATTTCCTTGAGTACGCGCCGGTACGGCGTCTCGATGAAACCGAAGGGGTTGATCTTTGCGTATGTGGCGAGGGAGCCAAGGAGTCCGATGTTCGGTCCTTCAGGCGTCTCGATGGGGCAGATGCGTCCGTAGTGGGAGTTGTGAACGTCGCGCACGTCGAAACCGGCGCGCTCGCGGGACAGTCCGCCCGGTCCCAGCGCGGAGAGACGCCTCTTGTGCGTCAACTCGGCGAGGGGGTTGGTCTGATCCATGAACTGCGAGAGCTGTGATCCGCCAAAGAACTCACGCAGTGAGGCAACGATTGGCCGCACGTTCACGAGGTGCCCGGGAGTCGCGCCCTCCGGCTGCACCAGCGTCATGCGCTCCCGCGCCACGCGCTCCATGCGGAGGAGGCCGACGCGGAACTGGTTCTGGATCAACTCGCCGACCGATCGGACACGGCGGTTCCCCAGGTGGTCGATATCATTAGGCCGCGACGCCCCAGTGTGAACGCGAATCATCTGCCTGATGAGCGCAACGATGTCCTCCGGCAGCAGAATGCGCGTTTCCGGGTCAACCTGGGAGCCGAGGCCGCGATTGAGCTTGTAGCGGCCAACGCGCGCCAGGTCATAGCGTCGGGGGTCAAAGAACAGGTGATGAATGAGCGTCTTGGCGTTGTCCAGCACGGACGGCTCACCGGGGCGCAGGCGGCGATAGAACTCCAGCAGCGCCTCATCCGTCGTCCGCGCGTGAGGCTCACGCTCGAGCGTCGTTCGGATCAGGCTCGCGTCGCCGGGCAGGTCCACGTCGGAGAACATCGAGAGAATCTCGTCCTCGTCGAAACCGAGGGCGCGGAGCAGCAGGGTGACGGGCATCTTGCGGCGGCGGTCTACCTTGACGCTGATGATGCCCCGGTTGGAAATATCGAACTCAAGCCACGCCCCGCGATTGGGAATGAGCTTTGTCATGCACAGTTCGCGCCCCGTGGACGGGTCGCGCTCCAGCGTGAAATACGCGCCGGGCGAGCGAACCAACTGGCTTACGACGACGCGCTCCGCGCCGTTGATGATGAACGTACCCCGATCAGTCATGAGGGGAACGTCGCCCAGGAAGAGGTCTTGCTCCTTGACCTCGCCCGTCTCCTTGACGGTCAACTCCGCCTTGACGTGGAGCGGGGCTGAGTAGTTGAGGTCCTTGTCGCGGCACTCGTCTTCGGAATGCTTGGGCGCATCAAAGCGGTGCTCGACGAACCGCAGTTGGAATCTGCCGCCAACCGCCTCCGCGCGCGCCTTGCCTTCCCGGACAAGCTCCAGGATCTCACGCGGAGAGCGT
>DAOUKW010000088.1:0-12849 GCA_034420915.1 Dehalococcoidia bacterium
GACGCCGGGCAGGCCCAAGCGGGCCCGCCCGGCCCGGCGCCGTAATGACCACTGGAATGGATTTGCTGCGGAGCACCGTTCCCACCGGCACGACGGCACCATCTTCCGCACCAGCTCGCCGAACTTCCGCGCCACCCCGCCTAACAGTTCCTAAGGCCAGGTGCTGACACTGCGCGCGCGTGAATCACAAGGACATCACGACGGGGCACAGGGTCCCGGAGGATGACAAGGGAGATCGTCATGATCGACACTATCAGCGCTACCCCGACCGCTTCAGCAACCGCAACTGTCTGCGAGAGCATGGCCCTCTACGGCGCAGCGCCCGAGCGCGGCGAGCTCGACAGCAGGGTCGTCTGGGACGAGGACGATGCCATCGATGCGCTGAACGAAGCCATCCGCGTCATCGTCGACGGCATCACCGTAGACGGCACGCAGATGGCCGACGAGCGCGAGCCGCTCATGTGGGGCCTGACCAACATGCTGCACAGCCAGGTGCAGAGGCTCGACCGCGCCGTCGACAGGATCGCGCCCGAGATGCGCGACCTCGAGAAGGCGCAGGACGGGTCGGAGGTGAAGGCGCACGAGCTGGAGACGCTCACCGACCGCGCGCAGAGCCTCGGCGACCGGCGCGACGCCTTCGAGAAGCTCCGCGACCTCGCCGCCGACGCATACCGTGTCGAGACCGGCGACACCTGGCGCCCAAGGCACGGCTCGCACACGAGCCAGACCGGACAGCTCACCTCCGCCGCCATCGACGCCCGAGACTTCCGCAGAGCCCGCAAGGACCGCGAGACGAGGGCGCACCTGCCCGAGGGCACCCTGGTCGCGATCACCGGCGGCAAGACCGTCAGCGATGCCGACGCGGTCTGGAGCACGCTCGACATGGCGCGCGCGAAGTACGGCGACATGGTCCTGCTCCACGGTGGCGGTCCCGGCGTCGAGAAGGTCGCCGCGAGCTGGGCCGAGGCCAGAGGCGTCAACCAGGTCGTCTGCCGCCCCGACTGGAAGGCTCACGGCAACGCCGCGCCCTTCCGCCGCAACGACGACCTGCTCAACCTGCTGCCCAAGGGCGTCATCGCCTTCCCCGGCTCCGGCATCACAGGCAACCTCGTCGACAAAGCCCGCACGTTGGGAATACCCGTCATGCAGATAGCGGCCTGAGCGGCGCGTGCGACACCAACAGCGGCCGGTGCCTCAAGGCATCGGCCGCTTCGTCGTGTTTCACGACGGGCGTCATGAGCGTCGGCCTGTGCGCCCGACTGCCGGCGTCCACATCGTCGACCCCAGTGCGCGCTCAATGCAGCAGGGGCATCACCAGGCGCCGCACCGGCGCGAGCACGAGTGCGACCGCCTCTGTCCGGTGCTCGTGCCCGTGCCGTCGACAGTGCCGTCGTCGGTGCCGACGACCGGCGCGTCACAGTCCCGATCGTCGATGCCGCAGTTTCGACTCCGCTATCCGCCGCTCCCCTCAGCACGACCATCGACAGAAGCGATCCGTCAACTGCGCCGACCATGATCGCCTGCCCCGCGCCTGCCGCCGGCAACGCCGACGATCATCCCGGCAGCTTGCGGATCAGTCACGCCGGCATGACCGATCCGCCAGGCGTCCTCCCCGCCCGTCACTCGCGAATACAATCCTGCCCGGTCACCTGCGCTGACCAACTTCCCCCGCCTCGTTTCCACCGCATTTCCGAACGCCGCCAGGCCAGCGAGAACATGCCTGCGCTGCATGAGCTCGGCAGATCGATCCCCGGGTGCATCCCGAGCCTCCGCACGCCGCTCACGGCGGCGCCGATCGCCGACCGGCAATTCCCATACCGAACATGCGTGAATTCACGGACGCCGCACGAGCGCGAGCGCCCCTGCGCCGCGCTCGCGTCAGCGCCGTCGCCGGTGCCGGCGACAGGCGAGACGCCTTGCGGAATCCCGATGCCGCCATTTCGAGTCCGCTATGGCTCTCGCCCGCGCGCCGCTCACGATCACCAGCGTGATCGGTAAACCGTGCTGACCAACTTCCCCCGCCCCGTTTCCGCCGCATTCCCGAGCGCCGCCCGAGCGGCGAGACAATGCCCCCTCGCGCGCTCGAGGGCCTTCCCCCGCACCCGCGCTCCCCGGCCGAATTCGTGTGTTGTCCTTGTGTGCAGATCGATCTGCGAGCCGATCCCGAGCCCTGCCGAGCGCTCCGCCAGCCCCCCACCGGACCTCTGGCGCAATATCCATAACGTACACCATAATGGATGTCGCGCCTGCTCGGCCGATACCAGCTTGCATCCTCCCGTATTTCAATGGCATTCATCCGTGTTCGTTTCGTGTGACGCCACACAAGCGACTGTTCTCCAACGGCTTTCCCCCGATCCTGCGCTCCTCTGCCGTATTTGTGTGTTGTGCCTGTGTTGCACTCCGATTCCCGCATTCCCGCCCCTCATCCTGCCCCCTGCGCCAGCTAAGTGGCTGGGCCTGATAGCTTTTCTGCGATCCCCTGGACCTGTCCTGCGCCTTGAGGCGTTTTTTGCTCTCACACCTGACGCAGCAGGCTGCTGTGCTGAGAATGTTCGTAGCCCAGCGTAGTTGTGCGTATGTATGACCACTGAATTTGCTTGAACGATACAGTTGAGCCGCTCAAAAAGGTGCCGGAATGAGTGCGTCGCATTTTGCGACGCTCGCAACAGGGCACAAAATAATTCCATAGAAACAGCAGTCTATCCGCCACCCAATCGTCACACACATAGATCTTATGGATGTGCATCGAACAGGCCATGCCCCCGTTTCGGTCGCAGCAGATGACGTTCGTCACACGGCATAAACGCGCCGATGTTGAGAACGAGTTGCAGACCACATTTGCCGAATTCATGATGCTGGCCGGTCTCGAACATGAATACGATCACGACTAATCGTAAATCGAACCGCCGTTTAACATTAACGGCGCAGTGCCGGAACCGCGTTCCGGTATCGCGCGGTCGTTCAATTCCGCTAATCCGGCGACTGTTCGGAGCTAATTCCGGTGACGCAAACGCGTCCCGCGGACGTCGCCGGGCCCAAAGGAGGCGACAGCCTTCCCCGAGTCGAGTTCGAACTCGGGGATGCTGCCCCCTCGAATCCTGCCCGGCCCGGTGTGTTGAACTGCGATCCGGCCGCCGTGCCGGCTCTGTCTTCAGCGCCGAGGTGCGTGCCGGTTCGGCCTTCGCCAACGCGAGTTCGAGCCCGTCGGCACCGCGCCGGAACAAATCGCGGCCGGCGTGGCACTCGACCGGGTTGGCCCACTTCGCATTCCGCAAGGCTGCGAACGAACGTCCGGGCGTGACATGGCGGCCCGGCCCCGCGCATCTTCGCGCCGGAGATCAGCGGCAACGCCCTGCTCTCTTCCTCGCGGGCCGACTCGCGACTTCCAACCCACCACCACATTCCGGGATCGGGGCGGCCCCTTTCTCCTTCGCCGTCGTGCGAGGGCGGCTGGCGGTGACATCCTCCGGAGGACGGCGCGCAGCCAACGACGTGTGCAGAGAGCACCGATGGGGTGCCGTAAGAGTGCAGTCGCGATCGTCGGCATCGCGATCTCCCTGCTTGCGATGGCGCCCGCCAGCGCGGGCGAGGCGGACAAGCATGCCCGATTGGTGTGCAGCCTGACCGCGAAGGATCTCTTGGGACAGGTCCGCGCCGCGCATAGGAGCGACGTCATCCAGGAGAAGGTGAGGGCCGCCATCAAAATCATGGCGCGCGAGGAGACACCCGAGGCTGTGCTGAAGCGCGTGCAGCGGGTGACGCGAGCCATCGCGCACGCCCTCTATGCGCTGCCGATGGAAACGCTGGAGTGGAAGAGAACGAAGGAGCAGGCCCTATCGATCTGCTCTTACTCGGTCTCTGAGTGGCGTCGCCAGTCGCTGCCATAAGGGGCAGCGGATCCCGGCGGGCGTGCGACGGTACTTGTCGAGTTTCAGAACCGTTCCTATGATCGAGCCATGAGCGAAGCCATCGCGTTCGACACGCACCGTTTCGTCAAGCGCCTGACGGAGAGCGGCTTCACCGAGAAGCAGGCCGAGACCTTGGCCGAAGAGCATGTTGCGCTGATTAACTCCAATCTCGCGACCAAGGCCGATATTGCGGAGGTCAAGGCCGGCGTGGAAGCCTTGCGGCTGGAAACCAAGGCGGCCATCGAGGCGGTCAAGGCCGATCTTCTGAAGTGGCTGTTCGGTGCACTGATCGCGCAGGGTGGGCTGATCGTGGCCCTGGTCAAGCTCCTGTAGCGTCGCGCGCTCTGTGAGCGACGTTGCACGGACTGTATTGCGGTCCGATCAATTTTCCGAGAGTGCGGTTGCCGTCGCGGCCCTCTCGCCAATCCTGCGACGAACCAACCAACGGTCATGATCAGTTGCCAGGCGCGTCTTTATTCAAGGCTCAGTTCCGCGAAGCGTAGGCGGGGCTTGGCCCTTGCCGCCTCATGAGGCGCATTCGACGAAGGCCGCTCGAACAGATCAATGACCTTGTTTCACCGCCTCCGGCATCTTCGACGCCAAGGAGGGCGTCTCTCCGGCCTGACAACTTCGAGCAGTTGGATGCGGGGAGAGCACGTTGGCTCGCCAGAACCCCGATAACGACGAGGCCGCGCGCATTCGCGACCGCCTCGCTCGGCTCGAGGCCGAACGCGATACCCTCAAGTCGCGGCTTGCCGAGCTCGAAGACCAGGGCCAAATCGCGACCAACGACGGCTTGCGGGACAAGCAGGCAACCGAGCGCTCGCCGGCGCACGAGAAGGTCGCGCTGTTCCGCTCGCTCTTTCGAGGCCGCGAGGACGTCTATCCCAAGCGCTGGGAGAACACCCGGACCGGAAAGTCAGGATACGCACCCGCCTGCAGCAACGAATGGAAGCCGCAGATATGCGGCAAGCCCAGGATCAAGTGCGGCTCCTGCCCCAGCCAGGCCTTCCTTCCCGTGACCGACGAGGTGATCGTGGGTCACCTGCGCGGCCGCAACACGGTCGGCGTCTATCCCATGCTGGAGGACAGCACCTGCCATTTCCTGGCCGCCGACTTCGACAAGGAGACGTGGCGGAAGGATGCCGAAGCCTTTCTCGCCGTGTGCCGCTCGAAGGGCGCTCCGGCGGCCCTGGAGCGCTCGCGCTCGGGCAATGGCGGACATGTCTGGATTTTCTTCGCCGAGGCGGTGCCCGCGATACTCGCCCGCCGCCTCGGTGCCCATCTTCTCACCGAGGCCATGGAGAACAACCCCGACATCGGTTTCAAGTCCTACGACCGGTTCTTCCCGAGCCAGGACACTCTGCCGGATGGCGGCTTCGGCAACCTCATCGCGCTGCCCCTGCAGGGCGGCCCGCGCGAGAGCGGCAACAGCCTGTTTCTCGACGACGAATTCGAACCCCACGCCGACCAGTGGGCTTTTCTGGCCACGATTGGCCGCCTGAGCCTGGCGGCGGCCACGGCCATCGTCGACGAAGCCAGCAGGCAAGGCCGGATCGTAGGTCTCCGCCTTCCCATCGAAGAGGAAGACCGGGAGCCCTGGACGGCGCCGCCGTCGCGGCGGAAGTCTCCGCCGGCGATCGCCGGCGCACTCCCCGAGCGGATCGATGCGGTTCTGGGCGATCAGCTCTACGTTCCGCGCGAAGGCCTGCCGGCGGGTCTGGTCAACCGGCTCGTCCGCCTCGCGGCATTCCAGAACCCGGAGTTCTATCGCGCGCAGGCCATGAAGCGCTCCACCTTCGGCATCTCCCGTATCGTCGCCAGCGCCGAACTCCTGTCTCACCATATCGCCTTGCCGCGCGGCTGCCGTGCGGCGATGGAGCAGTTGCTCGACGAGCTCGGCATCGCCTGTCATGTGCGCGACCAACGTAGTGCCGGCCGGCCTCTCGATATCGCCTTTCTCGGTGAGTTGATCCCCGAGCAGAGAGCGGCGGTCGAGGCCCTGCTGGCACATGAGACGGGCGTGCTGGCGGCGGCGACGGGGTTCGGCAAGACCGTGGTCGCCGCCTCCATGATCGCCACTCGCGGGGTGGACACGCTCGTCCTCGTCCACCGCAACCAGCTGATGGATCAGTGGGTCGCGCGGCTGGGGGCGTTCCTGAGTCTTCCGGAAGGCGCGATCGGGCGCATCGGCGGAGGCAAGCGCAGGCCGGGCGGCATCGTCGATGTCGGCATGCTGCAGAGCCTTGAACGCGACAACGTGGTGGACGACATCGTCGCCGACTACGGACATCTCGTGGTCGACGAGTGCCACCATCTCTCGGCAACCAAGTTCGAGATGGTGGCGCGCCGTGCCAAGGCCCGTTACGTCCTCGGTTTGTCGGCGACGGTCACGCGCCGGGACGGTCATCATCCCATCGTCTTCATGCAGTGCGGCCCGGTGCGGTTCCGGGCGAGCGCCAGGGCGGAGGCGCGCCGCCACCCGTTCAGGCATCGGGCGATGCTGCGTCCGACTTCGTTCAGTCTGCCCGGCAGCGAGCACGAAGATCGCCCGCCGATCCAGCAGATTTACGCCGCGCTGGCTGGCGACGAAGACCGCAACGCGCTGATCTTCGACGACGTGCTGACCGCGCTGGAGGCGGGCCGCTCACCGATCCTTCTGACCGAGCGCAAGGACCACGCCGACCGGCTTGCGGAGAGGCTCGTCCGCTTCGCGCGCAACGTGATCCTTCTGCGCGGGGGCATGGGCGCGAAGCAACGCCGCGAGGTCATGCAGCGCCTCGAAGAGATACCCGATCAGGAGGAGCGAGTCCTGGTCGCGACCGGGCGCTATATCGGAGAGGGGTTCGACGACGCCCGCCTCGACACGCTGTTCCTGACGATGCCGATATCGTGGCGGGGGACACTTGCTCAATATGTCGGCCGCCTGCACCGGATTCATCCGGAGAAGCGAGAGGTGCTGGTCTACGACTATCTCGACGACGCCGTGCCCGCGCTTCGACGCATGGCGGCAAAGCGCATTCGCGGATACGAGAACCTCGGCTACACGGTCGAGACGCCCGATGCTCTGGGCAACCAATGAAATTCTACGGGCAATGCACGGCGACGGGAGCATCGCCTCCGCGATCAACCGCCGATAATGTCGCGCCTTCCATCCGGTCCATCCCCGCTGGCGCGTTCTGCGGCATGCGCCACCGTGGTGAAAGCTGAGTCGATCGTCTGTTCAGGTCCGCCCGGATCGATCCGACGCCTCTCCACGTTCGCCATCGGTTTCAAGCGATCCGCCATACCGCCGAATTCGGCGCTCGGCCACCATCATCGTCTTCACGACGTTTTCGTACGCGCCGTCGAACATGGTGTGGCCATCGTGGCCGGCGTTACCGCAGGACAGTCCGTGCGGGCCGTGCCTGACGCGTCCGCGGGCGCACGCTATGCTTGGCGCCGTCGCGCCGGGGCCGAAAGCAACTGTAATTCGAGGTAAGAGCAGCATGCCTGCGAAACGTGCAGACCAACGAACGCGGCGTCGAAAGCGCGCGACCGCCCCCACCTTTCAGGGCTGGCATTCGACTGACGAAGAAGAGATCAAGCGGCGACAGTGGCGCGGTCGAACCGAGATCGCCGAAGTCCGGCCCGTGGATGCGGAGAACGGCCCCTTCTGCGACTACACGGTGACGTCTTCCAGCGGCAACTCCTACACGGTGGAAATCCGCAGCATCCGGGAGCACATCAACTCCTGCGGGTGCCCGGATCACAGGACCAACCGGCTCGGCACCTGCAAGCACATCGAAGGCGCGCTGCGGCGTCTGACGAGGCGCGTCCGTTCCCGCGAGGTCAGCGGTCGCATCGAGGTCTTTCTCGACGAGCGCGACAGCCGGAGTCTGCGCCTGTCGGCGCCCGAGAGCCTCGCGCGCGACAACCCCGTTCTCGTTGCTGAGGTGGAACGCCACTTCGATGAGTTGCATCATGGATCGAGCGCGGCCCTTGCGGCCTTGAGCGACCTCGCAAGGGAAAACACACAATTCCTTCGCGTCTCGTACAGACTGGAGAGTTGGGTCGCCGCCCTGCAATCCGAGAGCGAGCGTCGGCTTGAGCGCGCCCGCTTCGAGGACGACCTCAAGTTGGGGCGGCGCACGATGGACATGCTCAAGCTCCCGCTTCTGCCCTACCAGATCGAGGGGGCGCTGCACCTGGCGTTTGGCGAGCGCGCGCTGCTGGCCGACGACATGGGCCTCGGGAAGACCGTGCAGGCGATTGCGGCCTGCGCCCTGCTGCGCGAGTTGCGCGGGGTCGAACGCGTGCTCGTGGTCTCGCCCGCCTCGCTCAAGGCCGAGTGGAAGGAACAGATTGCCCGTTTCTCCAACCTGTCGGCCACTTCGGTCTACGGCAACTTCCTGGCCCGGAGCGCCGCCTATGCGAAGGGGTCGTTCTTCACCCTCTGCAACTACGAGCAGGTGGTCGCGGACGGGCGCGCGATGCTCGATGCCGTGGCGCCCGATGTGGTGATCCTCGACGAAGCGCAGCGCATCAAGAACTGGCAGACCAAGACGGCGGCAGCGATCAAGAAGATGGAGAGCCGGTACGCGTTTGTACTAACGGGCACGCCGATCGAGAACCGCATAGACGAAATCTACTCGATCGTTCAGTTCCTCGACCCGGAGCTTCTGGGTCCGCTGTTCCGGTTCAACCGTCAGTACTACGAGCTCGACGAGAGGGGGCGCCCGCAGGGGTTCCGGAATCTCAAGGGTCTCGCGGACCGGATATCCACAGTCATGCTTCGCCGCCGCAAGGAGGAGGTCGAGACCGAGCTTCCCCCACTTTCGGCCAAGACCTTCTTCGTTCCCATGACCGACGCACAGACCAAGGTCTACGGGGACTACGAGTATCTGGCCAGGAGACTCGCCTCGCTCGCGGAGAAGCGGCCTCTGACGGCCGAAGAGTTCGAGATGCTGCAACGGCATCTCGCCTGCATGCGCATGGTCTGCGACACGCTCTACATCCTCGGCGGGGACGACGATGCCTGCCCCAAGATGGACGAGATCGAGAAGCTGATCCCCGACCTGCTGGACGATCCGGGATGCAAGATCATCGTCTTCTCCGAATGGGTGCGGATGCTGGAGTTGGTCCGGGCCTTCGCGACCGAGGCCGGCATCGAGTTTGCATGGCACACGGGCTCCGTGCCCCAGCCCAGACGGCGCGAAGAGCTGAAGAGATTCCGCGAGGATCCGGACTGCCGCCTGTTCCTCTCATCCGAGGCCGGCGGTGTCGGGCTCAACCTTCAGGTCGCCGACACGGTGATCAACATGGACCAGCCCTGGAACCCTGCGAGGCTCGATCAGCGGATCGCGCGGGCGTGGCGCAAGCATCAGCATCGCACGGTCAGGGTCTTCAATCTGGTGAGCGAGGACACCATCGAGCGCCGGATGCTTGGACTCTTGGACGCCAAGCGAACCCTGGCCGAGGGTGTGCTGGACCGGCGCGGCGACCTCGCCAGTATTCCGCTGCCGACCAGCAGGACGGCCTTTATGGAACGCCTGAAGGCCGTGCTCGGCACCGAATCGACTGCGGAACCCGATGAAGGCGCCGCGCCGCCGGTCTCCCCGACAGAGGCTCTGCGGGACAGGCTGATCGCCGAACATGGCAGTGCGCTGAGCCGCATCTTCGGCCATGAGAACGGAACGGCGATCCTGGCTGTGATCGATCTTCCCGCGGACCGGATCGGCGAGGAAGAGAAACGACTTGCCGAGCTCACGGATCTGACGGTCACGGTGATCGATCCCGCGACCCATGACTCGATGATGCGGCTGGCTCAATCGGGGCTGATTCCCTCGCCGACAGAGACGATGAAACAGATTTTCCCCGTGCCGGGAGAGCGCGAAGACGCGGAAGAGCGGGCGAACCTGCTACGTGCTCGGGCGCTCGCGGACCGCGCCGACCACAAACTCAAGGCAGCTCAGCTTCTTGCAGGCGGAGGCTTCGCCGAGGAAGCGCACGTGCCGGCCGTTGACGCAATCCGTCTCACCGTTGATTCCTTGGCAGCGTTGACGACGGGTGTTGAACCCGAGGACATGGAGGAGGCGGTTGCGTTTCTTGTCGGTCTGGAGCCCGGTGTCCAATCCGACGGAATTAGCATGGATGCCGTGCGGGTGCTTTCCGGGGATACGATGAAGCGGGATCCCGTCGAGACTGCTGCCGCCTTTCTGAATCACGTCTCGAGTCGGATTGCCGGGACGACCATGTTCGCGTCAGCAGCGACGACAGAGAAAGCCTGGTCGAGTGCGACAGGCACAACCAGCTCTGAATAGCGGGCACAAGGACGATCATGATCGCGCCGGGTCCGTTGGCCCGCACAGGCGTGCGAACTGCCACGACCGCGTCAACATCGCGCCGCCGGAGCCGATAGAGGAGGGCGTTTGCCCCGCCGAAGATTGTCTGACGCGGCTGGCGGCTCAGCCTAGGATGATGATGGGCCGCTGCACGGCGTGAAGCGGGGGAGCTCTTATGAACCTGGACGTCATTGAGCCCAACACCCTGCTTCGCCCACTTCCGCAACTCGGTACCCGCTTGCGAACAAGGCTGGATAGGGTGCCGGGGAAGAAAGGAGTTCCGAGGACCATGATCGGTGCTGCTCGGCTACAGACCTTGTACGTCTTCTTCAAGAACATCGACGACGCGCACGCGCAAGGGGCGTCACGGACGCACGTGCATCCTCATATGCGCCAGTCGGGTCCCGGTGGAGAGCTGGTCAGGGGCGATCGGCGAACTCATGATCGCCGACGCCCTCGACCGCATCGTGCATCCACGGCTGCCGCATCGATCTCGAGGGCGAGTCCCGGCGCGGGCGCTGCAATCCGCCGACATCACCGGACGGCGATTGCGACGAGGCGGCCCCGGCTTGACGGCGGGGCTCCATGGGCACCGGCGGAACTGTCCCCGGCCGACTAGAACCGGGCGGCGCCCCGCAACATGACCGCGTGGTCCGCCTCGCCGGCGCGGTGCGCGCGCTCAGCCTCCAGGCTCACGGTCGCCGCCGAGCCCAGCGCCACCCGGCTGCCCAGCCGGTAGACCCGCTCACGGTCCCCGCCCAGCCTTATCGTCCCGAAGGGAGTCAGCGCGCCCCGGCCGCCGAATGCGGTAAAGCCGTAGGCGACCTCCGCATCCAGGCTTTCCGCAAGCGGTCCGTGCCGCGCCGGGTCCGCCGCGCCCGCTTGCCACACCCGGTGCACGCCGCTCGCGCTCTCGCCCCAGCTTCCGCCCAGGCTCAACTGCGGGCCGACGCCCAGCGTCTCCGGATCGTAGCGGAAGCGGGCGGCAAGTCCCCGCTCCTCCGGCAGCGCCCCCTGCGCCGCAAGCCAGCGGCCATGGACCTCCGTGTTCCAGCCCTGCTCGATATTGCGGTAGCGCAGGCCCGCACCTACTTCCAGGCCGGCGCCGGTCTCTCCGTCGCCGCCGTCGTGGCGAAGGCCCAGCTCCGCCCGCGGCGTGAGCAGGCCGACGTCGGGGATCAGCGTCTCGTGGCTGGCCTCCGCCGCAAGACGCAGGCGGTTCATGTCCGCCGCCATGCGGGAGTCCGCGGCGGCGCCCGCAACGTCCAGTCGAGCAAGCCCCCACTCGCCCTTCAGCGCCAGCGCCGTCCCGCCGCCCGCCAGCAGCCGGCCGTTGACGCCGACGGTGCCCGAGACCAGTGTCGCCGGGCTCGAAACGGAGGTGCCGGCAGTGTCGTCCGAGACCTCCAGTTCGCCTCTGGCCTGACCGAGGGCCGTCCAGATCTCCAGCCCGGACGAGAGCGCCGCGCCCCAGTAGGGATGAACGCCGGTCAGCCGCAGCTCGTAGCTGCCGCCTGCCCGCCCGCTCCCGACACCTCCATCATGGTCGAACGTTCCCCGCGACCTGGACAGGGCCACCCCCGCCAGCATGTCGGAACGGAAGCGAGCGTCAATTCCGATCTGCACGGTGGAGATGTCGCCGTCCCACGCCGGACCGCCGCCGCTGCGGGAGAGGTCGCTGTACTCGCCGCAGCCCCATGTCGCAAGACCGGATGCGGCGACGTCGCCCGCCGTCAGCGGAAGCAGGAACGACGCTCCGTCGAGAGCCTGCTCCAGGCTCGGCCCGCCGGCCGCCCCGGTCCGGCCGCCGGCACTCGCCGGCAGAGAGAGCGACGGACGGGCCGCGTGCTGCGGCCCGGACCGGGCGACCCCGGAGAATGCCCGGTCCATGCGGCAGTGGACCGCGTTGAACGCCACCGCGCGTCCGAATTCGGGCAGGAGAGCGCGGACGACAGTCTCCACGTGCCGCGGCTCGTCGTCGTCGGCGATGGTCCCGATGCCGGTGACGTCGTGCACTGTCGCACCGGCGGGGTTGCTGAGCTCCACCGAGAACGTTTCGTCGGGCTCGTCGACATCGTCCTCCCGCGTCTCCACCTCGATGAACCGTTCCGTCATGTTCGGGGCGAAGCCCAGCGTGCCCGACTTTCCTGTGAAGTCGTCGCCGGCGGCCGCCGTGCCCTGGCGCGTCCGGTAGTCCACCGTCACGGCCTGCGCGCTCGCCGTGCTCAGCGTCACCCTGAAGCGCACAATCTCTCCCTCCTCCGCCGCCGCGTCCGCGATGGAGAGGGCCGGCAGCGGGGCCGGCGGCGGCCCGTCGTCGTCAACGATCGTTCCGATGCCGATGTCGCCGAGCAGCATTGCGCCGGCGGGATTGCTCAGCTCCACCGAGAACGTTTCGTCGGGCTCGTCGGCATCGTCCTCCCGCGTCTGCACCTCGATGAACCGCTCTGTAGTGTTGGGGGCGAAGCTCAGCGTGCCCGACTTCCCGGTGTAGTCGTCGCCGCTGATCGCCGTCCCCTGGCGCGTCCGGTAGTCCACCGTCACGGCCCGCGCGCTTGCCGCGCTCAGCGTCACCCTGAAGCGCGCCGTCTCGCCTTCCGCCGCCGCCGCGTCCGCAA
>DAOUKW010000089.1:0-8055 GCA_034420915.1 Dehalococcoidia bacterium
GATTTCGTCTCCTGCATGCAGAGGATGTCCGGCGAGACATTCGACAGTATCGCCGGGAACTCACCCTTTCGATTAACTGCCCGCAGGCCGTTAACATTCCACGAAAGCAACGTCGTACTCATGTCGCTGATAATACCCGATGAATCCGACGCAGGACTACAATGACTCACAGGATTGTGACTATCCACACACGCCATATCCGCTACCTGCTCATGCTTGCCGTATCTGTCTTGGCCGCCATAACCGCAGCCGCCTGCGCCTCGGACAGGCCGGACGACGCCGTCACTCTCCGTGTCTTCGCCGCATCATCATTGACGGACGCGCTCACGGAGGCGGCAGAAGCATTCGAAGCGGAGAACGGCAGCGTGACGGTTGAGACGCACTTCGCGGGCAGTTCACGACTCCGCGCGCAGCTTGAGGAGGGCGCTGAGGCGGACGTTTTCATTTCTGCAGACCCCCGCCACGTCGATGAGATCACTCACTTGCTCGTGGAATCATCAACCACTACAGTCGCAACCAACGAGATGGTGGTCGCCCTCGCGGACTCCAATCAAACAGTCCAATCCCTTGAAGACCTTGCGGAGCCGGGCGTGAGAATCGTGATTGCGTTGCCGGACGTGCCTGCAGGTCATTACGCTCGTGCCCTGGTTGCAGATATGGCGCACTTGGAAGGCTTTTCTGCTGATTACGACGACGCCGTGCTCGACAACGTTGCCTCCGAAGAGATCAACGTGAGGGCCGTCTTGGCCAAGGTGCAGCTGGGCGAGGCGGATGCCGGTTTCGTCTATCAGTCCGACCTCCGCGATACCGGCCTGCGCTCGCTGGCCATTCCGAACCAGGACCCGGGCGACATCGCCTACGTGGGCGCAGCCCTGCGCAGTTCTCCTCACCACGACACCTCGCAGGCATTCCTAAACTTCCTCATCTCTGACGCCGGCCGGCGAATCCTCGCCGCTCACGGATTCCTTGTATTGATGGCAGCGGCCCCATGAATCGGCGCGTGTTCCCCGTCGGGCTCCCTCCCGGCGGCATCATCACCCTCGTCTACATCGCGTTTATCGCGCTGCCGCTCATCGCCCTGTTCATCCGCGCGGTCTCCTCCTACAGCCTCTGGGACAGCCTGACGAACGACATCACGCTCACCGCCCTGCGCCTGTCGCTGATCACCAGCCTGATCAGCATGATCATCGTGGTCGCGGCAGGCGTCCCCATCGCGCGCTATCTTTCCCGCCGCTCAGGCCCCTTCTCACGCGTCATCGATGTACTGATTGATATTCCCCTTGTCCTGCCGCCCGTCGTGGCGGGCCTGGCCATGCTCATGGCCTTTGGCCGCATGGGAATCCTGGGCGACGCGCTCGACGCCGCAGGTATTCGGCTGCCGTTTACCACAGCCGCCGTCATCCTCGCCCAGATATTCGTCTCCGCGCCCTTCTTCATCCGCGCGGCCAAGCTCGGATTCCAGGCCGTGCCGAGAGAGTTGGAGGAGATCTCACAGACCCTGGGCATATCGCCGTGGCGCACGTTCTGGCGCATCGCCGTGCCCCTCGCATGGCCGTCGGTCGTTGGCGGACTGGCCCTGTCGTGGGCCCGGGCCATCTCCGAGTTCGGCGCGACAATCATGTTCGCCGGCAACCTCACCGGGCGCACCCAGACCATGCCGCTCGCCATCCTCAGCGCCATGGAGAGCGATGTCGGCGCGGCCCTTGCCCTGGCCGTCATCCTCGTCGCTGCGTCCGTCATCGTTCTGTTCGTGCTCGCCCTGGCCGCCGCGCGAGCCACCGTACCCGCAGGGAGGCTCGAATGAGCGCGCGCGGGTGGGTCCGACACCACATCGGCGCGTTCTCGCTGGACGTGTCGTGGGATGTCGAGCCCGGAACCGTCACCGTTCTCTATGGCCCCTCCGGCGCAGGCAAATCCCTCACCCTCCGCACGATCGCCGGTCTTGTCCGGCCCGACGAAGGACGCATCGAGCTGGACGGCGCGGTCGTCTTCGACCACGCCGCAGGCCTCTGGGTCCCGCCCCACAACCGTCGCGTCGGGCTCATGCCGCAGGAGTACGGCCTATTCCCTCATCTGACGGTAGCGGCCAACATCGCCTACGGCGCTCACAACCCCGACTCGCAAGCCCGCGCCGCAGAACTCACGCGCACGCTTGACCTGCAGGAGCTGGAGGGACGGCGAATCTGGGAACTGTCCGGCGGTCAACGGCAGCGCGTCGCCCTTGCAAGAGCGCTGGCGGCACAGCCGCGCGTCCTGCTCCTCGATGAGCCGTTCGCCGCCCTTGATTCTGAACTGCGTCGCGCCGTGCGGCAGGAGATCCGGCAGATTCTCACCGCGTCACGTGTGCCGGTGATCCTCGTGACACATGACGCGGAGGAAGCCCTTGCCCTGGCCGACCATGTCCAGATAATCGACAACGGTCGCATCGTCGCGGAGGGCGATCCTGTCACAACACTCCGTCAGCCGCCCGCCCCGCGCATCGCCCGGCTGGCCGGCGTGGAAAACCTCCTGCGGATGCGCGTCGTCCGCCTCCAGCCTGAGGACGGCGCGATGCTGTGCCAGACTCTTGAAGACCTTCCGCTCACCCTGGAAACCCCGCTTGCCGAAGCAGATGAGGGAGACGTGGTCACCGTCGGCATCCGCTCATCGGACGTCATCCTTGCCAACAACGAGCCGCAGGGATTGTCCGCCCGAAACGTTTTTACCGGAACAGTGACGACTATCGAACCGCGTTCCCCGGGTCATGACGTAACAATCGACTGCGGAGCGGGATTATCCCTCGTTTCTCACGTCACGCGTCACGCCATCACCCAATTGGGCATACGTGAGGGAGCGCAGATGTGGGCGGTCGTAAAGGCGTCAAGTTGTTTCCTGCTGTCAGGTGAGTGACGGCTGGCTAGAAGCGCCCGCTATGTGGCGGAGCTGTGGGAAGAAACGTCCGGATCAACCTGCCATTCCCCTTCCAGCAGGCGTCTGCGCTGCATACGCAGCCGAACAACCTTCCACCAGAACAGGACCCCGCCCCCCGCCAGCGCCAGCAATGGGATGACGCCGAAAATGGCGCTGAGGTGAACGACCGTATAGAGGGACGCGGTTTCGCGAAGCGGCATGTAGATGAAGATGATCACGCCCAACACGATCTTGATCGCGATCATGATGCCGACAAAGGCCCACGCGGCCGACCAATCGTCCTTCATGCCGCTCATACTACTCGCATCCGCCGCCGTCCGCACCCTCAACTCCAATTGACGAGCCTATTGACGCAACCCTATACTGAGATTTCTTGCGGCGGCACGGCCTCCGGGCTGTGGATACGCCCACATCCTCAACAATCTGTTGACATGACGGGAGGTTAAGTCAGAGTCATGGCGAACCAGATGGGCAAGCGATACGGATGCGCGTCCTGCGGGGTCGAGGTGGTCGTTACCAAGGGTGGCGACGGCAACCTGACATGCTGCAACGGCGAAGCGATGGTACAGAAGTAGAGCGGTACCTGGACGCCCCATTCACCGGGAATTTCTGAGCTACACGTTAAACAGCGCGCTCACCGTAGGAGGACAAAATGGCAATCCAGCTTGGCAAGCGATACGAATGTGAGGACTGCGGAACGCAGATTTTGGCGACTAAGGCCTCTGACGTTGTAATCTCCTGCTGCGACAAGGAGATGGAACTCCAGGGCCAGCGCCGCGTCCCCTCCGCAGACTAGCCTCGGCTAGAACCCAAACTCTTCCGGGCCTCGCCTCTGCTGCGAGGCCGGTTGTTCATTGATGAATCGGGGCCGAAAGGCCCCCTTCGTGGTATTACCCCTACTCGTATCGGCGCAGCACCCCGATCACGCGCCCCCTGATCTGCACGTTGCGCGCATCCACATAGATGGCTGACATCGTTGTATTCTCCGGCTGAAGCCGCACGCGTTCGCCCTCCGGGAAGAACCGCTTGAGCGTCGCCTCTTCCTCCTGCACCAGCCACGCGGCAACCATCTCGCCGGGCTCTGCCGACTCCTGCGCCTCGAGCACGACCATATCCCCGTCCCTGATCAGCGCGTCGATCATCGAATCGCCCTTGACGCGCAGGGCATACAGTTTGTCGCTCTTGGCGGCCATCCCTGCGTCAATGTCCACTGAATCCTCTTCGATGGCCGTTGCCACGTCCTGCGGGAACACCGGCAGCGGCTGACCCGCGGCGATGGCGGCCAGCACGGGGATCTTCACGCGCCGCTCGCGACGCCCCACCACCTCGATGCCGCGCGAGACCTCCTTGGACCGCCGCAGGAAGCCGCCCCGCACCAGGCCCTTGAGGTTGTAGTCCACCACGCTCGTCGATGAAATATTGCAGCCGTACTGGATGTCCCGAACCGTCGGCGGATACCCGTTCTCGTCCAAAAAATCCTCGATGAACCTCATGATGGCCTGCTGCCGCGGCCTCAACTGCTCTACCATCAGGCGCCCTCCCTCGTAGTCATACGGTCGCCACACACAATTGAACGAACCCATGTTCGCGCTTGCGCAAATATAGCACGTGTGAGCGAAGCCGTCAAAGCCCTTTGCAATTCGCGATGCTAGACCAGTTCTTCGAGGGCTCCCAGGGCGTTGCGGATGTGGGCGCTCATAACGATCTCGTTGTGGTACACGCCCTGGATGACGCCCTCTCCGTCGATGACGTACGTCACTCGTGACGTGCCCAGCCCGAAGCGCCGCTCCACGTCGTAGAGCTTTCTGACCAGTTTCGTCTCATCGCTGCCGAGTCCAAACGGGGCCTGCGTGGACTTTGCGAATCTGCTGAGCGTCTCCACGGAGTCCGCGCTGATACCCAGGACGACGGCGTTCTTTGTAAGGATGTGGTCATACACGTCGCAGAAGCCGCCGACTTCCTGCGTGCAGCCGTACGTGAAGGCCTTTGGGTAGAAGAACAGCACGACATTCTGCCCGCGATAGTTGGACAGCTTGAATTGCCCCCCACCACCAAGCCGCACCACGAAATCAGGCGCTGTGTCACCAACATTCAGCATGACGAGCCTATTGTGCCACAGCAGTCGAGTCTCGCCTTATAACCGGATCCCTACTCTCTCACCGTCCGGAGGGGCGCCGCCCCACCGAATCCGGCGCAAGCAGGCGCGCAATGATCAACGCCACTCCGGCAACCACGCCAACCCGAATGGCCTGCGACCTCACTTGTTCCGACACGCCATCGAGCAGCGCCGTGATCAGCGTCTCAACACGCATCACCAGCTCCACCGCCGCGTCGTCCGTGAATTCAGCGATAAGGCCGTCCGTCCACTCCTCCAGCGCGGGGCGAACAAAGAGTTCGATCGGCGCCGTCGCCAGCACCCAGGCGAGAATCGCGCTTATGCCCAGAACGATGGACGCCCACGTCAGCCGCCCCTCCCAGCCCCTGCCCCCCACGAACGCCAGCAGGAACAGCACCATAGCGGCAACGGCCCAGAGCGCGATCTGGACAAATCCGGTGGAGGCAAGGAAAGTCCGGAGTTCTTCCAACGACGACCCATCGTCCTCCCCAAGGGCGTCCTCAATCGTCTGTTCCGATATCTCGAACCCGGCGCGAATGTACTCGCGCAGTTGATCCGGGTCCTCGAAAAACTCCTCGCTCAACGTCGCGGTAAGATTCGCCGCATCCGCAGTTACTCCCTGGGCTGCAATCTCCCTCACTCGCTCAATGAGGTCCATTTCCCCCATGTCAAGCGCCGTTTGCACGTCGCCGGAGCTGATTGAAATGGACGGGGGAATCATCCGCTGCGTTTCCTCTCTCACGAAACTCTCAACGTCGAGCCCAACGGCACGCTGGTACTCGGCATAGGTCATGCCTGAAATCACGCACGCGGGAAGAATGTCTTCCAGGGATTCCTGCATCAGGAAATCCGGCATCTCCCCTGGCGGACAAGCCGGCACGGCGTTGTATTCAGCCTCAAGGCGGCTGTTGGCCTCCGCCGCGATCGCAACTGGAGCATCGATGCGTGCCTGTGCCAGGGACAATTCCACGTCGGAACTCAGCGGCTCATCGGCCAACCCGACGGCATACGCGGATACATCCTGGATCACTTGCGCCTTCACATGGCTCAGTTCGACCGGTTGAATCTCGTCCAGGATGAATCCTGCCATCACTTCAGCGTCGACGTCGCCAAATCCCGGGACAAACAGCGCTTCCATCTGCGTTGACGTGTCCACTCCCGCCACAATGGCTTCCATCAGGGACTCATCGTCGATATCGGCTTCGGTGAGCACGTCGATGATCGCATTCTGAACTGCCCATGCTCGATCATCGATGGGAATTGTTATCTCGGAGTTCTCCGTCTCTCCGATGTAGTACGCTCCAACGTCGTCCACCGCTTGCCCAAGACGCGGAAACAGCCAGTCGCTCGGCGCGATCTCCGGCAGGTGCGTTCGCGCGATCTCGCCCAAATCCACCGAGGTCACGGCGTATTCGGCCGTTTCTTCCTCAACCCGGTCTTGAAGCAGTTCCATCAGGGGGACGTACACGTCTGCGTTTTCCCGCGAAACGCGGCGCGATAGCTCGTCAAATCCGCGCGCCGCCCGCGGCGCAACGGGAATGGCAACCTGGAACTCGTCCTCCCGTCCCCACAGATACGGCCACGCGGCACGCAGCAGGTTCTCCGTCTCGTCGCGAATCTCCTCGGCGGGGAAAGCAGTCCTGAGTGAAAAGGCAACGTCCTCACTCCACGGCTCAGCCGCGCGAATAACGTCATTGTCCGTCTCTTGAAAGAGCTCATCCAGGGCCGACGGAACGAGATGGTCGTGCGCGTAGCTGTACAGATCCGCCTCGTTCAACGCCTCGATCAGGTCGTCCGGCTCGGAAACGGACGCCCGCACTCCTGAGAAGGTGATGGCAAAGATGGCAATTGGCAGGAAAATGACCGCAATCAACACTGCTGCGGCGCGGCGCGCCCACAGGGAAAATGACGCTCTTTCAGTCTGGATTGGTTCGGGCGTGACCACGTTTCGTATGATACTTGAAACTGGATAATCTCAAAGCGCTGACGAGATACGGCTGGAGGCGATATGACCGAGACTGTTGCGCAGAAGGAGCGGCTCATCGAGTGGATGGGCGCGGAACTGACCGAAAAAGGGGACGGCAAGGCGGTTGCCACCCTTCCCGTGGGGCGGCACGTGCTCCACGCCGACGATAATCCCCGCGTGGCGGGCGGCGTTATCATGGCGCTCATGGACTTCTGCATCCACCACGCAACTGACAGCCTCCTCGCGCCGAATGAACTCCACGCCACTATCGAGATGAAGCTCAACTTCATCCGACCCGGCCAGCCCGGCGTTCTCACGGCGGAAGCGAACGTGGTCAACAAGGGAAGCCGCTTCGCAATCGTCGAGGGCACAATTACACAGGAAGAGACCGGCAAGCTCGTCGCCCAGACCCTCACCACGGAAACCTGGGTCGTGATGCAGCCCACGAGCAAGTAAAGGCTCACCGCCAACCGTGCTCCGATGGCTATAGAGAAACGAACATGGACGTGCCGCTCATGCGGTCATGTCGTGACACCCCGCTGCCCCGCCTGCCGCGTTGTCATCACCGGCCAGGAGGCCAGTGCCGGACGCTGCAATATGTGCGGCACACCCATCACGGCCTCAATCTACACCTGCCCGGAATGCCACGTGGAGAACAGCCTCAGACCGCCTGTTGATCAACGTCTGCGCCCATGGCGCGGCAGGGATTTGGGAATCAAGGGACTCCAGGCGCTCAGGCTGATCGTCGGCATGATCCAGATGGCAGGGCTTATACTCCTCGGCGTCAGCTGTTCTGCCGCCGCCGGCGGCGCGGAGCCGCCCGTCGACGGGCCCTCGTTCGGCCAGTTCCAGTTGATGGGCCTTACGGCGTTGGTTGGGCTGATTCCCGTGCAGATCATCATTGCCCGCGTCATCAAGTCGCTCAGCTTCGGAACGGTCACCATCGGCGAACGCCGACGACAAAACCAATCAGAAGACTAGCTGTAATTTGCCGTTCACCCTGAGCCCCCACCCCTGTCATTCCCGCGCCCCCTCCGTCATTCCCGCGAAAGCGGGAATCTGA
>DAOUKW010000090.1:0-10380 GCA_034420915.1 Dehalococcoidia bacterium
CGTCATGACGCCAATCATCCAGCCGGCAGGCTCGGAACTCGTTGGCAGTGTCCACAGCGTGCTGGCGTCCGGCGGTTTTCTGGGACGCGGAGCGTGTCTCCTTGTGGGTGTATCCGGCGGGCCGGATTCAACGGCGCTGTTGGCGAGCCTCGTTGAGTTGCGAGACGACTGCCGACTTGAGCTTCACGTCGTCCACGTGGATCACGGCCTACGCCCTGAGTCGCGGGGTGACGCGGCGTATGTCAAGCGTCTATGTGCCCGTTGGAATGTGCCCCTTAACGTGAGGCGGGCGAATGTTAAAGAACTTCGGCGGGCGGAGAAACTGTCCGTTGAGGAGGCGGCCCGCAAGGCACGCCATCGCGCGCTCTTGGAAGAAGCCGCTGCATCAGGAGCGGATGCCATCGCGCTTGGGCACACGGCGGATGACCAGATCGAAACCGTGTTGCTGAGCCTGCTGCGCGGGGCGGGGCTGCGCGGCCTGGCGGGGATGGCAGAGCAGTCGGAATCGCCGTTCACACTGCCCGGTGGGGAGCGCGTGCCGATTCTACGCCCTCTGCTTGGCGTGACGCGGGCAGACGTCATCGGCTATCTGAAAGAACGGCGGCTGCGGCCCCGGCAGGACGCATCCAACACGGACCCGGAGCATCTCCGGAATCGCGTCCGGCACGAGTTGCTGCCGCTGATGGAGCACATCCGCGGGGGTGCATCGGACGCCATTGGGCGGGCATCAGAGGACGCTCGACTGGCGCTGGAGTACGTGGAGTCAGAGGCAGACGGACTTTGGGCGGAGGCGTGCGAGATTGCGGAAAACCGGCAGTCAGTCCGCATCAACCGCGGACCGATGCGCGGCGCGCACGCGGCGCTGCGGCACATCGTCGTCGAGCGGGCAATCATATCGTTGTTGGGCTCGGCGGAGGGGTTCAGTCGGCGAAACTACCGGGACATTGACGCGATGATCACGACGGGCCGCACCCGCTCGAAGATCGATCTGCCGAAAGGGCTGCGTCTTGCCTGCGGGGACAAACGCACGGCGGTGCTGTCCATCGGCGCGCGGGGCAGGCGGCCGCATTCGGGCGTCATTGGAGAAGACTCGACGGTAAAGGGTACTATTGAGGCATGAGCAGGAGACGAAATCAGACACCAAGGCCGGGCCAGGGCGGCGGTCGCGATGGACGCGCCGGGCGCGGCGGCCAGCCTAATGTGGGCGGCAACCGGGCGGAGCGGCGGTCATTCCTGGAGCGGATTCGGGTGCGCGAGGATGTTGCGGCAGACGCGCCGGCGGGAATGCGGCGGGGACAGCAGCGCGGCAACAACAGGCCGCGACGCCGCGGCGAAGGCTGGACGTTCGGGCGCATCTTCGTCCTGATCGTTATGGTTCTCATTGGCCTTGCAGTGGCACTGAGCGGCTTCGTAGGGGTTCTCTCTCAAGGCGGGGGACCGACTAGCTAGCGCAGCTCGGCACCGCCTGGTAGCCCCAATCCTCACCCCACCTTCGGTCTGCCCCCAAACCTCAGGCGGGCGAGACCTTTGATGTCTTCCCAGGCGGTGGAGATGATCTTGACGCGGGTGTCCGGGTCTTCTTCCCACGCGATGGGAAAATCGGCGATGGGGTAATCGTTCTTTTCGGCGATGAGCAGCAGTTCCGTATCGAAGAACCACGCGTTGTCCTTGATGAGCGGCAGGAGATTGTCAGCGGCGCGGCGGCTGATGGCCTTGAATCCGCACTGCGCGTCCGAGAATCCGCTCCAGAACACCGACTTGATCATCAGGTTGTAGGAGCGCGAGACGAACTCGCGCTTGAATGAGCGCGTCGTCTGCGCGCCGCGCTTGAGCCTGGAACCGGTCGCTACGTCGTGGCCGTCCCTGACGGCGTTCAGCAAATCCGGGATGCGGTTGATGTCCGTCGAGAGGTCCACGTCCATGTAGGCGCGAATATCGGCGTCACTCTCGCTCCATGCCCGCTTGAGCGCCCTCCCACGTCCCTTCTGCTCAAGATGGACGACGCCGACCTCACCCTCAAAGAGCGCCGCCAACTGATTCGCCACCTCAAGCGTGCCGTCGATAGAGCCGTTATCCGCGATGACGACCCGCCAGTGGTAGCCAGCCAGGTTCTCGCGGCAGTACGGCAGCAGCCGTTCGAGGCAGACGGGCAGCGAGTGTTCCTCGTTGTAGACGGGGATAACGATATCGGCGGAGGGGCGCGATTCAGGCGCATCCGCGGAAGGAGTGTCCGTCATAAACGCCGCCTAGTGTCTGAAATGGCGGATGCCCGTGAACACCATGGCCGCGCCGGCGTTGTTGGCGGCGGCGATAACCTCATCGTCGCGGACGGAGCCACCGGGCTGCACAGCCGCCGTCACACCGCCCGCGAGGGCCATCTCAAGCCCGTCCGCGAACGGGAAGAAGGCATCCGACGCCACGACCCCGCCCTGCGCCGCGTCACCGGCCAGTTTCAGGGCGAGTTCGACGCTGATGAGGCGGTTCGGCTGACCTGCGCCCATGCCGAGCAACGCGCCGTCTTTGACAATCACGATGGCGTTGGATTTGACATGCCTTGCGGTTTTCCACGCGAAACGGAGATCGGCAAGTTCGGCATCCGTCGGCGCGCGTTCCGTTACCGTCTGCCAGTCGCCCATCTCGCCCATATCCGCCGCCTGCACAAGGAATCCGCCGCGCACCGTGCGGATGTCCAACGAACTCGTGGCGGGCGATGTGTCGCTTATCTCCAACAGCCGCAGGTTGCGCTTCTGTGTGAGCACTGAGAGCGCGTCGTCGTCATAGGACGGGGCGATGACGATCTCATAGAACGCCTCGTTGATGGCCTCCGCCGTCGCCTTGTCCATCGGGCGGTTGGCGGCAATGATGCCGCCGAACGCGGAGACGGGATCGCCCGCGAGGGCGCGGCTGAATGCGGTGGCAAGGTCGGACGCAGTGGCGAGGCCGCACGGGTTGCCGTGCTTGATGATGGCAACCGTGGGCGCGTCCGGGAAATCGCTCACAACGTTCCACGCGGCGTCCGCGTCCAGAATATTGTTGAAGGACATCTCACGGCCATGCACCTGGCGCGCGGAGGGGATGCCCTGCGCGGGGCGGCCGGGGTCGCTGATGTGGTAGAGCGCGCCCGCCTGGTGGGGATTCTCACCGTAGCGGAGCGACTGAATGGATTGGAGTGCCAGCACACGCTCAGCGGGGAGCGTGGCGGCCTCATCGTCCATGCCCGCCGCGCCCATGTCCCGTGCAAGGTAGTTGGCGATGATCGTGTCATAGGCGGAGACGTGCTCAAAGGCCTTGCGAGCAAGGCGGCGGCGCTCGGCGACAGGAACGACACCTGCGCGCAGCATTTCCAGCACAGGGGCGTAATCGGCAGGGTCGATCAGGACGATGACGGCGGGGAAATTCTTGGCGGCGGCGCGGACCATGGTCGGGCCGCCAATGTCGATCTGCTCCAGCGCGTCCATGAGTGTCACATCCGGCTTCGAAACCGTCTCGGCAAAGGGATAGAGATTGACGGCGATGAGGTCGATGGTGCCGATACCGTGCTCTTCCATCTGCGCCACATGAGCCGGCTCTTCGCGCTTGGCAAGAATGCCCCCGTGGACGCGGGGATGGAGCGTCTTGACGCGGCCATCAAGAATCTCGGGAAAGCCGGTCAGGTCCTCAATGTGACGCGCGTCGACGCCCGCGCCGGTCAGGAAGCGATGCGTGCCGCCTGTCGCGTACACCTCCCAGCCGAGATCGGTAAGTCCGTGCGCGAGGTCGTCCGCGCCGTCTTTGTTCGATGGGGCGATGATTGCTCGAAACGTCATTCGCGCTCCATTGTGAGGATGATCTGCTCGCCATCCGGCGGCCGTTCTTCGATCGTGCCAACCTGCGCGCTGCCCTCCATCACGGACATGACCATCGGCGCATCCTGTGGGCGTACAACGGCAATCATTCCCATTCCCATGTTGAACACGTCATACATCTCCGTCAGCGGGATTTCACCGCGACTGCTGATGAGCCGAAAGATGGGCGGCACTTTCCACGCGCCGCAGTCAACGACGGCCTGCAGGTCATCCGGCAGGACGCGCGGCACATTCTCCGAGTAGCCGCCGCCCGTGATGTGCGCGAGCCCGCGGACACGTCGCCGCATCGGCTTTAGTTCCTGGTAATAGGAACGATGGACGGCCAACAGCGCCTCGGCGACTGTCTTACCACCGAGTTCAGGCGGTTTTTCGTCAAGATTCTCAGGGTGATCGTCAAGGTCAAAGACACGGCGGGCCAACGAATAACCGTTGGTGTGGAGGCCGGTTGAGGGCAGGCCAACGAGGACATCACCCGCGCGGATGCCGGTCCCGTCAATGAGGTCCCAGCGCTCCACTGCGCCGACGATGAATCCGGCGACATCATAGTGGCCCTCCCGGTATGTGCCGGGCATCTCAGCAGTTTCGCCGCCGATAAGAGCCATACCGGCAGCGCTGCACGCCTCCGCCATGCCCCGCACAATGTCGGCGGCATCCTGCGGATTGAGGCTGTCGGTGGCGATGTAGTCAAGGAAGAAGAGCGGATCGGCGCCCTGCACCCAGATATCGTTGATGCAGTGGTTCACGAGGTCCGCGCCGATGCTTGCGAACGACCCCGCCTGCTTGGCGATGTTGATCTTGGTTCCAACGCCGTCCGTGCTGGCAACGAGTATCGGCTCGCGGTAGGAATCGAGCTTGAAAAGGCCGCCAAAGCCGCCGATGTCGCCCAAAACGCGGTTGTTATACGTGGATTGGGCGAAGGGGCGCATCAGGCGCACGGCTTCCTGCCCCGCGCCGATGTTCACACCGGCTGCCGAGTAGCTCGACTCCGAATCAGACACGCAGGGGGAGCCGCTCCAGCGCGAATTTATCAAGCTCAACCTGGACGGGAACGGTGTAGTCACCCGTGAAGCACGCCGTGCAGAATCCCGGGCCCTCCTGAGCGACGGACCGATACAGGCTCGGGACATCAAGGAATCCGAGACTGTCAACACCGAGCTCGTCGCGCACCTCTTCAACGCTGCGATCCGATGCAAGAAGCTCAGCCCGCGTCGGCATATCGATGCCGTAGTGGCAGGGGTAGCGGATAGGCGGCGCGCAGACGCGAAGATGGATCTCCTTCGCGCCGGCGCTGCGGAGCAGGTCAATCAAGTGGCGCGTCGTTGTGCCCCGCACGATGCTGTCGTCCACGATTACGAGGCGCTTGCCCTCGATGACCTCGCGCAAGGGCGTTAGCTTGAGGCGGACGCCCTCATCCCGTAGCCGTTGATCAGGCTGAATGAAGGTGCGGCCAACGTAGCGGTTCTTGACCAACGTCTCGTAGAAGGGGATGCCGGAGCCGTGCGCATAGCCGATGCCGGCGGCGGTGGCGGAGTCCGGAACGGCGCTCACGATGTCCGCCTCGACGGGGTGCATGCGGGCCAGTTCCTTGCCCATCGCCTCGCGGCTCAGATAGACGCGCCGCCCTTCCAGGACGGAGTCCGGGCGGGAGAAATAGATGTGTTCGAAGATGCAGAGTGATCGCGCCTCACGGCGTCCAAACGTGGAATGGAGACCGGTTGCATCAATGCGCACTATTTCGCCCGGCTCCACATCCCGAACGAACTCTGCCCCCACATTCTCCAGAGCGCACGTCTCGGAAGCGGCCATATAGCCGGACTCGCCGACACGTCCAAGGCTTAGCGGGCGGAATCCGTGCGGGTCCCTGACGGCATACACGGCGTCCCTCGTGAGGATGGTCAGGCTGTACGCGCCCTCAAGGCGGAGCATTGCCGCAGTGATCTTTTCCTCCCATGTTTCGCCCGGGAGGACGGCGATAAGTTGGGCGATGACTTCGGAATCGGTGGATGTGACGAATTGCGCGCCGAGTTCAAGCGCCTCCTCACGCAGCAGTTCGGCATTGACCACGTTGCCGTTGTGCGCGATGAGAACCTCTCCCAGGGGGCCGTTGGCGGGAATGGGCTGCGCGTTGGCGAGCGTGGAACTGCCGGTGGTGGAGTAGCGGGTATGGCCGATTGCGAGGCTGCCCGGGATGACGTTCAGGGTGTGCTCATCAAAGACGCGATTAACAAGGCCAAGCCCGCGGTAGAGGTGGAGTTCCTGGTTGTCGTCAGATGCGGCGATGCCCGCGCTTTCCTGGCCGCGATGCTGAAGGGAGAAGATACCGAAAAAGGCTGCCCGCGCGGCGTCCCCGCCCGGTAGGTAGATGCCAACGACGCCGCAAGCGTCGTGCAACTTGTCGTCGTCCACTCTCACCTACCGGTGAACATCAGGTCCGGCTCCCCGGGCGCTGGCTAATGGAAACAAAGATAAGGATACCAAATCTCAGGTCAGAACGCACGTAAAAATCGCTGGTTTGACAGGGTTTCAGACCTTACCATCGTGGATGCCGAAGCCGAGCACCCTCGCGCTAACCTGAAACGCTGGCAATGGCGTCCTCCAGGATTGCGACGCCCTTGTCCATGTCCTCATCCGTCAGCGTGAGGGGCGGCATGAGGCGGAGGGCGTTGGGGCGCACGCGGTTGACCAACATGCCACGCTCAAGGCAGGCAGCCAGTAGGTCGCCCGCGATTTCGTCCTTGAATTGCACGGCTGCCAGCAGACCCATGCCACGCACTTCGGCAATCGATGAATGGCGGTCAGCGAGGCCCTTGAGCGCGCCGAGCAGCCGCTCGCCTGAAGCCTGAACCCGGCCGGGGATGTCCTCGGCCAGCACGGTGCGAATCACAGCGAGTGCGGCGGCGGTTGTCAGGACGTTTCCGCCGTAGGTGGAGCCGTGGTCGCCGTAGGTGAGCGCGTCTGCGTGGGTCTTGGTCAGGAACGCGCCGATGGGCACGCCGCCGCCGAGCCCTTTCGCCAGCGACATCACGTCAGGCTCTACTCCAAATGCCTGGTACCCGAAGAGATGTCCAAGGCGACCAACGCCGGTCTGTACCTCGTCAAGGATCAACAGGAGGTTGTTCTCATCACACCATGCGCGGACGGCGGGCAGATAGTCGGGATCGGGAACGTTCACGCCGCCCTCACCCTGCACCGGTTCCAGCATCACGGCGACGGTGCGCTCCGTGGTGGCCTCGCGGATGGCGGCCATGTCATTGAACGGGACGTGAACAAAACCGGGTGTGAGCGGCTTGAAACCCTCCTGGTAGTGCGGTTGGCCGGTGGCGGCGACGGTGGTCATCGTGCGGCCATGGAACGATTCAAGCGCGGTGATGATTTCGTAGGCACCGTCCTTGTGGAGCGCGCCGTAGCGGCGAGCGACCTTGATCGCGCCCTCCACGGCCTCCGCGCCGCTGTTGCAGAAGAAGACGCGGTCCATGCAGGAGTTATCTATAAGGAGCTGCGCGAGCTCGATCTGCGGAACGGTGTAGAAGGCATTGGATGTCTGGATCAGGGTGGCAGCCTGCTCCGCGATGGCCTCTGTCATCGCCGGATGGGAGTGTCCCAGCGTGGCCGTTGCCCATCCGCCAACGAAGTCCAGGTATTCGCGTCCCTTGTCATCCCACACGGTGCTGTCTTTACCGCGCACGAGGGTGACCGGAACACGGCGAACCGTCTGCATGTAATAGTCGGACTCTACCTGCTGCCAGTCTCTAGTCGTTGTCATGTGATTCTCTCCATTGCCGCCGGTGGATAAAAAGAGGCCGTGAATGCCCCTGTGCGGTTTCCGTATAAACTATCGTACCGCGTAGGGACGCAAGCCGATAGGGCGCGCCCAATGGAGGACATGATGACGGAATCTGCACCCAATGAGCCATTCAGCCTGTTCAACACGAGCGCGTTGCTCGGTGACAATCGAAAAGTCTCGTCGCTCGACTCCGGCGGCAGCCCCTCAGGCGGATGGATTGTAGGCGTGCAGCACGTCGCGGAATCGTGGACGGAGTGGCGGCGTCACACTGATGGCGACACGTTCCTGTTCCTGCTGTGGGGCGCGGCGGTTGTGCTGACTGCCGACAACCCCGCGGAAGAAGTAGCCTCGAATGACCTCAAGGCGGCGAGCGCTTTCATCGTTCCGTCAGGAACATGGTACCGAGTGACGGTGGAGGAACCGGCAAACCTGCTGACGGCGATGCGGACAGGTGAGGTCGAGAGCCGGCCCGTCAGTTAGTCGCTACGCTGCCGCGCTTTCCTCTTCCTCTTCTTCCAGGGCCTCGTCAATTGTCCGGGCGATGTCCTCAATCTGCCGGGTGAGTTCTTCGGCGGAATCACGCAGACCGTCAAGCTCGGCGCGCAGGCGCTCGATGACAGTCAAGGGTGTAGTCCCGTCCTCACCGGTCGGCTGAGGTCGCGTCTCGCGGATAGCGGTTGTGCCGCCCTGCCTGGCGAGAAGATTATTCAGTGATTGACTCAAGGATGGGAGCATCACCGGTTCTTCGCCCTGCTGTACAAGCACGACGCGCGTCAGCTGCGGGTAATCGATGTCCTCGGCCTTGAGGTAGATCGGTTCCGCGTACAGGAGGTTGTCGCCCACCGGGATAACGAGCAGGTTTCCTCGCAGGACATTCGATCCGGCCTGGTCCCACAACGTGAATTGTTGCGAGATCTCCGGGTTTGTGGTGATACGCGCCTCAACCTGCTGCGGGCCGTCGATCTGCCGTTCCTTCGGGAACGTGTAGGCGATGAGCGAGCCGTAGTTTTCACCGTCGTTGCGTGCCGCCAGCCAGCCGACAAGATTCGGCTTGCCGTCCGGCGTGAACGGCATGATCAGCACGAACTCCTCCTGCTCTTCACCCGGCAGGCCCATGATGAGGTAGTACGGCTCCATGATCTGTGCCTGATCGCTGAAGAACAGCTCCAGCGGGAAGTTCCACAAGTCCTCCTGGTTATAGAAGACCTGCGGGTCCGTCATATGGAACTTGAGATACTTGTCCGCCTGGATGGTGAAGAAGTCCTCCGGGTAGCGCAGATGGGAGCGCAGCGCTTCCGGCATCTCGCTCATCGGTTTGAAGAGGTCCGGGAACACGCTCCTGTACGTCCTGATGATGCCGTCCGATTCGTCCGCGATGTAGAGGTCGACGGACCCGTCATAGGCGTCGATAACCGCCTTGACACTGTTTCGGATGTAGTTGAAGCCGTTCGGCGCCGGCTCCGAATACGGGAAGCGGTCGCTGATCGTATAGGCATCCTGGACCCAGTAGAGCTTGCCGTCCGCCACCACGATGTAGGGATCGGAATCGAGCGCCAGGAACGGCGCAAGGTGGCCGACACGTTCCTGGATGTCACGGAAATACAGGATCTGGCTCTCATCCGTGATTGCGCCGGTAATCAGGATGTTGAGGTCAGTAAAGCGCCACGCGAAGAGGACGCGGGACAGCAAGCCGCTGATGGAGACACCTTCCCCTTCAAACGACTGGTAGACCGGCCCGGCGTCGGTTGGATGGTCAAATTCGGGAGTTGTACTTCGCACAATAACCCAATCGTCCGTCGCCTCACCGAAGTAGACCTGCGGAACGTCAACGTGCGGCGCGCCGGTAACCGGCTCCGGCGGTATGTCCTGCAGGAAGAACTCCGGCAGCCCGTCCTGGGTGAACTCCGTCACGGGGCTCATGGCCGCGCCGTATCCGTGCGTGTACTGCAAGCGCTCGTTGACCCACGTCTGCGCCTGTGGGTCCAGCTGTGATTGCACGAGCTCACGCGTGCCGACCATCACCTGCCGATAATCGCCGTCAATCGTGTAGCGATCTATGTCGATATCCAGGAATGAGTACTGGAGCCGGAAGAATTGGATCTGGTTGTAGATGTCACGGAGCGGCCTGTGATCCCACAGTCGGATGTTTTCAAAGGTGCCCGGATTGTCATTCACAATCTCACCGGTGATAACCTCCGGGCTTGAATCATACGGCTGCTCCTCGATGCGGTTGAGCGCAAACCCTTCCCGCGTCATCTCAATGCTGCGCTCGATGTATGTCTGCTCGCGCTCAAACTCGTTCGGTTGCACCTGGAAACGCTGTACGGCTGCGGGCAGGAGTCCCGTGCCGACTGTCAGCGCAAGGAACCAGACGCCGATTGCGGCCAGGGGCAGGCCCTGCCAGCGGAGGAATGAGTTGGCCGCAAGAAGGATGGACACGATGATGCTGATGACAATCAAAGCCCGCAGCGCCGGCTGGCGTATCACAACGTCCGTGTAGGCCGCCCCATACGCCGCGCCACGCGCCGAGTACAGGAGTTCCTGCAGGCTGAGCCAGTAGCCGATAGCAAGCAGCAGGAAGAACACGACGCCCAGACCGGACAGGTGGGCGCGCAGGGTTGGCGTCAGCGAGAACTGGAAGCCGCCAAGCGCGAAATTGATGGCGTAGATGCCCACGGCAAAGAGGGCATTGACGATGACGACGCCCAGCGCCCACCCCTGCAGGAATCGATAGAAGGGCAGATCAAACAG
>DAOUKW010000091.1:0-17293 GCA_034420915.1 Dehalococcoidia bacterium
AGTTCAGGCGGGATTTCCATGCCGCGTATACCCCGAGTGATGAGGCGGCACGGGAGGAGCAGCGCGGCCTCTGGCTGAGATCACAGCAGGCACGCGAACAAGCGGACATGCCGGACGAATGGGAGCCCGATTCAGGGCTGGATTAGATTCAGGCGGGTAGCGGGGATTAGCCGCCGGCAACGGCCGGGACAATGCTGACCTCGTCGCCCTCCTTGAGAGGGGTTTCGAGGCCGCTGAGGAAACGTACATCCTCGCCGTTCACGTAGATATTGACGAAGCGGTGGAGTTCACCTTCGTCGTTGAAGAGTCGCTCCTTGATGCCGGGGAAGCGCTCATTGAGGACTGCGAGCGCGCCGTCGAGCCGATCACTGCTGGCTTCAATCTCATCGACGCCATCCGTCACGCGCCTCAGGGGCGTGGGAATCTTCACTGTGACCGACATAGACAACTGGCTCCTTTAGTCTGATTTATCGCTGTTACTTCAGGATGTGAACCCGCAGCGTATGCGAGGTGTTCCTCTAACTATAGCGGAATGGATAAGCGGCTGAGCGGTCAGCCGTCGATGACGTCCCCGGGAACGGGGTCAACGCGGACGCCCTTTGACTTGACCCAATCGATGCAGCGGTCGATCTCGCCTTGCTCGCCGTCGAGTTCGAGGACAACCCAGCCCTGGTCTTCCTCCACGTTGGCGCGGCGGATGTTCGTGACCACCTCGTATTCGCGGCCAAGAGACCAGATGATGGGTTCCTGGATGAGTTCCGACGCGAACGTGAATCGGACACGAGCCTTGGCCATTGTTCCCCCCGTTATTCCCCTGATGTTTCGGCTAGACGACGAACCAGCGGGACGTGATTAGGCGTCCTCCGCCTTGATTGCGTCTTCAAAGTCGCGCAGTGAGGCATTGATGTTGACCGTCTGCGCAACATCCTGCACGGCCTCCTGCGTCTTCAGTCCGTTTCCGGTGATATAAGCGACGGTCACCTCATCCTTTCCGATGAGGCCCTTGGCAGCCAGCTTGCGCAGGACGCCCACGGTGACGCCGCCGGCTGTCTCTGCAAAAATCCCTTCTGTCTGGGCGAGGAGCTTCATGGAATCGACGATCTCAGCGTCTGTCACAGCGTGGCCGGTGCCGTCACTGTCCTCGATAACCTTGAGCGCGTAGTAGCCGTCGGCAGGGTTGCCGATGGCAAGCGACTTGGCAACGGTGTCGGGCCGAACGGGACGAATGTCCTTGATGCCGGCATCGTAGGCAGAAACGATGGGCGATGAGCCTTCCGCCTGGGCAATGTGCATCTTCGTTTTCGGCTTGCTGATGATGCCGATGTCGTGAAGCTCGTTGAGGCCCTTCCAGATCTTGGTGAACATGGATCCGGACGCGGCAGGCACGATTGCATGGTCCGGCGCGTGCCAGCCGAGTTGCTCTGCCGCCTCATACCCCAGCGTCTTGGAGCCTTCCGAATAGTAGGGGCGCACGTTGATGTTGACGAATGCCCAGCCGTAACGATCTGCAATCTCCGAGCAGAGACGATTCACGTCGTCATAACTGCCGTTGACGGCGACTAAGGTCGGGCCGTAGATGGCTGCGCCTACAACCTTGCCGAGCTCCAGATCGGCGGGAATGAAGACGTAGCACCTGATTCCGGCGCGCGCGGCATGGGCGGCAACGGAGCCGGCGAGGTTGCCGGTTGACGCGCAGGCAAGGGTGTCAAATCCGAAATCGCGCGCGGCAGTAGCAGCAACCGAAACAACACGGTCCTTGAAGGAATAGGTCGGATTGACGCAGTCGTTCTTGAGATAGAGCTCGTTCAGTCCAAGCGCCTTGCCGAGCCGATCCGCTTTGACGAGTGGAGTAAGACCGGCGTTGATATCAACGCGGTTCTCTGGATCGGCGGGCAGGAGTTCGGCGTATCGCCACATAGAGGGCGGGCCGTTCTTGATGGACTCACGGGACATGACGCGCGCGATGGCGTCGTAGTCGTACTGGACCTCCAGCGGCCCGAAGCAAAAGTCACAGACGTTGACAGGCAGGAGCTCGGTTTCCCGCGAACATTCCTTGCATCTGAGTGATGTTGTGTAGGGCATTAGGGCTGTAATCCGTTCTGCCTTGAATCCGCTCCCACTTGCCGGCCAATGCGAATTAGCCGACTGAACCATTGTAGCAATCGCATGACAGGTTGGAACAAATGAAGCGGGGCGGCACCATGTGCCGCCCCGCTTGTGGGTCCCTTGTGAACGCGGAATCTAGCGGTTCTGCCAATTGGGCGCGCGCTTCTCTGCGAAGGCGAGCGGGCCCTCCTTGGAGTCCTCGGAACCGCCGACGATGCGATTGACCCAGCCGCTGAACTGGTAATGCTCGTCGATGAACAGGTTGCGCCAGAATTGCGCGGTGGCCTTGACGCCCTGAACGGCGATTGGGGCGTTTTCTGAGATCATCTTGGCGATCTCAACGGCGCGCGGCAGGAGTTGATCCGGCTCAACAACCTCATGGACGAGGCCGATGCGCAGGCACTCCTGCGGGGAGATGCGGTCCGCCGTCAGGCCGATGTACATCGCCTCACCAACGGGAACGAGCCTCGGCATCAGGTGCATGCCGGAGCCGGGCATGATACCGCGCTTGACCTCGAACAGACCCATGTACGCCTCGGTCGAGATGATGCGAATATCGCAATCGATGGCGCGCTCAGTGCCGCCGCCGACAGCCAGTCCGTTGATGGCCGCGATGAAGGGCTTGGGCGAGCGGGCGAACTGGAAGAGGGAGCCCGTGGGGCCAGCTCCTCCTCCGCCGGAAATCTGGAACAGGCGTCGTGCTCGCTCCTCTGCGTCGATTTCACCCTTGTCGAACGCCTCATTGACCTCGGCCGTGCGGGTGTTTCGGTCCGACATCTCGCGCAGGTCAGCGCCTGCGGAGAATGCGCGGCCATTGCCCGTCACGATGCCGACCCACATGTTGCGGTCGTTGTTGAAATCGTGGAGCGCAATCTGGAGCTCCTCGTTCATGCTTCCGCCCATGGCGTTCAGCCGGTCCGGGCGGTTCATGGTGAACGTCGCGTAATGTTCCGCGTCATTCTTCTCATATAGCAGTTCAGGCATTTGCTTCCCCTCCCACCTCTGTGGATTCTCCTGTATAAAGCCGCCTAAGCCTAGATTTTTGGCGGCTCCGATGTCAAGTTGACGGCGTGGCGGCGCGGCGCATCGGCTTTGACATGATTCGCGCGTGACTGGTAGGGTGAATCGGGTTTGGGTGAACCTATTAGGTGGGGTAGTACATTGCTCCGCAGCGGTTGCTTTACGGGTATCGGAGAAGCGCCGTGCGCAGGAACCAGCCACGACAACAGGGGGAATGACCATGCGCTTGACACTCTCAGCCATCAAGGCGGACGTGGGCTCAATTGGCGGCCATACGAGGCCGACGGACGAGATGCTGGACAAGGTGCGCTCAGAGGTGCAAGCCGCCATCGACCGTGGGTTGCTCATCGATGGCTACGTGTTCCACGTGGGCGATGACATCGCCATCATCATGTCCCATACACGCGGCAAGGATGATACGGAGATTCACCAGTTCGCGTGGGACAGCTTCCTTGCGGCGACGGCCATCGCGCAGGAGTACGGCCTCTACGGGGCAGGGCAAGACCTGCTCGTGGACGCGCCCTCAGGCAACGTGCGCGGCGCGGGGCCCGGCGTGGCCGAGGTGGAGTTCGAGCACGAGCCGGTTAGGACCAACAGCGCGCGCCCCGCGGAGTCGTTCATGATCTTTGCGGCGGACAAGTGTGGGCCGGGCGCCTACAATCTGCCGCTCTTTCTCGGTTTCGCCGATCCGATGTATTGCGCCGGTCTTATGCTGCCGCGCATGATCCAGGGGTTCGACTTCAACATCATCGATATGAACAACACCGACGGTGATAGCCTCCTGACGCTGCATGCGCCGGACGACTACTACCGGATCACGGTGCTGTTGCGTGACAACGAACGATTCGGCATCGAGAGCATCACATCACGGACGTATGGTGACCAGGACGCGGCAGCGGTCTCCGCGCAGCGTCTGCACAACATTGCAGGCACCTATACGGGCAAGGACGACCCCATCGCCATCGTGCGAAACCAGGGAATCTTCCCCGCTCCGGAGGAGGTTCTATCGACGTTTACCAAGGCGCATTACATCGGCGGCGACGCGCGCGGCTCCCACAATATGCCGCTGATGCCGGTGCCGATGAATACACCGGTCACCGGGCCGTATTGCCTGCCGATTGTCGAGTCGCTCGGCTTCTCCATGAATGCCGAGGGCAAGTTCTCCGCGAATGTCGTTGATTTCTTTGACAATCCCGCGTGGGACCTCGTCCGCAACAAGGCGCAGGAGAAGGCGCTCTACATGCGCGACCAGGGATGGTCGGGCCCGGCGATGCTGCCTTACACGGAGCTGGAATACGGCGGATTCCGCGACATCGTGACCGGCCTGGAGGACAGGTTCGCTATTCGCGCGGAGTAATTTTCCTGTTTGCGACTAGTGTTGATCGGCGTGTGTCAGCAGGATTCCGCGTTCCAGCGTCGCGAGTGTCTGTGCTTTATCGGGCTTCCGCTTTCGCGGGAATAACGAGTTTCGCTGGAACGGCGAGGTTTAGCCACGCATGAAACTCCTTGTTGGCACGGGCAACCCCGGCAAGGTGCGGGAATTCCGCGAATTGCTGGAAGGGCTGCCTGTTGAGCTTGTGACTCCCGCGGACATCGGCCTCGATATCGAGGTGGAAGAGACCGGCAATACGCTGGAAGAGAATGCGCTGATTAAGGCGCAGGCGTACGCAAACGCGGGCGGGATTCTGACACTCGCAGATGATTCTGGCCTGTTTGTGGATGCTCTGGGTGGCGCGCCCGGTGTGATCAGCGCGCGCTATGGCGCTCCTGATGCAAAGACTGATGAGGATCGAGTCGCGCTTTTGCTGTGTAACCTCGCTGACGTTCCGGACGGGGAGCGAGACGCCGCGTTCCGGTGCGTTATCGTCATCGCGGAACCGAGTGTAGATACCGTTCGTATAGCGAAGGGAGAGCTGCGGGGTATAATTGGACAATCTCCGAGGGGGACGGACGGATTCGGGTATGATCCGGTATTCGTCGTGCCGGAGTATGGGAAGACGGTAGCCGAATTGGACTCAGAAACAAAGAACGCGCTAAGTCACCGCGGCAGGGCATCCCGCATCGCGCGGGGCATTATCGCCGAGATGGTGACTGCGAACGAAGCCAAGGGAAACGCCCAAGCATGACCGTTGCCGCCCCAATAAGCGTCAAAGACGTTTTCGGACGCCTGCTGCAGGATCTCCGTATCTCCGTCACGGACCGGTGTAATTTCCGATGCGCCTACTGCATGCCTGCGGAGATTTTCGGCGAGCGATACGAATTCCTGCCGCGTGACCAAATCCTGACGTTTGAGGAAATCGAGCGCCTTACGCGCATCTTTGCCGGTCTGGGCGTGACGAAGATCCGGGTGACGGGTGGCGAGCCGTTGCTGCGCAAGGACCTGCCGGTGCTGATTCGCAAGCTCGCGGCGGTCGAAGGTATTGAAGACCTTTCACTGACAACGAACGGCTACCTGCTGCCACCCATGGCAAAAGAGCTACGAGAGTCCGGCCTGCGCCGCGTCACCATCAGCCTGGACAGCCTTGACGATGAAACGTTCAAGCGGATGAACGGGCGGGGATTCGGGGTGGATCGCGTGTTGGAGGCCATCGAGGCGGCAGAGGACGCAGGCCTCGGCCCAATCAAGATCAATAGCGTGGTTCAGCGCGGCGTCAACGACAATTTCGTGACAGACCTCGCCAGGTACTTCAAGGGCACCGACAAGATTGTGCGCTTCATCGAATACATGGATGTCGGCACCATCAACGGCTGGAAGCTGGAAGAGGTAGTGCCGAGCAGAGAGCTTGCGGCCCGCATCAATGCCGAGACGCCCATCATCCCAATCGACCGGAACTACAGGAGCGAGACATCCTCGCGTTATGCCTACGCCGACGGCACAGGCGAGATCGGCTTCATCTCGTCCGTCTCGGAGCCGTTCTGCGATGACTGCACGCGCGCCCGCCTCTCAACGGACGGCAAGCTCTACACCTGCCTGTTCACCGGCGACGGCCATGATCTGCGGGGCCCCATGCGTGACGGCGCAACCGATGATGACATCCTCGCGCTAATCACCGGCGTATGGGAACAGCGGACTGATCGGTACTCCGAGGAGCGGACAAGTGAGACCACCGCGCTCGCGGGCAAGAAGCCGGAGCGCGTGGAGATGTACCACATCGGCGGGTAGACTCAGGAACACGCTCCAGCAAGCTAATGGCTAATCAAGAGAAGCCCGGGCAACTGTCTCACGTCGATCCGACGGCGGGGCCGCGTATGGTCGATGTTGGTGACAAGGATGTGACAAAACGAGAGGCAATCGCGCGAGGCAGAGTGGTCATGTCACCCGAAACGCTGACTGCCATCCGCGAGCAAGCGACACCCAAGGGCGATGTCCTGTCGGTCGCCCAGTTGGCGGGTGTGATGGCCGCCAAGCGTACTGCCGAGCTGATTCCGCTTTGCCACCCACTGTCCTTGTCATTCGTGGGCGTTGAACTGACACTTGGCGAGGATGGGGCGAGCGTCGAGATTGAGGCCACCGTGCGCACGACTGGTCAGACGGGAGCAGAGATGGAGGCGCTAACGGCGGTCAGCGTGGCCGGTTTAACCGTCTATGACATGTGCAAGGCCATCGACCGCACGATGACCGTTGAGGCAGTGCGGCTCGTCGCCAAGTCCGGTGGCCGGAGCGGGGACCTGCGGCTGGAGTAACTGCGTTTTAGTCTTTGGCGCCCAGCAGGAAGCGGCGGGCGATGTTGGCGGTTTCGTCCGGGACCTGCATGTAGATTGCGTGGCCGACGTCCGGCATGACGAGGAATTCGCCGTGGGGCAGGGCCTCCGCCAGCGGCCTCTGGTGAGACTCAAGCAGGTTGTTCTCCTTGGCCACGACGATGAGGATAGGCATTGTCAGCCGGTCTGCGCCGTCGATGAGCATGAACTCGTCGGTTGCCATCTCCTCCATGTTGTATGAGTTGAGGCTCCATGCGGCCTCGGCGCGCCCGTCAGAATGGACGATGGTCTCCTCATTGAGCACGTCGTCTAGCGCCTCCCTGGTCCAGACGCTAGTCATGTTGTTGGACTCCAGCCGTCGCCTGAGATCTTCCAGGGAAATCCATGAGTTGCGGCGGCCGGGGCCGGGCTTCTCTGTTAGGTCTTCATTGAGGACATTGACGCGCACCCAGTGAGCGGGGCCCTCCGGCACCGGCTCAATCATGACCATGCCGAGGACGCGATCCGGGTGGTTCGTGGCATAGAGGCCGCTTATCGCACCGCCGTAGGAGTGGGACATGATGTAGTGCGGCGGGAGATCCAACTCCTCGACAATGCCGGCCATGTCCTGCGCGCCCTCAGTCGCGCGGTAGCCGGTTTCCGGTCCGTCCGACTCGCCGTGCCCGCGCGTGTCCAGCGCGATGACACGGAAGTCGTTGCGCAGCCGCCGCGCCACGGCGTTCCAGCTGCGTCCGGTGCGCCGCCCGCCGTGGACGAGCAACAACGGAGTCCCGTCGCCTCCCCAATCGAGCGCGTGAAATGTCACGCCCTCGACGGTAACGAACAGGCTTGTGCGGTCTTCGGATTGTTCGCGTGTGATGACTTCAGGCACAGAACCTCCCGGTATTTTTGCTATCGCTCGGCTTGGGGCAGGGGGTCAGGCGGGGTACCACCTTCTTCGCTCAAGCAGCCCCTTGAGATAGGCCATCTCTCCGGTATGCATTGAGTTATCGTGCATCACGCTGACGAGACGGACGCCGACGGTTGGCATCGGGTTCCACCGCGGTTCGTTCAGCACGCGGTCAAGTTCTTCCGGCGTGATTGTCTGAATGTACTCTTGAGTGCGGGCGTAGACGGCGTCGTGGTAGTCGAGGATCACGGATGCTCCCGGCGACTGGAAGGCGCGAACCTCGTCCATCGAGTGGCCGGTTCCGGTGTTCTGCGGATCGGCGGGCATGCCGAATCGCTCATGCCAGCCGTCCACAATCCATGCCTGCTCGCGGTTGGCAAGACCGGAGATTTCGTGATCCTGGGTGCGTGTCAGGTGCCAGCCGGTCCATCCAAGCGGGTTGGATGCCGAGTCCGGCTGCTGCATCAACTGCTCGACTGTCAGCTCCTCGATGCACATGGCCAACAGCTGACGTACGCGGCCAAAGTGATCGATAGTCAGCTCTTTGATGTCCATAAGCTCCTCCGTCGAGCGCGTGCCGCCGTCGTCGTCGCGGCTCAGACCTTCTCGTGCTGTGTCTTGTACCAGGGCAGGCCGTTCACCATTTCGATTTTGTAGTCGGAGAAGAGCACGGGGTAGCGATCCTGAACAAGCTCGCCGACCTTGGCGAAAACAACGCGAATCTCTTCTTCGGAACTGGGGTCCGTGCGGGCCTCCAGGATATGGCGCAGGGCGCGGATGTTCGTACTCCAGCCGATGCTCGTCGAGACACCGATGGGAGCGATACGGCGCATGGCGGAGGTGATCTCCTTCTTGCGTGAGAACTGCGCGCCGTCCTCATCCAACTGGTAATGCTCCGCCATCATCTTCTGCAACTCTTCCAGTTTCTGGAAAGTGTCGACAAAGACCTCCATGATGTGTTCGTCCTCGCGGACGGCGGAGGGCGCCCACATGCCGAGGTCGTCGAGGCGAACGAATCGCAAGCTCTCCTGCGAAATGGCAGTGCCGGCCCGATGACGAACCAGCTCATGCGTGAAGACACGGCTCACGCCGGTGATGGCGAAGTTGAGGACGCTGTGTTCCAGGACGGAGCCGTGCCCCGTGGCGATGATGTTCTTGAGGTGGGCGGCGTTGTTGGGGCGGACGCGTGTGACGTTCGGATTGAGGCCGGGTTCAAAGCTCCGGTAGCAGAGGCGTCCCATGAATTCTGCGAGAGCCTCAACGTCCGTGTATGCGTCCGTCGACCAGTCCGGCGCGCCGATGTGCTCAAGGTAGGCGCTAAGCCCCTCGGGTATTATTTTGGTCTCTCCGACCAGAAAGACCTTCGGCTCCACGCCGTGCATGCGCTGCCTCCCCCCGAACAATCTATCTATTGAAACTGTAGCACGGGAGGGCTGATGTGGTGGTAGGGGATGCGGCGGTGGAAAATTTACCGCGGTCATACATGACCTTAACGGTGACTTAACTTCGTTTATCTGATAGTGTGGCACTATGGTTATGTGGAAACTGAATACCTTACCTCCACCATGGACTATCCAAGGGCGATAAGGACGGTCGCTCACCGAGGCGCCAAGGCACTGGCGCCCGAGAATTCTATACGTGCATTCACCACAGCCGCTGAACTTGGCGTTGCCGCCATCGAGACCGATGTCCGCCTGACCGCGGATGGGCTGCCCGCCATCATCCACGATCCAACATTGACCAGGACGCATGGCCACAAGGCCCATGTTGCCACCACAAGGATGGCGGACCTGGAAGAGCTTGGCGTGCCGTCCCTGTCCATCATGCTCGACGGCTTCGCCGCCGACTTTGACGTGATTATCGACCTCAAGGAAAAGAGCAGGGGGCTTGCCGAAGCCGTAGGACGTGTCGTTGCCGAGTCAGGCCGGGCAGAGCGCTGTTACGTGACGGGGTCAGACCTAAGCCTCCTGCGCCGCGCGCAGGCTCTTGCTGAAGGGCTGCAGCTCAGCTGGACCATTGGGGCGCGTCACGGAACACTGACGTCCGCCGCCGTGGTTGAGGCGGCAGTTGTTGGAGTGTCGGAGCTTGCGGTGCAAGCCTCCGAGGTGAGCGCAGAGTTGGTGGCGCAGGCCGGATCGCTGGGGATCGACGTTCGCGCATATGGAATAAGGACACCGATGGGAGTACGAGAGTTGCTTGCTCTCGGCTGCACGACGCTGACGCTGGATGACCCGCGTTGGGCGATGATGCCAAGGCAGCTTAGCCTGCCGCTGGTTTCTACAGCGGCCTAATCCTGACCCACTCATCCTTCTCCAGGGAGACTTGGGATTCCCCTTCAGCCCCGCTCACCCTGAGCCTGTCGAAGGACGTGAGCGGGAAGTCCCTCGATGCATATACTGGCCTTGATGGTTGGTGTTGGGGATTCCCGGTTCGATTCTGTTAGTGCCGGCGCGCCGGCGTTGGAAGCTCGCCGACTGCGCAAGCAGTTCGGCGGCAGGGACGTCGTGAATGATGTCTCCCTGCACGTCAACAGCGGCGAGGTTGTTGGGCTTGTCGGCCCCAATGGCGCAGGCAAGACAACCACGATTCGCATGATGCTCGGCATTCTCGCGCCCGACGAGGGAGAGGCGCGGGCGCTGGGCGGTCCGCTGACCGAGGAAACGCAGGAACGCATCGGCTACCTTCCGGAGGAGCGCGGTCTGTATGAGGGCCTCCGTCTCACCATCGTGCTTTCGTACCTGGGGCAGTTGAAGGGACTGAGCCGCCGTCAGGCCACAATTCGCGCCGCCGAAATGCTCGATGCGGTTGGCATGTCAGAGCATGCAAACAAGAAGGTGCGCGAGCTGAGCCGCGGAATGACCCAGCTCGTTCAGTTCGGGGCGACTCTATTACATAGGCCAGACATCCTCGTGCTGGATGAGCCGTTCTCGGGCCTTGATCCGGTCAACGCGCGTCGCATGAAAGAGCTTTTGTTAGAGGAAAAGGAACGCGGTGCGGCGATTATCTTCTCCACCCACCAGATGACGGACGTGGAGGAGCTTTCGGATCGCGTGTTGATGATTGACGGCGGGGAGGTGGCGTTGGATGGTGTGCCGTCCGAACTTCGGCGGCGTTATCGGGGCGACACCATTCGCGTTGAGTCCCCGGATGCCTTACCGGAACGAATCAGCGGAGCAGGGGAAATTGAACGCTCTGCAGACAGCATCACAATGCGTCTCACAGAGGGAGCCACAGCCGAGCAGGTACTCAGGGAGTTGCTCGACGCCGGTATGCGTATAGAGCGATTCGAGGTGGCCCTGCCGACGTTGGAAGAGATATTCATCCGTGAAGTCCAGGGGCGGAGAGGCACGGTATGAATAAAGCCCTAGTCGTTGCTCGCCATGAGTTGACAACGATGCTGTCGCGGACCGGCTTCCTCGTCATGACCGCGCTTGTGCCCGTCGGGATGCTTCTGCTTGTGGGCGGCATTGGAGCGTACGTCTTCTTCACGTCCGGCGAGGACGATGAGCCGGAATCCCGGACAGTCGGCTACGTGGATCTCGTCGGCGTCATCAGCGAACCGGGAATCTTGGGGACAACCGAGTACGTGCCGATTGAGAACGAGGATCAGGCGCGCGCGGCGGTCGCATCCGGCGAGCTCGATGCCGCGTATGTGATCGGACGCGACTACATCTCCACCGGCAGAGTCGTTGAGATCATCCGCGGCGGGAGGGGTCTGAACATCACGGGGGGAGGCAGCGGCTCGCTGCGGGAGTTCTTGCGGATCAACCTGGTTGCGGAAGCAGTGGACGATGCTCGGGCTGCACGCATCCTGTCCCCGGTGTTCGTTACCACGCTTGAGGTAGATGAAGGCGGTCAACTCGATGAGGACTCTTTCGATCCCGCAACGCTCATCTTCTTCATGGCAATGGCGTTCGCCGTTATCTTCTCCGTCCTCACAATCACTGGCTACCTGCTCCAGGGGCTGAATGAAGAGAAGGAAAATCGTGTTATGGAAATCCTGCTCTCCACAGTCAGCCCGGACCAGTTGATGCTGGGCAAGCTGCTGGGGCTGGGCGCAGCGGGCATTGTGCAGATAGGCGTGTGGATGGGATCAGCCGTTGGTCTCTTGTTCGGGGCGTCGATGTTCGTGGATGACATTCCCACTATCGGGCTGCCCCCGTTGCCGCTCATCCTCGTGGCGTTCGCCTATTTCCTGCTTGGCTACGCATTCTTCGCAGCACTGATGGCGGCGCTCGGCGCCGTCACAACGTCTCAACGGGAATCGCAGCAACTGACGGTCATCGTCATCCTGCCTGCCGTTGCCCCGTTCTGGTTCTCCTTCTCAATCATTGAGGACGCTGGCGGTATATTGCCGCAGATCATGACCTACATCCCGTTCACGGCGCCGACGATGTCATTGGCGAGACTGGCGCTGGATGCCATGGGGCCGCTCGAAATCGCCTTGAGCCTGATCGCGCTAACGATTTCGGTCGTTGTGGCTGTGAAACTGGCGCAGCGCCTCTTCCGCAGCTACCTGCTCGTTTACGGCCACCGGCCGCCGCTTGTGCAGCTTTTGAGGACCGCTGTAACAGGACGCGTGTAACAGAGGCTATTACTGACCGCCGTAGCGCAGCAGCCGTTCGCCGATGATCAGGCCGAGTACCACGTAGATGGCATCCATCAGCGGGAAGTAGATGGTGTGCGACAGGGCCGCGTCGCCCGTCTCGCTGCTCGTGTCCAACAGCCAGAAATACTCCCAGAAGAACAGCATCACCAGCACGACTGAACCGAAGAAGAGCCCGTTGGCGATAGCGCAGGTGTAGTTGTCCGTTGACTCGGGATCGAGCCGCCATCGATAAAGGAACGTCAGCACGAGCATCAGGGGCGCACCGAGGGCCATGAAGTAATTCATGATTGTCCAGTACGGGTACTCGGGCGAGCCGTCATGGATGAGCGGCGTGATGATGAACAGCAGGGCGACGGCAATCGCCGTCAGCAATAGATAGGCTCCGAAAAGGCGGAAGAGTATCTGTGCCATCCTTGTCTCCTTTCTCAGTCTCGCTCAGTAGGGTGTTCGGTTTCCAGGGTACTCCGGGGATATGGGCCCGATCAGGAACTGTCGATAAAGGGTATGGGGACGATTTCAGCGTCATCGTCGTCATCTTCATCGTCAATGAGGTCGGTGAGATCGTCAGTGACATCAGATTCCACGATTTCATCGAGCGTCGGATCGTCGCTTCCGGGGAGCGTCAGGGCGTCAGCAGCCTGAACGGCCTCAATTAGATTTGCGGCGAACCAGGCATCGTTGCCGTCCAGGCGAAAGGCTTCGGGCCTTGCGCTTGCTCTGTCCCGCATGATGCCAAGCGCATCTGCGTATGGAGTGATCGCGACAATTCTATCGAGCCGTACACGGAATGCCTTTTGGCCGCCGCCAAAGTAGATGTGCTTGGTGGTGATTCCCATCATGCCGTGATCGGTTTCCTGCATGCTCCTGGACGTGACCGTTTTTCCGCGGAACGCGCCGGGGCGCACGTATACACCCTTTGCAACGCGGAAGCTCATGCCAAGCGAACCGCCCTGGAATTGCTTTTCCGAAATCTCTTCGATGTATGGCACATCGTCAAACACCCAGACAAGCTCTTCGCTCTTCATGAGGTTGAAGGGCAGGCGGCCGAAGCGGGCTCGGGCAGCACGGCGATCAAACCGTGGCACTCTACCCTCCTCCTCAATGACGTTGAGCAGATTGAACATGCGGAAGAGTCGAAAGTGCCCTCGCCTGTCCAGGAGATCCTCGCCTAGGCGGAAATAGACACGAAATCTGTTCAGGTTTCGCCGCTCGTTTGACGAGAGAATCCTGTCCTCAACGGCGGCCTCAACGCTGCGCTGCCAAGCCTGGGCAAGGGTTTCCTGCAACTGATCCGATCCCATCGGAACCCGACCCATGGCGGCTGCCCGCCGTACGCTTTCCACCAGGCCGTCCAGCGGCTCGCTCCGCATTGCCGCATGGCGGGTCAGGTGGTCGATCTGAGCCACAGCGGCCCCATAGTCGTCATGGCACCGTGTATGCCTCTGACGCAGGAACCCCGCGTTGTCTCCACAATACCTGCACCGACCCATAGGGGAACACCTTTCCCGTCAGGCCTTCCGGCAACGCAACTCAATGATACACACGAGACGTTTTTCATGTGGTGGCGCGTATCGCTTATAATGTAGCTGCATAGTAAACAAGGCCGCTGATCCCCCAAAATATGTGTGGCAGCCGGTCTCCCTTATGGGGGTGACATCATTGGTTCGCTCGACCTGACTGTTCCTAGCGATTACATCGAGGGACACAGGCTTGCCCGCAACGTCAATCAGGCCGTTGCGGATAACTACATTGCCCACCATCTGATCGCCGACCCCGAGGCGGACGCCGTCATCGCAGAACTGGGTGATATGGATCGCGCGCAATCCGCCATGCTCATTCGGGCAGTGATGGATGATCCGGACGGCAGTATCCTCAGGGATGCCCCCGCGAGCGTTCAACGTCTGGTTGGCGGACTGGATCATCCCCCGGACTGGGTGAACTACGATGAGTTCATGCCGGGATCGCGCATGTTTCTGCGAAACGCGCGCGTCATTCTCGCGGCGTTTGTGGGCGGAACGCTCGTCGAAGGCTTCACGACAAACATCAGTAAGTCGTTCTTCATCACCGGCCGCGTGCGTGATCAGGGTGTACGACGCCTGATGCAGAATAATCGGCACATGCTCGAGTCTTTTCTGCCGGGAGGGTTGGAGCGCTCAGGCGACGGACTCAAGCTGAGCATGCGCCTGCGTTTGGTTCATGCGCAGGTCCGCAAGCTCCTGTGGGAATCCGATGATTGGGATGCAGACGCGTGGGGTGTGCCGCTGAGTTCAGCGCACCTGGGGATGGCGATTGCGGGGTTCTCCGGCCGCCTTCTCTATCACATGAAGCGGCTGGGAGCGAAATTTACTGATGAGGAGCGGCAGAGCTTCATGGCCGTGTGGCGCTACACGGGCTACATCATGGGTATTCCGGAAACTATCCTGTTCAAGAATGAAGAAGAGGCGCTGGAACTCTACAGAATCGCCACCATGTGCGAGCCCAATCCCAGCCAGGAAGGGGTTGTTATGGCGCACGCGCTGATCAATTCCGCGCCGCTCGTTGTGGGTATCCAGGATCCGAAGGAACGCCAGAAGCTGGCCAACTATGTCTTTCGGATTTCCCGCGCGGTGATTGGGCCGGAGATGGCCGACAGGCTCCGCTATCCGAAGACGCCGGTTATTGGGGTTCTCCCGTTCTTCAGGTTCCAGGCCAAATACCATAACTTCCTGTCGCGGTGGATTCCACGTCTTACCAACCAGAATAATTTCGCGCAGTTTACCGGCCTCCTCGACGCGGCGACCGTGTCAGAGACGGACATTCACTACAACATGCCGGATCACGTCTATTCTGAGAACTCCAGCCCCTGGTAAAGGGCTGTCAGGAGAGCAAGAAGGACGCGGCAGCGGCGGCGAGATTCCCACTTCGGACCGCCGATTCCATCGTCGCCGGCCATCCCGTCCGGGTCCAGTCTCCCGCGATGAAGAGGCCGGGCACGGCAGTTGACTGCGCCGGTCTGTGATCCTGCATTCCGGGCAAGCATCGAAAGGTTGCCTGCGGTTGTTTGACGACGCGGAAGAATGTCATTGAAGCATCGCGTGTCTCCGGCAGCACGGGCCGCAGTTCAGCCTCAGCCATGTCACGCAACTCGCCCTCTGTCATGCCTGCCTCGCGCCACGCGGCGCTGATCGACACCAACACGCGTGAGTCCGCATCGGCTGACTCCTGCATGAGTGAGCGGTTGAATATCCATTGGATTGGGCTGTCCAGAACGGTCAGGAACGGCTCATCCATAACCGGACGGTCATAACCGATGTGCAGTCCCACAATGGGCGCCCATTCCAGCTGCGGCGGGTTGACACTCGTTAAAGAGGGGTCCGCATCCTCGCTGATCAACAGCCTCTCAAGACCGTCCCACGGCACGGCGCTGATCACTGCGTCCGCATCTATGGTCTCCTCGCCAATCCTCACTCCCGTGACGCGGCCGTCTGTGATACACAGGTCACTTACCCGGCGGCCCATGAGAAGCCTGCCGCCACGTGATTCGATGTAACCGCGCGCGCCGTCACTGACCAGCGTTGACAACCCCACGCGCGAATAGCCGAGATCGGCCATCCCCTTGCCCGCAAGCAGGGAGTCCTGGAATGCCATGATGCCCATGTAGGCGCTGGCGGCATCAATTGTGTCGTTGAGGATGGGCAGCGTGATGAGTTCCCAGAGAGCCGCGATGGTCTTCGCGTTCTGCCCATGCTCCAGGAGCCAGTCGTGAAAGGACATCGATTCCAACTGTGCCCGCTCGCGTTCCCTGTTTGTGCGACGGATGCTCATCATGCCGCGGACGATTCGCAGCCTGTCCGTCAGCCCGAGATGCCGGTAGAGCAGGAGGGAGGGCAGGAGGTCAAGCGGCGCCGGGAGAAACCGTGCGGATGACAGGACGCCCCGCTTTCCCTCCCTGTCGGCCACCGTCACACGCAGCTGCTCCTGAAGTGTTGTCTGCGGGAACACACCGATCTTCTTGAGAAAGTCGATGTATTCAGTGCAACAGCGGAGGAAGACGTGCTGGCCGTTGTCCAACTCCATGCCCGTTTGGGGATCAACAAAGGAAAAAGCCCGACCGCCGAGATAGTTGCGGCGTTCAATCAGGGTGACAGTGATGCCGCGTTCGGCGAGGGCGCTTGCCGCGGAGAGGCCGGCAAGCCCGCCGCCAATCACCACGCAGTGGCTACGCGCTCCATCGGGACGTAACTCTGAATCCACAGTCGCACCGCCAACCCGACTTTCTCGCGGGTTGAGAGGCCAACCCGACCTTCAAAGACGTTGTAGTTCCTTGCTTCGATTCTATCGAGGACGCGCCCGTAGAGTCCGCCAAGGACGGCAGGGAAAGCGCGGGTGCGGACGGGCAGGAGCTTGAGCAGCCGCTTTCCGTGCTCGAAATACTCCCTTGCGCGAGCCACCTCGAACTCCATCAGGCTGCGAAACTGATCGTTCACCCTGCCTGCGAGCAGGTCTTCCTCGCTGTAGCCGAATCGCCGCAGGTCCTCCTGCGGAATGTAGATGCGTCCACGCTCGGCGTCCTCGCGGATGTCCCGCAGGATGTTTGTGAGCTGCATGGCAAGGCCGAGGTCGATGGCGTATTCGCGGGCCCGCTGATCCGTATAGCCCATGATCTGGATGCATATCAAGCCAACGACGGACGCAACGCGGTAGCAATATGTCGCGAGGTCATCAAAGGTCTCGTAGCGGGAGATGGTGAGATCCATCTCAACGCCGCGCGCCACCTCCACAAGATCGTCGTAGGGAATGTCATACTCCGCGGCGGCATGGGCCAGCGCCTCAAAGACAGGCCCGTCGGGGTTTCCGGCGCGCGCTTCCTCAAGCAGTCCGTTGATGCCCTGGATCCGTCTCGTTTTTTCATCGATTGGCAGGTCATCGTCAGAGAGATCGTCGCAGAGGCGGCAGTAGGCGTAGGCGGCATACATGGCGCGGCGTCT
>DAOUKW010000092.1:0-21916 GCA_034420915.1 Dehalococcoidia bacterium
GAGGGGCTGGAGCACGAGGTTCTCAACGCCAAGCAGCATGACCGCGAGGCGCAGATTGTTGCGCAGGCCGGCCGCCTCGGCGCGATAACCGTTTCCACCAACATGGCCGGCCGCGGCACGGACATCATTCTCGGCGGCAACCCGGAGGGCCGCGACGCGGATGACTGGCAGCGAGAGCATGATGAGGTGCTCAATCTGGGCGGCCTGTTCATCCTCGGCACCGAGCGGCACGAGGCCCGGCGCATCGACAACCAGCTGCGTGGCCGCGCTGGGCGGCAGGGCGACCCCGGCGCGTCGCAATTCTATGTCTCGCTTGAGGATGAGATCATCAAGCGTTTCGGCGGCGACCGGGTCAAGTCGATCATGTCATGGTCCGGCCTGAAGGATGACGATGCCGTCGAGAACCGCATGGTCTCGCGAGCATTTGAGAACGCGCAGGTCCGCGTCGAGGGCAACAACTTTGAAGTACGCAAACACCTTGTGGAATATGACGATGTGATCAACCGCCAGCGCTCAATCGTTTATTCTGAGCGTGCCAAGGTCCTGCAATCAGAGGATCTGCGGGAGAACATTCGGCAGATGGTTGCCGACGAGTGCGCGGCCATCGTTGACGCGCACCTGGGAGACCGTGACCCGGCCAACTGGGACGTCGAGGGTTTTGTGGCAGCCGTGCGCGCCGCCTTTCCGGCCCCGGACTGGCTCGAGGCAGGCCAAATACTCGACCTGACGCGAACGGAGATCACCGACGAATTGGTCGAATACGCGCTGGCCGTCTATGAGGAAATCGAAGAAGAGCTTGGCGCGGAACGGTTGCGGGAAGTGGAAAGCCTTGTCCTGCTGCAAACGCTCGATAACCTCTGGGTTCAGCACCTGACCGCCATGGAGCAGATGCGCATGAGCGCCGGACTGCAGGCATACGGGCAGCGCAACCCGTTGGTCATGTATCGGCAGGAAAGCCACGGCATGTTCCAGGAGCTGATGGACCGCCTACGCAACGGCATCGTCCGCACCGTGCTCCATCTCGACGTGTCCACCCAACCCACTCGACGCGTCGCGGCTGCGGCTAATGGTGTCGCGCCAAACGGCGCGGTGGCAGGCCGCGGTGAGATGGCCGAAAGCCCGATGGCCTCTCAGCAGCGAGATGCGAGCGGACAGGCCCCGGATGCGCAGGCGGCTCGCGGCCCCGTTCGCCGTGCCACTCCCAAGATTCGCCGCAACGATCCCTGCTATTGCGGCAGCGGCCTCAAGTACAAGAGATGCCACGGAGCCGGTGCCTGATGCGCCGCTTACCAAAGGCGCCGACCACTCTGCCGGCCAAGTCGCCATGACTCCGCAGTCGCGCGCCTCCGTGCAAACGGTTGTCGACGTTGAGGCCCCACACGTCAATGGGGCGCAGGAACATCGAACTCCGGAGGAAATCGTTGAGTCGTTTATCGCCGCCGCGCGTGGCGGTGAGAACTGGTTCCTCGCTCTCCTCAACGCCGTTGCAGAGTGGAGCGCGCCGAGTGAGAAGCTTAATGGGCGCGAGTACACCTATGTTATTGCAGGAGAGGCCTTCGACTGGCTGCTGCTCGCGGGGAGGCTCATTGAGGCGGCGGGCGACATAATTCCTGAGCAGGAAGCGACGCGTCTGCTGTTCGAGGGCCGGACGCCGGTCCATATCAACGCCGAACTCTTTCGGCGCACCATTGGCCACGGCAAGCATGCCGCTCACCTGAACTTCCTGTACGGCGTGGTGGTGGAGGAGGCGTTGCAGCAGGCCAACATCGAGGAGGTTGCGAAGGCGCAACAGAGTCTCGCCGCCCGCGAAAACCTCATTGAAGATGAAGCGATGAGCCGCCTCTACGGAGCGCCAATGGGCGATCTCCGCACAGAGTTTCGCCTTGCGACGGGACGAAAAGCCAAGGCGCCCGTACGGTCCTCGTTGGACGAGTACAAGACGTTTACGTACTGGCTGTTCAAACGGCGCGTCTCAAAGAGCGACCCGGCGCGTCTGGCGAGTGATACGCGCAAGGGCATTCTCATCCTTGAACGCATCAAACCCGCCCTCTGGCAGTGGTCGCAGGGCGAGAGCGACTAGACAACCGCCGTCATTTCCGGCGGTAACGGTGAACAGCGGGCGCTCGGGCGCTCGCAGGGGAACGAGGAGACGCAGCGTGCCGAATCGCCTGATCAATGAGACAAGCCCGTATCTACAGCAGCACGCGCACAACCCCGTGGACTGGTACCCGTGGGGACAGGAGGCGCTGGCGGCGGCGCAGGAACGCGACGTGCCGATCTTCCTCAGCATCGGCTACTCGTCCTGCCACTGGTGCCATGTCATGGAGCGCGAGTCGTTCGAGAATCAGGACACGGCCAAGCTCCTCAACGACAACTTCGTCTCCATCAAGGTTGACCGCGAAGAGCGGCCGGATATCGATTCCGTGTACATGGACGCGGTGCAAGCGCTGTCCGGCCACGGCGGTTGGCCGCTGAGCGTCTTCCTGACGCCGGACGGATCGCCATTCTTCGGAGGCACATACTATCCGCCGGAGGACCGCCCCGGAATGCCCGGTTTTCCGCGTGTCCTGACCACGGTGCTGGATGCGTATACGGCCCGCAAGTCGGAGATCAAGCAGGCGGGGCAGAACATCGTCGATCATCTCCGCCGCGCCACTGTTGCATCAAGCGGGCAGGACTCGCTGCTGTCAAAGGACCTGTTCACGGAGGCTTTTTCGCAGCTGAGCAGTACGTTTGACGCGGCGAACGGCGGGTTCATGGCCGCGCCCAAGTTCCCGCAGCCTATGCTGCTTGAATTCCTGATGCGATACATCTCCGCGAACGACGGCGATTCCAACGCCCGCGCCATCCTCGAAACGACGCTGGAGCACATGGCGGCAGGCGGGCTGTACGATCAGCTTGGCGGTGGATTCCATCGCTACAGCACCGATGCCCAATGGCTGGTTCCACACTTTGAAAAGATGCTCTACGACAACGCGCTGCTGGTTGGCGTGTATCTCCACGCGTGGCAGCTCACCAAGCGGGATGACTTCCGGCGTGTCGTCGAGGAAACAGTCGATTTCCTGTTGCGGGAGATGCTGTCTCCGGAGGGCGGTTTCTATTCCACGCTCGACGCGGACAGTGAGGGCGAAGAAGGCAGATTCTACGTCTGGACACCTGCCGAGATCAGCGCTGCGGTGGGCGATGAGTCCGCCGCTGGCCTGTTCTGCGATGCCTACGGTGTCACTGAGTTCGGCAACTTTGAGGACAGCGGCTCGTCCGTCCTCAACCGCGTCGCGTCCGACGATGAACTGGCTGCGCGCCACAACATGTCGGTTGAGGACGTCTATGAATCGCTCGCCCGCTCCCGACAGACCCTGCTTGAGGCGCGAGAAGGCAGAGTGAGGCCGTTCCGCGACGAGAAGATCCTGACGGGCTGGAACGGCCTGTTACTGAGGGCGATTGCCGAAGCAGCGGGGGCGCTGGGAAGGGACGACTACCGCGCCGCCGCCGAGAAGCAGGCGGAGTTCCTGGTTGAGACGATGCGGACGCCGGAGGGCCGTTTGCTGCGAACCTGGAAGGATGGCGAGGCCCGCATCCTCGCCTACCTTGAAGACCATGCCAATCTCGCCAACGGCTTGCTCTCGCTCTTTGAACTCACCTTTGATCGACGCTGGCTGGACGAGGCGGTGTCATTGGCGGACAGCATCATTGGACTCTTCTGGGATGACGCCGCATCGATCTTCTACGACATCGGCAGTGATGCTGAGGCGCTTGTGGTCCGTCCCCGCACCGTGCTGGACAACGCCACACCGTCCGGCGGAGCAGCGGCGACGGAAGTCCTGCTGCGCCTCCACGCCCTCACCGGCAACGGGAACTATCACGCCATTGCGGAAAGAGCGCTTCGCAGTGTCCACATGTACATGGAGCGCTACCCGACGGCGGTCGGGCACTGGCTCGCCGCGCTTGATTTCGCTATCGGCTCCACCAAGGAGATTGCGCTCATCGGCGACAGGGCGGCGGACGACATGGGCGAGTTATTGGATGCCCTGAATACGCGGTTCATGCCGAACAAGATCGTGGTTGCCGCCACGCCGGATAAGGCGTTCGAGTGGGGTGATTTGCCCGTGCTGGAAGGGCGCTCCATGATCAACGACAAGGCGACGGCCTACGTTTGCGAGAATTTTATATGCATGCTGCCCGTTACAACCGTTGAGGCATTCCTGGAACAGCTTGATGCGCCGCCCCCAACAGTCCAGTTCCTTGCGCCGTAGGGCAGTGATGCCATGGAACGGCTGTGGACCCCGTGGAGGGCGGAATTCGTGACAGGTCAGGCCGGAGAGCAGGGCGCGTCAACGTGTTTTCTCTGTGAGAATCCGACTCTCGACAAGGACGATGAGGTTTACATCCTTCACCGTGCAGAACGCTCATTCATCATCCTGAATCTGTACCCATACAACACCGGCCACCTGATGGTCGCGCCGTACGAGCACATCGGCGCGCTGGAAGAATTGCCGCCGGACACCGGGGCGGAAATGTGGGAGTTGGCTCAGCGCAGTGTTGGCATCCTGAAGGTGGAGTACGGGCCGGACGGGTTCAACGTCGGTATGAACATCGGACAACTGGCGGGAGCGGGCGTGCCGGGGCATCTGCACCTGCACGTTGTTCCGCGGTGGGGCGGCGACACGAACTTCATGGCCGTCGTGGGCGAGACGAAGCTGGTCCCGGAAAGTCTGGATAGGACCTACGCGCGGCTAAGGCCGCTGTTTGATGGCTAGCGGTGTTCGGGGACGGGCGGCTCGGGGATGGTTGCGCCCAGGATGCGCTCCATCGCCATCACGTGACTGCAGGAACTCCAGCCCTCGAAGAAGTCGCAGTCGCACGTAAAGACGCCGTCCTTAAGCTCGACGACGTGCTCGCTGTTGTCGCCTGAAACTCGGGCACGAAACGACTCAAACCTGATTCGGTCGTCCCGTTCCTCGGCGTACTTCCGCGCCTTCTCGATCTTGCTGATCAGGCTGGAATTCATCTGCTGAAACCCCCTTGGTCCTCGGTCAATTCAGGCGTTACGCCACCAGTCCCATTATGTCGATGGGTGAAAGACCGGATTATCCTGTCCCGCGCTGCCATCGGATTGCGTCATGCTACGTTCTGAGCGTACTTGGGGTCAAGGGTACAGACGCCGGATTTAAGTGCCTTGTCCACGCTTACCAGAAAGCGCCGATGTTACGATGAGAATTGCTATGGCGCGCATTCGGGCAATCTCTCTGGACTTCTACAACACCATCGTCAGGTTCGAGCCCCGACGCGAGCAGATACAGGCCGCCGCATGCGCCGAATTCGGCATCACCGTCGACACGAACGCCGTCCTTCGCGCCTATCCCGCCGCCGACCAATTCCTCTCCGAGGAGAACGGAAAGCTCCCGCTGAGCCGCCGTATACCGGAGGACGTGAGAGAGCTGTGGGGGCGGTACGAGATGCTGCTGCTTGCCGGCGCGGGGGTGACGGTGGACCTTGAGTTGGCGAGCCGCATCTTTGAGCGAGTCTGGGAGACGCGGCAGGGCTTCGCGATGTTCCCGGATGTTGTGCCGTCGCTGCAGGCGCTCCGGGAGAAGGATTACTCCATCGGCGTGGTTACCAATTTCGAGGGCGGCCTGGCACAGACGCTGCTTGACCTTGGCATTGCTGAGTTCATGTCCTTTGCGGTCACATCGGAGGAGATCGGTGTTGCCAAGCCCAACGCTCCGATATTTGAGGAGGCACTCAAGAGGGCAGGGGCAAGCGCCGATGAGGTTGTCCACGTGGGCGATCAGCCGCTTGCGGACGTGCAGGGCCCGGCGGGAGTTGGCATTCTGCCCATCCTCCTAGACAGGGATGGCGTATTCGAGGGCTATAAGGATGCCCGCGTGATCAGCTCACTGGAGGAGTTGCCGGACCTCCTCGACCGCATCAACGCTGAATGGATTTCCTGAATATCTTCATCAGCGTCGTCTTTCCCGTCTTCCTGATGGCGGCGGTCGGCGCGCTTGTTCACAGGTTCAGGCCAATCTCACCGGAGCCGCTCAGCCAGGCGATCCTCTTCATCTTCAGCCCTGCGCTTGTCTTCAACGGCCTCGCCACCACGCAAGTCGCTCTTGAGGACCTTGCCCGCATCGCCGCGTTCAGCCTGCTCTTGATGGCGTCGCTGTACATCATTGCCTATGTCGCCGCCCGGGCGATGAGAGTGCCGCAAGACGCGCAATCGACCTTTGTCATTGGCGCACTGTTCATGAACGCGGGCAACTATGGCCTGCCCGTGGCGCTGTTCGCGTTCGGAGACAAAGGACTGGCCATCGCGGTGGTCTTCTTCGTGACGCAGGCGATTCTCGCGTGGACGGTTGGCGCGTTCATCGCCTCCCGCGCCCAATCTAATCTTATTGGCTCCCTCGTGTCCGTCGCTAAGCTGCCCACAAGCTATGCCGCGGTACTCGGCCTTACTGTCAGCATGTTGGCCATCGAGCTGCCGGACTTCATCCAGCAGCCCGCCCAGATCATGGGTGATGCCGCGATTCCGGCCATGCTCATCGTCCTGGGGATCCAGCTTGCCTCCACGCGCGAAATGGCGGGAGCGAGGGCGATTGCGGGCGTCGTTGTGATTAGGCTGGTGCTGTCGTCCCTCGTCGCTTACGGACTCGTTCAGTTGCTGCAATTCGACGATCTGACGTCGAAAGTGCTCATTGTCGTGGCTGGTATGCCAACCGCCGTTCTCACCATCATTCTGGCGACGCAGTACAAGGGCAGGCCGGAGCTTGCCAGCGGAATCGTGGTGGCAGGGACGCTTGCGAGCCTCGCCTCTGTCACCGTTGTGCTTTCGCTGGTGGGGGCGGTCTGACGACTAAACGTTAGGCAGACGAGCGAGCGTTCTCTATCTGCATTCGGAGATTCTCTGCTGCGACGCGGGCGGCATCCGCGAAGTCAGGGCCGCCGGAGGCGTACAGGATTCCGCGCGACGAATTGACGAGGACACCGCCGCCGTCTGCATCAAGGGTCGCTGACAGTGCCGCCTCAAGCTCGCCGCCCTGCGTGCCAACACCGGGAACGAGGAAGGGCATATCAGGGCAAATCTCACGAATTCTTTGCGCTTCGGACGGGTACGTCGCGCCCGTCACGAGGCCGATGTTGCCGTTTGTGTCCCACGAGTTGCTCAGGTGGGCGACGGCTTCATAAAGCGGCATCGGAACGCCGTCGTAGCTGGCGCTGAGGCCCTGTATGTCCGCGCCGCCCGGGTTGGATGTGCGGCACAGGATGAACACCCCTTTGTCCTCATAATCGAGGAACGGTTGGAGGCTGTCCCGCCCGAGGAACGGATTGACGGTGACGGCGTCTAAGCCCATCGTCTCGAATAGCCCCTTGGCGTAGAAGCGCGCGGAGTTGCCGATGTCATTCCGCTTGGCGTCACCGAGCACGGGCACGCGCCCGTTCACGTGGTCGATGATTCTCTCAAGCGCGGCGTATCCCGCCGAGCCGTGTGCCTCGTAGAAGGCGAGATTCGGCTTGTAGGCGCAGACGAGGTCGATTGTGGCGTCGATGATCGCGATGCAGAAGTCCGCAATGTCTCGGCCGTTCATTTCGGCGGGATCGGGGTCGAGGCCAACACAGAGGAGGGAGTTGTTGTGCTCGCTCGCCTCGCGCAGCCGCTGCCGGAATGTCGTAGTCGTCGTTACCATTGTTCCCCCGCCCCCTCTTTCAGCCGTGTGTTCCATCGTACCGCACGGGCCGGCGCGCCTATAATCCGACTGTGACTATTTCAGTGCTTGGAATCGCAGGCGGCACAAGGCGCGGCGGCAATAGCGAGACGCTGTTGGAGCGGGCGCTTGCGGGGGCACGGGATGCCGGCGCGGACACGGAACTCATTAGCCTCCTGGATCTTTCCATCAACCCCTGCATCTGCCCGCAGTCCGAAGACTGTATGCTCACCGGCGTCTGCACGGTGCTGGACGATATGCAAGCGCTGTACGCAAAGCTGCGATCCGTGGACTTGATCTATATTGCTTTTCCCATCGCGTTTCGCGGCGTGCCTGCTCAAACCCAGGCGCTTTATGACCGAACGCAGCCGATGTGGGTCCGAAAGTACGTCATGAATCAACAGCTCCGGCGTGATAGCAGCGCGGGCAGGGCGCTCATCATCGCTACCGCCGATCGAGACGACCCGACGGAGTTTGACGGCGCGGTGCAGGCCACGCGCTCCTGGCTGGTGAGTATGCACTTCCGCGAGGCGGAGCGCCTGCTGGTTGCCGGCGTCGTGCGCCCAACCGACGTGCAGGGCAAACCGGACGCTCTGACGAAGGCATATGAACTCGGCGCGAGGCTGGTTCGTGACAACGAATAGACCAGGTCGCCGCCGACGAAAGAAAACTCTCGGCCTGCCCGAACTCTACGACCGGCTCTTTGCCGCGTATGGCGAGCAGCATTGGTGGCCGGGCGAGACGCCGTTCGAAGTGATGATCGGGGCGATCCTGACGCAGAACACGGCATGGACGAACGTGGAGAAAGCGATCTCCGCGCTGCGGGAGGCGGATGCTCTCAACCCGGAGGCGCTGCGGACCCGGCCACTTGAAGACCTTGCCGTCCTGATTCGATCATCCGGCTATTTCAACGCCAAGGCACGTAAACTTCGCGCGCTTGGAGAGTATCTCGACGGCTATGGTGATGACATTGAGAGACTGTTCGCTTCCAAACCGCTCAACGAACTGCGAGAGGAGCTTTTGGCTCTCCACGGTGTTGGGCCGGAGACGGCGGATTCAATGCTGCTTTACGCGGGAAACCTGCCGTCGTTCGTCATCGATGCCTACACCACCCGCGTGCTGGGTCGGCTGGGCATTATCGATGCAGAGTCCAGGCCCACGTATGACACCCTGCGCGCTCTCTTTCATGAATCACTGCCGATGGACGTGCAGTTGTTCAATGAGTACCATGCGCTGTTCGTGGCGCATGGCAAGGACGTGTGCAAGTCGCGAAAGCCGCTATGTTCCGAATGCGTGCTGATAGAGAACTGCCGGGCCGCAGAGAGGTTTACGAGTGAGGAGTCCCCGAATTAGTCGGTGCGGCGTTCGTCGCCGATCGGGTAAACGTCCGTCAGGAACTGATAGAAGTCCGAATCGAGCGGAACCACAAGGGTTGTGCCGTCCGTCAAGGAAAGCTCATACGCCTCAAGGGTCCTGACGAAGTTGTAGAAATCGCGGTCGGTGTCGATGGCGCGGCCCTGGATACCGATGGCCTCCGCTTCACCCTCACCACGAATAGTCCGCGCTCTCTCATTGGCCTCTGCGAGGATCTGGGCGCGCTCAAGGTCGGCCTCAGCCTCAATCTTTGCCTTCTCCTCATCACCTTCTGCGCGGAAGCGGTTGGCGATTCGTGTTCGCTCTGAGCGCATCCGGTCATAGACGCTGGTGGCAACCTCAGCGGGGAAGTCCGCGCCGACGATGCGGACGTCCACAACGGACATGCCAAACTCTAGCGCCTTGACGTTGCTGCGCTCCGTGACATTGCGCATGAGAGACTCACGGTTATCACGGATAACTTCGATCTGGTCATGAGTGGCGACTTCCTCGCGGATTTCGGAGGAGATGATGGCCTCCAATCTGCCGCGAGCGCCCAACTCGGTGCGGACGACCTCAAAGAACTGCCGGGCGTCGATAATGCGGTAACGGGCGTAGGAGTCGATGATGAGAGCCTTCTTCTCGGCGGTGAGGAATTCGGACGGCTCCGAGTCAAACCGCAACAGGCGCTTTTCTATCCGGTGTACTGACTCAATGAACGGCGTCTTGAAGCGGAGGCCGGGTTCGGTAGCCTCACGTCGATACTCTCCAAGGCGGGTAATAATGACCTGCTCAGTCTCGTCGACAACATAAACGCTCTGACTGAGCAGGATAAGGAGGGCGCCGCCCAGCAAGACCAGGGCAATGCTGACCAGCCGCTGTATGTTCGGGAGTCCCTGGCGCTGCTGCATGGCTAGGCCCCCGTCGATTCCTGGTCAGTCAGCGGCAGGAACGGCAGAACGTTGGCGCCGATTTCATCGTCGACCACGATAACTTCGACTCTCGGGAGGATACGCTCCATCATTTCGATATAGAGGCGACGGCGCGTTGCTTCGGGGTGATTGCGGTACTCGCGCAGTCGCTCGAGGAACCGGCTGGCATTACCCGTTGCCTCCCGTACGCGCTCCACCTTGAAGGCCTCGGCAGCCTGGACTATGCGAGCGGCCTCACCGCGCGCCTTGGGAACAATGTCTTCCCGATACGCCTCGCCTTCGTTGATGAATCGGGCGCGGTCCTCGCGCGCGCTGATGACGTCCTTGAATGACTCCTGCACCTCGTCGGGCGGCTGGACGTCCTGCAACTGTACGTTGACGACCATGATGCCGGTGCCGTAGTCGTCCAACAGCCGCTGCAGGAGTTGCTGGGTTTCAACCTGCACCACTTCCTTACCGGTTGTCAGCACATCGTCAATGGGACGCTGTCCTACCACTTGTCTCAGCGCGGACGCCGTGGCATCACGCAATGTGAATCCGTCAGGCCGTCCATTCTCAGACGGGTCCTTGACGTTGAAGAGGAACGCGCCGGCATTACGAATGCGGTATTGAACAACCAACTGCACGTCGACGAGATTCTCGTCACCGGTGATCATGCGTGACTCAGTAGGCCTCTGAACAAGGCCCTCACCCGATCCTATTTCGCCCACGCTTCTGAATCCAAGCTCCATGTTCTGAACGCGCTGAATGCTAAGGACGTCCTGGCGTTCAACGGGCCAGGGAATATGCCAATGCAGTCCCTCCGTCTGTTGATCGCCGTTCCAGTTGCCGAATGTTCGGACGACGGCGACCTCACCGGGGTTGACAATGTAGATGCCGGAGCCGAGCCATACGAGAACGATGACCCCAAGAAGGATCCCACCGATGCGCCCAATGGGAATAGGCGGTCGGGGCGCGCCCGGGTCGGTCGGGGGCCTGGGGCCGCCCTGGCCGTTGCCTGAACCGCCCCTCAGCCGGCCAAAAAGCTCACGCAAAGGGCGCAAAAGCTCATCGAGCTCGCTGTCGCCCTCTCTGCGGGGTTGCCGCTGGTAGCCCATGATGCGTGGAAGCCGCAGCACTACAGGGTGTGCCCCGCGCTTGCCAAGAAAAACAGAGTGAACACTTTCACACTCCTAGTATAAGCAGATTAGGAGGGTCGTAGGGGAGTTTGCACGCCTTGACGCTCTTGTCTTTGAAGGATTTGGCGCTAGCCGGACTCGGAGTCTTCCGCAGCAGCGGCGGGCTCCGGCTCGTCGATGGTCTGGACGATCATCTCAGAGAGATCGAGAACACGCATCGTCTCGTCCTGCCCCGTGACACGGACGCCGTCCTCAAACATCTGGGCGCAGAACGGGCAGGCGACGGCGATGACATCGGCGCCCGCCTCAATTGCGTGGCGCGTGCGTCGGTGGTTGATCTTCTCGTTGCCGGGGCCGTCTTCCATCCACATGTGTCCGCCGCCCGCGCCGCAGCAGAACGCGCGGTTGCGGTGCATGCCCATCTCCGTGAGCTTTTCAATGCCGGGGATGGCGTCCGCGACCTCACGCGGCGCATCGTACACGCCGTTGTGCCTGCCGAGATAGCAAGGATCGTGGTAGGTGACGGTCCCGAAAGTCGGACCCTGCCGGGTCTGGTCAAGGGTTAGACGGCCATCCGCGACGAGGCTCTGCAGGTACTGCGTGTGGTGCATGACGCGGTAGTTTCCGCCGAATTGCGGGTATTCGTTCGAGATGGTGTTGAAGCAATGCGGGCAGGTGGTGACGATTGTCTTGACGCCGTAACGGTCCAGTGTCTCGACGTTCTGCATGGCCTGGAGTTGGAACAGGTACTCCATGCCGATGCGGCGGGCGGGATCTCCGGTGCAGGACTCCTCGTCGCCCAGGATTGCGAACTTGATTCCGGCGTTGATGAGAATGCGTCCGGTCGCGCGGGCGATGCGCATGGAGCGGTCTTCCATGGAGGCGGCGCAGCCGACCCAATACAGGACTTCCAAATCCTCCGGGTTTTCGACCTCGGATATGAGTGGGACGTCGAGTCCCTCTGCCCATTCCGTGCGGGTGCGGCTCATGCCGCTCCACGGGTGTCCGCGCGTTTCGAGGCTGCGTAGTGCGGCCTCTGCCGTCTCCGGCAAGCGACCTTCGTTCATGACGAGCGCGCGGCGCATCTCAACGATTGTCGGGACGTGTTCGATAAAGACGGGACAGGCCTCCATGCACGCGCCGCACGTGACGCATGACCAGAGGTCTTCCTCATCGACGACCTCACCCGCCGGAGCCATGATCAGCGACTGCTCCACCTTGGACTCATCCCCTCCGGCCTTATAGAGCGCCTCGCCGTAGGAGCCGACGTATCCCTTGAGATTCTGGATGACCATCATCGGCGAGAGAGTCTTGCCGGTGATGTTGGCAGGGCAGTTGTCCGTGCAGCGGCTGCACCGCGTGCAGGCGTCGCCGTCCATAAGCTGTTTCCACGTGAAATCGGTCAGTGTTGCCGCGCCAAACGTCTCCCGGGTTTCAAGGTTGGGGATGGCCTGCAGCTTGCCGCGCGGCTCAAGGTTGCGGAAGAACCAGTTGGCGGGTGAGATCCAGGTGTGGCTGAACTTGGACAGCGTGAATGCGGCGTACAACAAAGACCCGAGGACGGTGGCTGAGTGGAACCACCAGAGGCCCCGATAGATTGTTTCCGCCGTGTCGGCGCGGATGCCAACAGATTCGTAGAAGAATGCGGCGAACGCAAAGCCGCCGGGCGACCAGATTGCCCAATCCGGATGGTCGAGATATTCAATGCCAAACGATGTCTGGCCGAGCTGCCTTAGTCCTTCAAGGCCGAATCCCTGGAAAATGAGGATGATGGCGAGTGTGAGAATGATCTTGTCGTCGAGGAGGCCGGGGGAGTGGGGTTTTCCGATAGCTGAACGGCGGAAGATGGCCATGGTGAGACCCGCGAGAGCCATGAGTCCGCCGATGTCCCATGCGAGCGAGGAGTACAGGTACCAGTTGCCAACCGGCCACTCCAACACTCCCCGGTGCTTGAGCGGGTAGAGGAACTCTTCTTCAACGGTGCCGACAGCGGTGCCGAGGAAGAGCATGGACGCGCCCCAGAAGATGAGCAGGTGCATGAAGCCGCCGTAGCGGTCTCGCAGGAATTTCTCATGGCCATAGCCCTGTGTGACGAGGAGACGGGTGAATGCGATGCCGCGTGTGATGGGGTTGCCGAGGCGGTCAGCCGGCTGGCCTAATTTCCAGAGTTGGGCACGCTCATAGAGTCGGTAAAAGATGTATGCGACCGTGAGGCCGGCAAGCGCGAAGAGGATCCACTTAAGGTCGCCGATTGTCCAGAGAAATTCCTTCTCAGGGATCACAATACCGCCCCTCCCGCCCAGTTTCGGCTGCTCATCCCGCCATTCGGGGCAGTATAGCACGGGGTATGGGGATTTTGGGCTTGACGAGGGTCGTTTGAGGGGCGCCCGCCCCGTTTGTGCAATTTGACACTAATCAACCCAGAATGCTATACATTTAGTGCCTCCAGATGCTGGGGGCGTTCCCATGTAAGACGGGTTTTTGGGGGTATGAATGCGCATCATCGTTACCGTTAAACAAGTGCCTGATCCGGAGGCGCCGCAAAGCTCCTTCACGGCGGATCGGGCGGCCAAGAGAGTGGCCGTCGCGGCGAGCGTCCCGGCAGCCGTGAGCGACTATGACAACTACGCCGCGGAAGCGGCGCTTCGCATCAAGGACGCCGATGCCGATACAACGGTCAGCGTCGTGAGCCTCGGAGAGAGCCACGTGCTGGACGTGATCAAGCGGCCGCTGGCGATGGGCGCTGATGACCTCTACCTGGTCCAGGATCCCGATCTGCCGAACGGCGACCCAGTGACAGTTGCCTCTGCGCTGGCGGCGGCGATTCGCAAGATCGGTGATTTTGATCTCATTGTTTCAGGCAGGCAGTCATCCGACCTTGACCAGGGAATCGTGGCAACGGCCCTGGCGGCCATTCTCGATATTCCCGTTCTCACGAACGCGATCGCCGTTGATGTGACCGGAGACGAGGTGCAGATCGACCGCATCGTCGATGATGGCATCGACACGGTGGCTGCGCGACTGCCCGCCCTGGTGACCGTGTCCAACGAGCTTGGACAGCCGCGGTACGCAACGATGCGAGGCATCATGGCGGCCCGCCGAGTTGATCCAACGGTCTGGGGCAAGGGAGACCTTGAGGCGATGGACGCAGCAGATCCGTTCACAGAGGTCATTGACCTGTTCGCGCCTGAGAAAGCGTCCAACGTCGAGATGATCGAGGGCGAGTCACCGGCGGAAGCGGCCAAGGCGTTGGCCCAGCGGCTGCGTGAGGAACGCCTCATTTAGACCGGTCCAGACAAAGACAATTCCGAATCACGGAACGAGAAGGAGAACGAGAGATGGCCGGTGAGAACGGCATTCTGATTGTTGCGGAGACAGGCGCGGACGGTTCTTTGGGCTCGATTACGAACGAGTTGATGTCGGCGGCGCAGGGACTGTCAGCAGACCTGGGCGAGCCGATTGCGGCGGCGCTGATCGGCAGCGGCGTGGGTGATCGCGCGCAGGACATTATCGATCTGGGCGCGGACACCGTGTACTTGGTTGACGGAGATCAGTTCGCCAGCTACTTGAACGAGACATACACCCCGGCGGTTATCGCCATCGCACAGCAGGCGAACCCGCGCATCATCCTGATTGGCCACACGCCCAACGGGCGCGATCTTGGCCCATATCTTGCGGTGCGCCTGCAAACGGGCATCGCGTCTGACACGTCCGGTTTGAGCATTGCGGATGGGCAGCTGCAAGCGGCGCGATCCGTGGCGGGCGGCCTGTTCAGGCAGGTTGTCTCGTTCCCCAAGATGCCCGCCATTGCGACGGTCCACATGAAGGCGTATGACGGCGCGGAGCCGCAGAGCGGCCGCTCCGGCAACGTGGTCAACGTTGACGTCGGCCTGGACGCCTCATCCGTTCGTTCCCGGTTCGTCAAGCATGAGGACGCGCAGGTTGAGGGCATCCGGATGGAGGACGCAACGATTGTCGTGACCGGCGGACGCGGCATGGGCGACGAGGCGGGCTTCAATGAGCTTTACAAGCTCCAGACGCTACTGCCACAGTCCGCGGTTGGCGCGACGCGCGCAGCCACTGACTCCGGCTTCTGCGATCAGGACTTGATGATCGGCATCACGGGACGCGTTGTCTCTCCGGATGTCTACTTCGCGATCGCTCTATCCGGCGCAAGCCAGCACATGGCAGGCTGCTCCGGTTCCAAGAACATCGTGGCTATCAACCGTGATCCTGAGGCCAACATCTTCAGTGAGTCGCGCTTCGGCGTGGTCGGCGACTACAAGCAGGTACTGCCTGCGCTCATTGAAGAAGTCCAGAAGCTGATGCAGGGCTGAACAGCTCAATCAGTTTCACAACGACAAAAAGTCGGGGCGGCTTACGAGCCGCCCCGATCTCGTTTTGGCAACGAATCTTCGCTAGGACTCGGCGCTGTCGTCGATGATCTTTTGGGCAAGGTGCTGGGGCACCTCCTCGTAGTGAGAGAAACGCATGGTGTATGAGGCGCGGCCCTGTGTCATGGAACGGAGTTCGGTCGAGTAACGGAGCACCTCAGCCATCGGCGCCTCGGCCTGCACCGTCGTGACTTCATTCTCCGTCGTCATGCCTTGAACGTGGGCGCGCTTGGAGTTGAGGTTGCCGATCACGTCGCCGGTGAAGTCGTCAGGAGTGACAACCTCGAGTGTCATGACCGGCTCAAGGAGAACGGGCTGCGCCTGTTGGATGCCCTGCTTGAGGGCCGTGGACGCGGCGATCTTGAACGCCATTTCCGACGAGTCGACGGAATGGAAGCTGCCGTCAACCAGCACGGCGCGCACGTCCACGATTGGGAAATGGGCCACTGCGCCCTCCGGCAGGGTGTCGCGGATGCCTTTCTCCACGGCCGGGATGAAGTTCTTGGGCACCGCGCCGCCGACGACTTTCTCGCCGAACTCAAAACCCTCGCCACGGCTCAACGGCTCCAGTTGCAGCACAACATGGCCGTACTGACCGTGACCGCCCGTCTGCTTCTTGTGCTTGTACTCGGCGCGGGTGGAGATGCGGATTGTCTCGCGATAGGGAACCTTGGGTGTGCCGGTCTCCACTTCCACGCCAAACTTGCGCGCCAGCTTATGAACGGCAACATCGATGTGGGAATCGCCGAGGCCGGAAACGATGACCTCATGCGTATCACTCTCGCGGGTCATCGTGAGGCTCGGGTCCTCTTCAAGCAGCCTCGCGAGAGCCGGACCCATCTTGTCCTGGTCGGCCTTGGTCTTGGCCTCGACCGCCACGCTGAAGATCGGCTCGGGGAATTGGGTGGCTGGCAAGACGATGCCTGCCTCACGAGTTGAAAGAGTGTCACCTGTGCGCGAGACGTTAAGCTTGGCCACTGCGCCGATGTCTCCCGGCGCGAGGCTGTCAACGTTGGCGTGTTCCTTGCCGATGGGGACGATGATCTGCGCGACTCGCTCCTGCTGGTTCTGCGCCGTGTTCCATGCCTGGCTGTTCGTGTTCATCACGCCCGACTGCACGCGGAAGTAGGACAGCTTGCCGACGAACGGGTCTGCGGTGGTCTTGAAGATGAGGGCGGCAAGCGCGCCGGACGAGTCCGGGGTGATGGTCGCCTCTTCACCCGAGGCAGTCTGGGCGGAAGGGGCGTCCACGTCCGCCGGGCTCGGTGTCAGGTTTGCCAAGACGTTCAGCAGGGCATCGGTGCCGGCACCCGCCTGCGCGGATGCGGCGAGCACCGGAAAGACATCGCCCGACATAACACCCGCCCGCAAGGCCGCCTGCAATTCCTCGTCCGTGATGTCCTCACCCTCGAGGTACTTGGTGGCGAGGTCATCATCCGCTTCCGCCGCGGCCTCGATGACCTGTTCACGGTACGAGTCAACGTCCACGCCCATGTCATCAGTCACGTCCGATTCGGTGCCGTCCTCGAGGTACGCTTTCCTGCTTAGAACATCGACCACCCCGCGGAACGAATCGCCCGCGCCGATTGGAACGATGACGGGGGCGCAGCCGGTGCCATAGCGACTCCGAACCACCGAGAACATGGCGTCGTAGTCCGCGTTTTCGCGGTCCATCTTGCCGAGGACAAGCAGACGGGCCAGGCCGCGCCCTGACGCTCTCCTCCACGCCGCGTCCGTGCCGACCTGCGGACCGGTGGAGGCATCCACGGCGATAAGGGCGGAGTCAGCGACCAGCAGCCCACTGAGCATCTCGCCCAGGAAGTCCATATAACCCGGTGTATCGAGGACGTTGAGCTTCTTGCCTGTCCATTCGACTGGGAGGATGGAGAGGTTGACGGAACCGCCTCGGCGCTCCTCTTCGGGTTCGAAGTCGGAGGCCGTGGTGCCGTCCTCGATCTTCCCCATTCGGCTCAGCGCACCCGACCGAAACAGCAGGCGCTCTGCGAGCGTGGTCTTGCCGTCCCCGTTGTGTCCCAGGAGCACGATGTTGCGAATGTCGGATGTCGAGTAATTCTGCATTCCTGTCCCCCCAACTTACCGGTTCGCCCTCCGGGCGCCGGGTGATTTATCGCACCATTCTACGGCAGGGCGCGCGGTGTCTCAATGCGCCGCGCCTATACTGGCCGCATGGGTTTCGTTCGCGCGTTGCCCCTCCGAATAGCAATTCTCGCTACGGCGGGCCTCGGGGCGTTGTTGGCGCTGCCAGGATGCGTCGCGCCCGCCGGGGACATCGTTGCCGGTGTCCGGGCGTCCGCCGCGCATGACAGCTTCAACATCGCAGTCTGGGAACTCCGTCATGCCTCGGATATCGTGGCGGCGCTCAATACTCCCCCTGAGAATCCCGGCGCAATCGACGAGTACTTCGAGACGACCGCCCGGCTCCGTGAGGCGGCCCGCAGAGCCGAGTGGCTGCTGGCGAACCGGCCTGCTGATGATCCTGAGTTGCTTGAGGCGTTGGAAGAAGAGCAGGTTATCGAGCGGGAACTGGAGGATATTCGAGCGCGGGTGACCCTGGCGCTGCGCGGCTTGATGATGAACACGATGCGAGAGGCAGGACTTGTATCGGACCCGCCTGTATTGGATGCGATCGTCTTTCCTCCGGTCTCGTTTGTGATGGAAGACCTGCCGCGGGCGTTGGCCGTGTCGCCGCGCGACCGAATCGCATTGATGGAGTCGTTGCCGCTGCGACCGGAGATTTCGACGGAAGAGATACTCCGCCTTGAACGGGCGCTGACGGATAGGGGGCTCTCGGCGCTCGTGGTCAATATCGGTGGAATGGGAACGTATCCGGCACTGGTCAAGGCCACGTCAACGCGTGATTCAACCGTACGCACGATTCTCCATGAGTGGGTCCACCACTACCTGTTCTTCCATCCCCTGGGGCAACGGTATTCAGCGAGTGGCGACATGACGACGATCAACGAGACAGTGGCGAACATGGTGGCCGCGGAGGCAGCGGCAATTGCCCTGGATCAGCCGCCACCCGTATTCCGCGTGCCGGAACCGCCCACAGAGCCGCACCGCGATCCCGGCGTATTCGACTTCGGGGTGTATATGAGAGAGACCCGGATTGAGGCGGAGCGGCTGCTGTCAGAGGGACTGATTGAGGAAGCAGAGGCATACATGGAGGCACGGCGCGTCCATCTGAATGAAGAGCATGGCTACGCGATCCGCAAGATCAACCAGGCCTATTTTGCATTCCACGGGAGCTACGCGGATTCACCGGCGGGAGGATCGGTGAGCCCGATTTTCGGGCAGCTGATAGAGGTTCGGAACCAAACAGGGTCCGTGGCCGAGTTTCTACGAGCGGTGCGGGAGATCAGGAGCCCGTCGGATTTGGAACGCCTGGCGGGGCAGGGGTAGGCGCCCCCGCGTTCAAATGATGCTACTCCCCCTGACGCGGCTTATGCCCTTCGGCTCTCGACTCATCGCGCCGCTCTTGGCGAGTTTGCTTGTCAGCCTCTTCGCGCTGAGCAAGTGTCGTCCCCTCTTCCAGGTACCGGCGTATGCGGCGCACTTCACCTAGCGTCAAGAACACCGCGATGCTCACTAACAACGCGATGATCGCACCGATGATTGTTGCTGCCTCCACAATTCACCTCCCTCAAACGAAGTCCCCGCGGCGCTGAACGCCGCGGGGACTCTTTTGTCCTTCGAGAATATGGGTCTAAGTGACCGTGAACTCGCTCCACATGCCGAGCTGGTAGTGGGTGGCCACGTTGCAGAGCAGCATGTACTCGCCTGCTTCAAGGTCAAGGGTGAGTTCATCCTCGCTGTCTGCGGGCAGGTCAGCCTCAAGCAGGCTGCCGAGAATCGTGCCAACTCCGTCGACCATGTTGCCGGTCTCAGAGATCAGACCGGCTTCGGTCGGCAAGTCAGTAAGGTCGGCGGCCATCCCGGCTTCGTTGAGCTTGACCACCTTGAACTCATGCGCGATCAGCCCCACGTTCTCAATGTCGAACGTCACTGACCCTGCGGCGACAGAACTTGGGCTGGTTACCATGGTGTATGTGCCGCCCTGATCATCCATTGAAATCGCGACTGTATTGCCGCTGCCGCTTGATCCGCCGTTGTCATCGCCATTGCCGCCGCCGCCACAGGCAATCACTCCGAGCGAGCCGACGATGAATAGAAGACCAACAAGAAAAACTAGAGACCTGCGCATGTCTTACGGAATCCCCCTTTTGTACGTGTCTACACTCGTTAAATGTATCACATATGAATAGAAAAAACGCGTAGCCGAACAGCTCGGGTCGCTTTATCGAGGGACGGGCATGGCGTAGGATGAGTTGATGCTGATCAATCAGTCGGTCTCAGGTTCGGCGCTTCGGGCAAGCGGGCTCGCGTATTGGGAGCTGCTCAAGCCGCGAGTGACGATTCTCCTGACATTCCTGGGAGCTGCTGCGGCTGTCGTCGCCTCCGGCGCTGACCCTGCCCAATCAGGCAGGGTGGCCCTCATCACATTGGCCGTCTTTCTCGGCAGTGGCGGTTCAAATGGCCTGACAAATTATCTCGACAGGGCGCTGGACGCGCGCATGTACCGGACACGGGGGCGCAGCATCCCGAGCGGCCGCATCGTTCCCCCGGAACGTGGCCTTTATTGGTCGGCTGCATGGGTGCTCGCGGGTATTGTGTTGGCCTTCATGATTCACCCCCTTGCGGCGCTGGCCGGAGCGACAGGCACGCTGGCTGCGGTGTCCTTCCGGAAGACTGAAGCGACCCATTTCCTCGGTGGTGTGTCAAGCGCGTCTCCGGTTGCTGCGGGATGGTTGGCGATGGACCCCTCGTTTGGGCCGGTCATCGGGTTGCTGTGCGCGTTCGTCGGGGTGTGGGTCATCCATCACGTGTGGGCGATCATGCTGTTCTATCGGCCGGATTATCTGCAGGCGGGAGTGGGTATCTTTCCGCTTCGGTCAGCATGGTCAAGCACGCGACGCCTGTTCCTTTCTCTGGCGTTGGTCTTGATTGTTTTGGTGGCGGCGATGGGCTTCGTTGCGGAGCAAGGGCCGGTGTACTGGGTGATGGCAGGGGTGTTCGCGCTGTACAACGTCTGGGGAACGATGCAGCTGGAGCGAGCGTCCCTGAGCCCCGCGGTTCAGCGGCGTCGTTTCAAGACGGCATCGTACAGCCTGCTGTGCGGATTGTTCACCGCTCTGCTGATTACAACAGCCCTGACCGCCGTGCAGTGAGTTTGCCCCGCTCACTGGTTTCCGCATGACCGCATGACAACGTCCACTCCGTATTTCCGTGTGACGAGCCCGGCAAGCGGCGCAACAACGGGGCCGAGAACCGGGACCCTCGTCACGCCGCACGGTGAGATTCAGACTCCTGCATTCCTGCCGGTGGCCACGCAGGGAAGCGTTAAAGCGCTGTCTCCGTCTGACGTGGCGGCACTGGGCGGGAAGGTTGTGATCTGCAATGCCTATCACCTTGCTCTCAGGCCGGGCGTGGACCTGATCGAACAGGCAGGCGGACTGCATGGGTTCATGGGGTGGGATCGTCCCATCGCGACCGACTCCGGTGGTTTCCAGATGACTTCACTGGCACACCGTCTGCGTATTTCGGACGAGGCGGTCACGTTCCTTTCTCACATCGACGGGACTCAGTTCCATCTGTCACCGGAATCTGCCGTGGCGCTGCAAGAGCGGCTGGGCGCGGACATGATCATGTGCCTGGATCAGCCGTTGAACTACGGCGTTGATAGAGAAGGGGTGGAGCGCGCGATGGCCCGCACGCATCTGTGGGCCGAGCGTTCTGCACGAGCGCATCGCCCGGAGGCGGGCTTGTTGTACGGCATCGTGCAAGGCGGGATGGAAACGGATCTGCGGGAGGAGTCGTCACGGTTTATCGCCGCGCTTGACGGAACGCAGGGCATCGCGATCGGCGGCCTGAGCCTGGGCGAGCCCAAGGACGTGATGTGGAAGATGGTGGACGTTTCCATGCCGTTGCTGCCATCACATAAGCCGCGCCACCTGTTGGGTGTTGGGTCGCCGGAAGACATCGTGGAGGGAGTGGCGAGGGGTATCGATACGTTTGACTGCGCGCTGCCGACGCGGGTTGCGCGAAATGGAGCGCTGTACACACCGCAGGGGCGGGTGGACATCCTCAACGCTCGCTACACCCGTGAGTTAGGGCCGGTGATGGAGGGGTGCGACTGCCAGACGTGCGTAACGCACTCCGCCGCCTATCTCCAGCACCTGTTCAAGGCAAAAGAACTGCTCGCATACCGTCTGGCGAGCATTCACAATCTGCGGTTCATCCATCGCCTGTTTGATGACGCGCGCTCGGCCATTGCAGCGGGCACATATGAGCAATTCAGGCGAGACTTTCATGCGGCGTACACGCCGAGTGACGAG
>DAOUKW010000093.1:0-3558 GCA_034420915.1 Dehalococcoidia bacterium
ACGTTCTCCGTGCTCTTGAGCCAGCGAACCTGCTCGTTGGATCGGCCGTCATGCACTTCCGGCGCGCCGGGCTCCATCGCCTGCTCCGGCGTGTTGGCCACTGGAAGCGGCTCATAGTCGACTCTCAGCAGATCGGCCGCGTCGCGCGCCGCTTCCCGGGTTTCCGCAACCACGATGGCGACGATTTCTCCGGCGTACTTGGCCTTGTCCCTTGCGATGAGAGTGAACATAGGCGCGCCGCCCTCATTGTCGCGATTCTCTGCGTCTCGCACGGCAAGAACCGGCGGAATCGGGTTATAGCGCGGATGGACGTCCGCCCCTGTGAGAACGCACAGTACTCCCGGATGAGCCATCGCAGCTGAAGAATCGATATTGACGATGCGGGCGTGGGCATGCGGGCTGCGGACGAAGTGCGCCCACACTGTGCCGGGTATGTTGATGTCATCAGAAAACGCGCCCTGCCCGCGCAACAAGCGATCATCCTCCTTGCGCCGGGGCGACTGGCCGATCTGGCGGGGAGGGCTGCTTGTGGTCATGGCACTCACCTCACCTGGAAAGCTGTTCCGCCGCGAATTCAATCGCCAGGACGATGTTCTGGTACCCCGTGCATCGACACATATTGCCCGCAAGCGCGTGACGGATCTCGTCACGGGTGGGGTTCGGGTTCTCGTTGAGAAGCGCCTTGGAAAGCATCAACATGCCGGGCGTGCAGAAACCGCATTGGAGTCCGTGCTTCTCCGCAAACGCCTGCTGGATGGGATGCAAATCGCCATCCTCTGCAGCAAGGCCCTCCACGGTTTCAATCTCCTGGCCGTCCGCCTGCGCGGCGAGCATCGAGCATGACTTGACCGCTTCTCCATTGAGCAGAACGGTGCATGAGCCGCACTGGGACGTATCGCAACCGACGTGCGTGCCGGTCAGGCCGATGACGTCACGGATGGCGTGAACAAGCAATAAGCGCGGCTCAACGTCTATGGAATGCTCGGCACCGTTGATGGTTAGCGTAATGGGCACATTTTCAGCCATTGCAGCGCTCGCCTCCCCTAATCCCTATACTCGCCGATGCTATTCCTGCGCGGCGCGGCGGTCAACTATTTACAGCCGTTCGTGGTTCGACAAGCTCAGGGCGAACGGGAAGGCTATACCTGCGCAGCAGCCTCCCGTGAGAGGGCTTCAAAGAACTGCCCCATCAGCATCCGCACGGCGGTCTGGATCATGCGTGATCCAATCTGTGCCAGCGTCCCACCCACTTGCGCGTCTGCCTCAACAGCAACAAGCGTGCTGTCACCGTCGGGGGAGAGCGTGATTGCGCCCTCTCCCGAGACGAAACCTGTCGGCCCCTGCCCGCTCAGCGTCATCTTGTATGACTCGTTGACGGCAATGTCTTCAATTTCCACCGTGCCGTTGAATCGTCCCCTGATTGGCCCGACGCCAACCGCAAGCGTCGCGGAGAATTTTGTAGGCGTCTCCACGTCAAGGCTCTGACATCCCGGAACCATCCGCTGCAGCGCATCGGGGTCGTGCAAAAGCTCCCACACGCGTTCGCGCGGCGCCGGGACGGTATGGCTGCCGGTGATGTTCATGCGGGTTAGTCAGACCGTCCTGAGACGGGAGTGGCCGGGCGCGGCGGCTCGATAGCGACGCGCATCCCTTCTTCGAGCTGCCCGCGTATATCACTGATGCTTGCGAGATGATGTTGCTCCACGTAGGTCTTCAGTCCCTCGATGACGTCCAGCATCGTTGTGGGGCGAGTGAAATTGGCTGTGCCGACCGCGACGGCCGTCGCGGTCGGCACAGCCAATTTCACTCGCCCCACAACGATGCTGGACGTCATCGAGGGACTGAAGACCTACGTGGAGCAACATCATCTCGCAAGCATCAGTGATATACGCGGGCAGCTCGAAGAAGGGATGCGCGTCGCTATCGAGCCGCCGCGCCCGGCCACTCCCGTCTCAGGACGGTCTGACTAACCCGCATGAACATCACCGGCAGCCATACCGTCCCGGCGCCGCGCGAACGCGTGTGGGAGCTTTTGCACGACCCCGATGCGCTGCAGCGGATGGTTCCGGGATGTCAGAGCCTTGACGTGGAGACGCCTACAAAATTCTCCGCGACGCTTGCGGTTGGCGTCGGGCCAATCAGGGGACGATTCAACGGCACGGTGGAAATTGAAGACATTGCCGTCAACGAGTCATACAAGATGACGCTGAGCGGGCAGGGGCCGACAGGTTTCGTCTCGGGAGAGGGCGCAATCACGCTCTCCCCCGACGGTGACAGCACGCTTGTTGCTGTTGAGGCAGACGCGCAAGTGGGTGGGACGCTGGCACAGATTGGATCACGCATGATCCAGACCGCCGTGCGGATGCTGATGGGGCAGTTCTTTGAAGCCCTCTCACGGGAGGCTGCTGCGCAGGTATAGCCTTCCCGTTCGCCCTGAGCTTGTCGAACCACGAACGGCTGTAAATAGTTGACCGCCGCGCCGCGCAGGAATAGCATCGGCGAGTATAGGGATTAGGGGAGGCGAGCGCTGCAATGGCTGAAAATGTGCCCATTACGCTAACCATCAACGGTGCCGAGCATTCCATAGACGTTGAGCCGCGCTTATTGCTTGTTCACGCCATCCGTGACGTCATCGGCCTGACCGGCACGCACGTCGGTTGCGATACGTCCCAGTGCGGCTCATGCACCGTTCTGCTCAATGGAGAAGCGGTCAAGTCATGCTCGATGCTCGCCGCGCAGGCGGACGGCCAGGAGATTGAAACCGTGGAGGGCCTTGCTGCAGAGGATGGCGATTTGCATCCCATCCAGCAGGCGTTTGCGGAGAAGCACGGACTCCAATGCGGTTTCTGCACGCCCGGCATGTTGATGCTTTCCAAGGCGCTTCTCAACGAGAACCCGAACCCCACCCGTGACGAGATCCGTCACGCGCTTGCGGGCAATATGTGTCGATGCACGGGGTACCAGAACATCGTCCTGGCGATTGAATTCGCGGCGGAACAGCTTTCCAGGTGAGGTGAGTGCCATGACCACAAGCAGCCCTCCCCGCCAGATCGGCCAGTCGCCCCGGCGCAAGGAGGATGATCGCTTGTTGCGCGGGCAGGGCGCGTTTTCTGATGACATCAACATACCCGGCACAGTGTGGGCGCACTTCGTCCGCAGCCCGCATGCCCACGCCCGCATCGTCAATATCGATTCTTCAGCTGCGATGGCTCATCCGGGAGTACTGTGCGTTCTCACAGGGGCGGACGTCCATCCGCGCTATAACCCGATTCCGCCGGTTCTTGCCGTGCGAGACGCAGAGAATCGCGACAATGAGGGCGGCGCGCCTATGTTCACTCTCATCGCAAGGGACAAGGCCAAGTACGCCGGAGAAATCGTCGCCATCGTGGTTGCGGAAACCCGGGAAGCGGCGCGCGACGCGGCCGATCTGCTGAGAGTCGACTATGAGCCGCTTCCAGTGGCCAACACGCCGGAGCAGGCGATGGAGCCCGGCGCGCCGGAAGTGCATGACGGCCGATCCAACGAGCAGGTTCGCTGGCTCAAGAGCACGGAGAACGT
>DAOUKW010000094.1:0-6605 GCA_034420915.1 Dehalococcoidia bacterium
CCCATGCCTGCCACGTCGCCGACGTTATCGCCAACGTTGTCCGCGATGGTGGCGGGGTTGCGGGGGTCATCCTCCGGGATGCCCTGCTCAACCTTGCCGACGAGGTCCGCGCCCACGTCCGCCGCCTTCGTGTAGATGCCGCCGCCCACGCGGGCGAACAGCGCGATGGATGACGCGCCGAAGCTGAATCCGGCAACCCACTTCATCACCTCAGCGGCGTCGATGTCCGAGTAAATGTTGGAATAGACCACATACATGAGACCGACGCCGAGCAGTCCAAGCCCCACGACGGACATACCCATGACCGCGCCGCTCGAGAATGCCACGCGCAGCGCCGGGTTCAGTCCCCCCATGGCCGCTGCCGCCGTCCGGACGTTGGCCCGTGTTGCGACAAGCATGCCCAATGCGCCCGTCGCGGCAGAGACAATCGCCCCGAGCACGTATGCGACGGCTGTCCGCGGCTCCACAAGGAGGGCGACGATGATGGTCACGACGATTACGAACGCGGCCAGGTAGGTGTACTCGCGGCGCAGGAAGGCCATTGCGCCCTGTTGAATGGCGACGGCGATGCGGCGCATCGTTTCGTCCCCTTGGTCCACCTGCATCACGCGATAGATCAGTATGGCTGCAAAGATCAGCGCCAAAAGCCCGGCGCCAAGGGACGCGGCAACGGCAACATCCATGATTACTGGTTAGCCTCCTACCCATTTCGCAAAAAACGACGGGATTTATCCCGTCTCACAAGTAGGAAAGTAGCATTTGCGTCCCTATTCCGTCAATTGGGAACGCCCTCTCCCGTCAGCGCTGAAACTGCTTCTTGCAGCCCGCCTAATTTCTCGATTGCGCCGTATGCCGTCGCGTCCATCTGCACCGGCGTGATGGACACTTTCTTCTCGCGCAGCGCCCACACGTCCGTCCCTTCTTGTATGTCGATGCCCCTGCGAGAGCGCGTCTGCCGCTCTACGCTGATCCAGTAGTAATCGCGCCGCCCATCGTTGCCATGCGTCACGTCAAAGTTCACCGCGCGCGGGACGAGGTTCGTGATCTCGACGCCTTTCAATCTTTCCAGTCCCAGGTTGGGCACCGTCACATTAAAGAGGAGGCCCGCGTACCTTTCCGTATCGGCCAGGATTTGCTCCGCCAGCGCGCGCGCCACCGCCGCCGCCGTCCGGTATCGAAGTCGTTTGCGCAACGGCATGGAAATGGAGATAGCCGGAATGCCGCGGATATGCGCGTGCAGCGCCGCTCCCACCGTCCCGGAGAGAAACACGTCCGCCCCAAGGTTCGTGCCGTGGTTGATGCCGGAGATGACGAGGTCGGGCTTCTCCTCAGCCATGATGTGGCCGAGCGCGACGATCACCGCGTCGCCGGGCGTCCCGTCCACGGAGTAGTGCCGCACCCCCCGCGTGCGCAGGCGGCGCACCCGCACGGGCCGATGAAGGGTGAAGCTCGCGCCCATCCCACTCTGCTCGCGGTCCGGCGCGACAACGGTGATCTCACCCAGCCCGCGCAGCGACTTCACCAGCGCGAGAATGCCGGGCGCGTGTATCCCATCATCGTTCGTCAATAGCAATCGCACGCCGCAAGTCTACCCTCTTCGTCATTCCTGTGCTTGACACAGGAACCCAGACCGCCCAACCCACACAGAAACTTAATCTTCCGTCCACATGTCTCCGTCTCACTGTGCCAGGCGTCGCCATCTCTCCGCGAAAAGGTATAAGATTCCAGACGGGTGTAAACGGGTGTAAGGGAAACGAAACATCAGGTCTTCGCGCCTGTGTTTTGCGGGGTAAGGCCGCGGATTCGTCTGTGCTTCAACGTCTTTTGGGGTCGAATCAGCACTATAGTCTGCAATCTCTCCGAGGTGATGTTGTCGGGGGCGTTACGGCAGCCGTCGTTGGTCTGCCGGTTGCGCTGGCGTTTGGCATCGCCGCCGGCCTGGGCCCCGCCGCAGGGATTTACGGCGCTATCTCCGTCGGCTTCTTTGCCGCTGTGTTCGGCGGCACCAGGTCCCTGATATCCGGCCCAACAGGCTCCATGACGGTGGCCATGGCGGTCATTGTCGCGGCGCATGCCGACAACATCTCCGAGGCTTTCACCATCGTCATCATGGCCGGGCTGATCCAGGTCCTGTTCGGCCTGCTGCGAATCGGACGTTTCGTCACATACACTCCGTATTCCGTCATATCGGGGTTTATGACCGGCGTTGGCGTGATCATCATCGTGGGGCAGTTGGAGCCCTTCATGGGAGGGCGTGTCGGCGTTGGCGGTCTGTTCAGTACGATTGCGGACATTCCGGAACTCATGGGCGAGTTTCAAAGCAGCGCCCTCCTTATCGCTCTCATAACGCTGGCAGTGGCCCTGCTCTGGCCCAGGAGATTCCAGGGGCATCTGCCGCCGACCCTTGTCGCGCTGGCAGTGGGAACGGCAATAAGTCTCATCTGGCTGAAAGACGCCCCATCCGTTGGGGCCGTTCCCACCGACATCCCGCTTTTCCAATTGCCGCACCTTGACCTTGCTTTCATCGTGGGGGCCACTGAGCCCGCGTTGGTCATCGCCCTCGTTGGATCCGTTGACACGCTGCTGACGGCGCTTGCCGCAGATTCAATGACTCGCTCGCGAAACGATCCGAGCAGGGAGCTTTTGGCGCAAGGCATCGGCAACGTCATCACCGGGTTCATCAGGGGCCTGCCCGGCGCCGGCGCCACGCCAAACACGGTCGCCAATATTCGCGCGGGCGGCTCAACCCTCATTTCCGGGGTGCTGGCCGTCGCGATCCTTGTGATCATCGTGATGCAATTCGGCAACTACGTTGAACTGATTCCAAGCGCCGTCCTCTCCGGAATCCTCGTTAAAGTGGCGCTCGATACCGTTGATTGGCGATTCGTCACCCGCATGTTCCGCGTCCAGCGTGAGCACCTGATAGTCATGCTGCTCACATTCGGACTGACGGTGTTCGTTGACCTGGTTGCCGCCGTTGCCGTGGGCATGATCGCCGCGGCCGTCACCAACGCGCGCCAATTTGAACGTCTTGAGCTTGACAGCGTTATCTCCGTCCCCATCCTGGACCAGGTCTTCTTTGCGGAACGCAGCGGTCAGGACGAGTTCGACGACTTCACGGCCAGGGTCGGACTTGTGGCCCTGCGGGGAACCTTTACGATCGCGTCCTCCGGCAAACTCATTGACACCATCGGTGAAGACATCCGGGAGCATGAGGTGGTTATCCTGGACTTCTCCGATACGGTCTACATCGACGAAAGCGCAGCGCTGGTGGTCGAACAGCTGGTTGAGACCGCCATCATCCAGGACACGCACTGCATCGTGATGGGGCTGTCGGGTATGCCGGAACGCAATCTCGATGCCCTTGAGGTTCTTAAGCAGGTTCCCCCCGGCCAAATAGTGGGCACGCGTGACGAGGCGACGAGTGTGGCGGCCAGACTGCTTGCACAAGAGAACGCCTAACGCGCCTCTCCGTCATTCCCGCGAACGCGGGAATCCATCCCCGCCCTCATTTCCGATACCATGAAACCCACACCACGATTCGGACATGGGAGGGGAAAAGATAATGGCACGCTCAATCACATTGGATGAGGCGAACACGGTCATCGCGGCGGCGGCCGCAAAGGCTGACGAGCAGGGGACGAAGATGAGCATCGCCGTCGTTGACGCGGGCGGGCGGCTCGTCGCGTTCGCGCGGATGGACGGCGCGATCTGGGCCGGGGTCTACGGCTCGCACGGCAAGGCGATCGCATCCGCGGCGTTCGGTCGGCCCAGCGGGTTCTTCCAGGACATGGCAGACAGGCCGATCTTCCAGGGTATCAAGGCGGGCGAGGGCGACCACATGATCCTGAGCCTGGGCGCAGTGCCGATCGAGAAGGACGGCGAGGTCATCGGCGCAGTCGGCGTCGGCGGCGGCACCGGCGAGCAGGACGAGGAGTGCGCAGCAGCAGGCGCCGCGGCGGTGTAGGGGGTGGGAGACCTGATAAGATGTAACGAGAGGCATCGATGGGGTCCCACGCCACGCAAGATCAAGAATGGACTGACGGTCTGAGGCAGCGTGTCCTTAGTTCGCTAGAAGAACAGGGCTTTCGCGTTACGTCGTCTACGGTTGAAATTCCTGATGATACCGATAAGAGTGCCATCAGAACCCTACATGCAACCGCGGTTCAGCATAAACGAGAGAAGGCGGAGGCCATTCGCCGAAAAGAGGTTCGGTTAATTGCCAATATCGCTGCTGGGGCTGAGGTAGCCCCGCAGCAAATTTCCCCGCAACTGATTGAAGTTCAGCCACGAACTGACGACGAGCTTTTGTTCCGATACGCCGCACTTCACTGGAGTATTCCAATCTCTTCGGGGTATGGCAGACGGATACGTTTCTTGGTGAGGGACGCATTCAACGGGAAACTTATGGGTATCATCGGCTTGGGTGACCCGGTCTTTAGCTTACGGGCCAGAGACTCGTGGATCGGTTGGACTGCCCAAGAGAAAAAGGGACGACTGCGACATGTGCTAGATGCCTTCGTGTTGGGTGCAGTGCCGCCATACTCATCCTTACTGGGCGGCAAGCTTGTAGCGATGCTGGCGGGTAGTGAAGAAGTTCGTTCAGCATTCGAGCGCAAATACAGTGGCAAGAAAGGCTTGATTGCTGAGAGTGATGGTGATTCTAGGGTAGCGGCCATCACAACTACCTCTGCCCTCGGACGATCGTCGATGTATAACCGTCTTCGATTTGACGGAAGACTCTTGATGGAGTCTGTCGGCTTCACAGTAGGTTCAGGTGAATTTCACTTTACAAACGGAATGTATTCTGAGTTGCACGAGTTCGCGTCCAAGTTCAGTCGGCCCTCGGACAAAAACCCCAAATGGGGCGATGGTTTCCGTAACCGCAGGGAAGTAGTCAGGAAAGCCCTGTCACGCATGGGATTGTCAAGCTCATATAGAAACCATGGCGTTCGACGGCAAGTGTACGTTGCTCCGTTGGCGAAGAATACGAAGGAATTCCTGAGGGGCGAAGACGACATGGTTAGCCTGTATTCACAAGATTGCGGCTCGCTATCAAATTACTTTCGTGAGAGGTGGCTGCTCAAGCGAGCCGAGAATGACGAACGCTACAAAGAGTTTGACCCGCGGTCATACTTGCTGTGGCCTGACTATCAGGGTAGGTTGCCAGACTAGATTTCATGACATCTGAACGCCAAGGCGAGGGTTACGCCCGACTACCCGAAGACCTTCTCCACGACCTCTTGGAAGGTGCTGGTCAAATGGTAGGCGAAGTCGAGGCAATGCTCGGCCCAATGATGCAGCAGCGGGAAGGGCTGCGGAAAGCACTTCGCGATCTTGGTCTCATTCGTAGCTATCAATCCGTTCCTACCGGCACAATTGCTGGCGTAGACGGTGGATTTGCGGTGGAGCGCACGGCTGCTGTGGATATACTCCTGGCCGTTGCAGTTGGTGTTGAAGGTTTGGGCCCGACCACGACCGAGTGGGATTCAACGCAATACTCGTGGTGGTCTAGGGTGATTCCGCACGATGCCTTTGCCGATCGACTCACTAGAGGAATAACCATTGCCCACGAGATCGACATCCTGAGCAAAGCGCCGCATCATCTTAGAATCCTTGACGGTTCTCACCTGACGCTTGTCATCCAACTCAACTCAGCCCTCAGTGCGCAATCTGACCTCGTCCTAGACGAAGCCGCTCAGCAGTGGACAAAGCTTGATACCGCCACCGGACTCTCTGAAGTGTGTCGAGCCGAGAACTCCATTGCTATGCCTAAGCTCGATTCGTCGCGAGAGATTGCTAACGTGCTTGAGCAAACGCTTAACCAAGAGATTCCAGGTGATGACAAGTACTTAATGGCCTTAGTCCTTGAGCCGGGAGAACTCATAGTGCCTCAGCGTGTTGCAGAAGGTTCGCCTTGGACAACGTTGCACTTCACACCTGGCCTCGACGGGCGACAGGAAGCCCAAGACTTCGCTGAACATTTTACTGAGGCCATTCAACCGCTGAAGAACAGGGAGATTGAGTATACGTACTTCAAGCCCGATGAGTTCGCACCCGCATTCAGGATTGAGATGAAAAGAGGGCTCGCAGACTCGGAGATAAACCTGATTTGTTCATCCATCGCTGACCAGATTACCGGCCCATTCATTCGGGAACCATACCCGCAGTACTTGGCGGATGTTATGGCCAAGTCTGTGGGGCTAGGATTGAATGCGCTGCAAGCTGCGGTGCAGTTGGGGCTGAGTCGCTCAGGACGCCCTGAAATCTCGGAACTTCTGATTCACTCATACCGAACGGAGGGTGTCTAATGACGAATGAAGTTGGGCTCGTTGGTTCTCCCAGCACAACAGCTAAAGTGACTGTTGACATTATGGAGGATGCGACCGACGCGCCGCTTAGAGGTCAAGTCGTGTCCCTCGTCCATCCCTTGTCGGATAGCTATCTCATTGCCATTGGAACGGTAACCGATATTAGAACGTCCAATCGTTGGCATGAAGACGCCAATATGCGCGGTGTCCTCAAGACGCATGGAAGCCTGCCTCATCTCAGTGACGTAGGCGACGTGCGGACTGCTGACGTCGCCATACAAGCTGTGTATGAGG
>DAOUKW010000095.1:0-2836 GCA_034420915.1 Dehalococcoidia bacterium
CCGATCGCCGTTGCAGCCCCGACGGCGGACGGGACGCCCTTTATCTTTGATGCCGCGACATCTGTGGTCTCAGCAGGCAAGTTCGACACATATCATCGGCAAGGCAAGCTCGCTCCCGAAGGATGGGGACTCACGGACGATCTGCAGCCGATACGCAACCCGGCGCGCGGGCCGGGCGGGCGTCGCATCCTGCCGTTGGGCAGCGACCTGGAGCATTCGTCGTACAAGGGCTACGGGCTGGCGATGATCGTGGACATCCTCTGCGGCGTGCTCTCCGGCATGGGGCCGGGGCTGGCGATTGCGGGCTCCGGTGTCGCGGGCGGCTATCAATCGGCCCACTTCTTTGGAGCGATGCGGATCGACGCGTTTACGGACGCTGACGACTTCAAGCAGTCCATGTCCGACTATATGGCCGCCCTGCGGGCAACACCGCCGCTGCCGGACGTGGAGAAGGTGCTTGTACCCGGGGACATCGAGGCCGAGACGATTGAGGATCGCAAGCGGAATGGCATACCGTTATATATGGACTCCGTTGAGAGTCTGCGAAACGTGGCGCAGAGGCTGAATCTGCGCCTGAATTTGGGATAAGATGCGGGTTCCGAACAGGGACGCCAACGCATAGGGGGGAGGACTGAGATGCCGCATATCAAGGCGAACGGGGTGGAGTTGTTCTACGAGCTGTTCGGAGACTCGTCCAAGCCAACGTTTGTAATGACGCACGGGCTGGGCGGCCACGGGCGGGGCTACGAGAACCAGATAGAAGCGCTTTCCGCGGAGTTTCAGCTCATGCTGTGGGACATGCGCGGATTCGGTCAGTCGGAACGCGTGCCCGTAACCGAGGGGGCGTATTCCCGATGGACGCTCGCGAAGGACCTTTCCGAGTTGTTGAAGGCGATTGGGATCAACCAGGCGCACATCCACGGGCACTCACTGGGCGGCCTCGTTTCACAACAGTTCGCGATCGACTACCCGGAGCAGACGCTGTCACTCGTCATCCAGGACACGTCTGCGGAGATCAAGCAGGAGTACCTGTCCGGCTGGGACGGGATGCTCAAGACCGTGCGCGAGCAGGGCATTGCCGCCCTTCCATTCGATCCTCAGCGCAGCTGGGGCGACCCGTACATAGAATCCAACCTCGAAGACATCAGGGCGTTCACCAACGCGACGGCAGAGCGCAACGCGCCTGAGGTATACGCCGAGGGTGTCCGCATCTCCGGCCCCGAACTGGGTGCGCATCCCGTCGCGCCGGATCTCCCGGGTATCAAGTGTCCGGTGCTTGTCATCTGTGGCGAACAGGACCGGCTGACGCCGCCGGGAGGATCGGTGCGAATCCATCGCGCGATTCCGCAGTCGAAACTGGTAATCCTCCCCGGAGCGGGGCACTTCCCCAATATAGAGACGACGGATGTATACAACGAGGCGCTGCTTGAGTTCCTGCGTGAGGCAAGTTCGGAGTAGCAAGCGTCAGATCATCCTCTGTATTCGGCCCTTTACACCGGTCCTGGGAGTTGATACTTACTTTCAATTGAGCAACCCGTCAGTCAAGATTGGGACTACGTGGGTTCGTACAGGGTATACTTAGCACGTTCCGACAACAGATTGCCGGCCGTCCCCGCGCGGAATGGCATTTGCTGGGGTTTGGGATACGAGCATGTGGAAACGGGGAGTACCGGACGAATGAGGATATATGTCGGAAACCTGAGTTTTCAGGCGACAGACGCAGATTTGCAGGAGCTTTTTCAGCAACACGGGGAGGTCTCATCAGCGCAGGTCATCATCGACCGCTATTCAATGCGCTCGCGTGGGTTCGGATTCGTGGAAATGCCGAACGGCTCGGAGGCAGAGGCCGCCATCGCGGCGCTCAATGGCAACGAGCACCAGGGGCGGCAGCTGACGGTTAACGAGGCTCGCGATCGCCGTGAAGGCGGTGGCGGTGGTGGTGGTGGCGGGCGCCCGCGCTACTAGCTCTAGCGTCCCTTACCTGACCCCCTTCGTATAAGGGCAGGACTTCTTACTTACGGGTTCTTCCCCGCGAGTAGCGGTTGCGGCCGTCCGTACCGTCGATGGAGTACTCGGCCAGGTCAATGATGCGCGCTTCGGGCTCCTTGCCCTCTTCGATGTCCAGCATGACCACGTGGCCGAGTCGCGCCTCACGGTTGTGAGGGTATGTGGCGCTGCCGCCGTTGATGATCAACATTCCGTCTTCTTTGCGGATGAACTCGAAATGGCTGTCGCCGCAGATGACGATGTCGGGCAGTTCCCCAAGGTAGACCTTGACGAGGTCCCGGGCGCTGCGCGAGCCCCAGCCATCAATAATGTGAACAAGACCTATTCGAAAGCCCTCGATATCAAAGAACCATTTGGGCCGGATTCGCTCATCGACCTCGCTCAAGCCGTAATCGTGATTGCCCTCCGCCGCATACGTTGGCGCGATGCGCGCCAGCCAGTCCACGACGCCCGTGGTGATGAGGTCGCCGCCGTGGAGAATGAGGTCCACGTCCTTGAAAACGATTTCAACTTCCGGCCAGAGCTCCGGAATTGAACTCGGGATGTGGGTGTCAGAGATGATGCCGATGCGTGTTGCCATAGACGAAGCGGGTTATTTCCCGGGATTATCGTGTCGTGTCGAGCCACGAATCTGTGCCTTGATGCTGTCCAGCGCCATCGTGGGCGTGGGATCGATGCCATTCACCAACGCCAGGTAGTAGCTGACGTAATCGCCCAGCAGCACCGCCTCCAGCAGGCGGGACAGGGGCGTGTCGCCTGCCAGCGCAGGCCAATGAACGGATACGCCGAGGTCGCTCAGTATCTGCCGGGAGATTGCGTAGCGGTCATA
>DAOUKW010000096.1:0-19597 GCA_034420915.1 Dehalococcoidia bacterium
TCACCGTCCGGCAGGAACTCCACGGCGGCGCTGATGCGATAGGGGGGCTTTAGCGTGACGGGTTTGGCGTCGGGATTGCTGGTATCCCAGATACGGATGGTGGTGTCGGTTGCGGCGGAGGCCAGGCGGCTGCCGTCGGGCGACCATGAGAGACCCATGACGGTGTTGCGGTGACCCTTGAGGATGGTGGGTTCTGTCTCGCCTTTCCAGATGCTTACTGTGCGGTCGGATGAGGAGACGGCAAAGGTCTCATTGTCCGGGGCAAAGGCGATGTGGTTGGTGCTCTTCTCGTGGTGGACGTGCTGTCCAACTTCAGCCCATGAGTTGGTATCGTACGACCGGATCAGGCCGCCGAATCCGCCGACGAGCAGCCGCTTGCCGTCGGGCGCAAATGCGATGGCGTAGGCGTGTCCCTCGAAGGCGTCCAGTTCTGCTATGAGTTCGTTAGGCATTTTTCAGTCTCCTGCATGGAAAAGGGTTTGATGGGTACGGTGGTGAACCCATAGTACCGCTTTATGAAGCCGAAACGGCGCCGGACAATTCGCCTAGACTTACACCTATGTCTACACGAGACGAAGACAACAACGATCGCTCCGAACCCGTGCGTGTGAACGCATTGAGCGAGCAATTTGGCAAGGGTTATTCCTCTTCGCAGCTATCGGGCTACAGGAAGAACGGGCTTGGGCAGCGCGCGTTGGCATTGATTGAGTTCCTGCAAGAGCGCGGGCTGGAGGGGAAGTCGGTGCTGGACATCGGCTGCGGGATCGGCGCGCTGCACATGGAGCTGCTTCTTGCCGGAGCGGAACGGGCCATCGGAGTTGACGCCTCGGCTACCAACATCGCTGCCGCTCAGGAATTGGCGGACGAGATGGGCGTTGCCGACAGGGTAGAGGAGCGGCAGGGGGATTTTGTCGACTTACAGGACTCGGTGCCTGAGGCTGATATCGTGACGCTTGACCGCGCTATTTGATGCTACCCCTCCGTCCAGCAGTTGCTGGCTGCCTCCGGCGCTCACTCTCGTGAGTACCTGGCGCTGACGATGCCGCGCCGGACCATCTGGATGCGGATGGGCATACGAGTTATCAATTTCATGCTGGGTATCGCGCGAAAGAAGTTCCGCGTCTATGACCATTCGCCGACCATCATCGACGAGACGCTGCACACCGCCGGTCTGCGAAAGGTCTATCAGCGCCCGGCAGGGCTGTGGGAGGCGCGGATCTACGAACGGGAGGCGTATACGCGGATCAGGGACTCCTAGCCCAGGTTGGCCATTGCCTCCACGAGCTCGTTGACGGCTTCGACGGACTTGTTGAAGCCCGCCTGCTCTTCGTCGGTGAGTTCCAGTTCGATGACCTTCTCGACGCCGTTCTCGCCAAGGATGACGGGCACGCCGATGAAGACGCCGTTCACGCCGTATTCACCTTCAAGGTAGGCGGCGGCGGGCACGATGCGGCGCTTGTCCAGCAGGATGGAATCCACCATCTGCAGCACGGCGGCAGAGGGAGCGTAGAAAGCGGAGCCGGTCTTGAGCAGGCTGACGATCTCGCCGCCGCCGTCGCGTGTGCGCTGCACGATGGCCTCCACGCGGTCCTGCGGCAGCCAATTCTCAAGCGGAATGCCGCCGACGGTGGTGTAGCGCACCAGCGGCACCATCGTGTCGCCGTGGCCGCCAAGCACATACGCCTGCACGTCCTCAACGGACACGTTCAGTTCCTGCGCGATGAAGGTTCGCATTCGGGCGGTGTCAAGAACGCCCGCCATGCCAACAACGCGCTCCTTCGGGAATCCGGAGAGTTTGTGCGCGTGGTAGACCATTGCGTCGAGCGGATTGGAAACGACAAGAAGGATTGAATCGGGCGAACTGGCAACTACTTCCCCGATGACGCTGCCCATGATTCCCATATTCGTGCGGAGGAGATCATCACGGGTCATTCCCGGCCGGCGGGCGATGCCGGCGGTGATGACGACGATGTCCGAGTTGGCTGTTGTCTCATAGGAATTCGCGCCCGTGACGGCGGAATCGTAGCCAAGAACCGGGCCGCTCTGGGCGAGGTCGAGGGCCTTGCCCTGGGGCATCCCTTCAACAACGTCAACGAGCACGACATCTGCATAGTCGCGCTCAGCGATTCTCTGTGCCGCCGTCGCGCCCACATTTCCGCCGCCAACAACAGTTACCTTCTTGCGCATGATCGTCCTTTCGTTTCCGGGGTTTTGGTGTTCGGTTTGCTTTTCTGCGTGCGGCTCAGGAACGCTTGCCGGCCTGCATCTTGCTGATGATGGCGTCGGCCATTTCCTGCGTGCCGACAGCAGACGGATCGTTGCGATCCGGCTTGAAGTCGTAGGTAACGTCCTTGCCTTCGCGTATGACTTCAGCGACCGCGCCCTCCACTCGCTCAGCGGCTTCCTGCTCCCCGAGGTGGCGGAGCATGAGCGCGCCGGTGAGGATCGTGGCTGTCGGATTCACGCGATTCTGGCCGGTGTAGCGCGGGGCGGAACCGTGAACGGGCTCGAACACTGCGCCGTTCTCGCCGATGTTGCCGCCGGGGGCGAGACCCAGTCCGCCGACCAGACCGGCGCATAGGTCGGAGATGATGTCGCCGTAGAGGTTCGGCAGCACGAGAACATCGTATTCCTCCGGCCGGGAGACCATCTGCATGCTGAGGTTATCGACGATGCGGTCGTTGAACTCGATGTCCGGATAGTCCTTGGCAACGTTCTGCGCAACCTCAAGGAAGAGGCCGTCCGAGAACTTCATGATGTTGGCCTTGTGGACGGCGGTGACGAGCTTGCGGTCGTTCGCCTTTGCGTATTCGAATGCGAATCTGACGATGCGCTCGCTGCCGGTAACCGAAATGGGTTTGATGGAAATAGCGGAGTCATCGCGAATGGGCTGGCCGGAGGCGTTGCGGAGGAAATCTATGACTTCAGAGGTGCCCTCTGCGTCCTTCTCGAACTCGACGCCCGCGTAGAGGTCTTCGGTGTTTTCGCGAACAACGACGATGTCGACGTTCGTGTAACGGGAGCGGACACCCGGATAGCTCTTTGAAGGACGCAGGTTGGCATAGAGGTCCAGCGCCTTGCGAAGCGCGACGTTGGCGCTGCGGAACCCGGTGCCGACAGGGGTTGTGAGCGGTCCCTTGATGCCGACTCCGTTCTTGCGAATGGACTCAAGGACGCGGTCGGGGATCAACTCCCCCTCGCGTTCAAGGACGGCCTCACCGGCTTCTTGAACATCCCAATTGAATTCGATGCCCGTCGCTTCGATAACACGACGCATCGCGCCTGAGACTTCAGGCCCAATCCCATCGCCCGGAATGAACGTGACGTCATACGCCATTGTGGATCCTCCCCCTCTCGATCACCTGCAACGCCTGTAGGCGGGACATTGTGAAGTAACGTCAGAGCTTGTCATGAGTCTTATCGCGCTCACCACTACTGCGGCGGGCCGATGACGGCAAGGATATCGCCGCGGGCAACGCGGTCACCGGCGGCGCGCGGCAATTCAAGGATGACTCCATCCACAGGTGATGGCAGCATGTTCTGCATCTTCATCGCCTCGATAACGATGATGGTGTCGCCCGCCTTGACTTCTTGTCCTACTTCCACCTCGTGGCGAATGACAAGGCCGGGCATCGGTGACGTGAGCAGGGCGCCGCCCTCGGGGGCATTCTGCGTTGATGGAGCAGGAGTGTCCGGGGCAGGCGGTGGTGGCTGAGCCGCCCGGACTGCACCCGGGCGAGGGGCCATGGGACGAATGCGGGGATTTGCCTGGCCGTCCGCCGGATCAACAATGACCTGGAATCGCTCCGTGCCGACATGCACGTTGAAGGTGCGCGCAGCCGCGCTGAGGTCGGCGGGCGGCGTGCCGGTCGCGGGAGCGTTTTCATCGGGCGGCCTATAGTCCGGGCTGACCTCTGGCGGCGGCTCTTCGAGCCCGTATTTCCAGCGGAGGAATCGCTCACCCGTGACGGGGTAAAGAGCATAGATGAGGACATCGCCATCATTCTTCGCGACATCCTTTGTGGCCTCGCGGGCGGCGTCCATCTCAGGGTCGAGGATATCGGCGGGGCGTTTCTTCGTGGGGCGAGTGCCTCTTTCGTAGCCCTTCAGGGCAGTCCTCTGGACGGCCTTGTCCATGGGCAAGGGCGGCTGGCCGTAGAGGCCGTAGGCGTAGTCTTTGACCTGCTGGCTGACCAGTTCGTATCGACCAAAGAGGACGTTCTGCACGGCCTGGATGCCGACGATCTGGCTGGTTGGAGTAACCAACGGCGGGTAACCGAGGTCTTTACGGGTTTGAGGCAACTCTTCCAGCACGTCCGGTAGGCGGTCGAGAGCATCGGCCTCTGCAAGCTGCGACATAAGGTTGGAGGTCATGCCGCCCGGCACCTGGTGCGTGAGGACGCTGGTGTCGATAATGCTGAACTTCTTGGTATCGAGCAGGTGCATGTATTTCTCTTGGAGGATCTGCTCAAGCCGGTCGCTGGCCTCGATAAGGCGGTTGAGATCGATACCGGGGTCGCGCGGGGTGCCCTCAAGCGCAACGACGAGGGGCTCGGTGGCCGGATGAGCAGTGCGGAACGCGAGGGGAGAAAGATCCGTATCAACGATATCGACTCCGGCCTCGATGGCCTTGAGCTGCGTCATCTGGCCGAGGCCGGACGTGTAGTGGGTGTGAAGGTGAATGGGGATGGAGATCGCATCCTTGAGGGCGCTTATCAGGTCGTAGGCGTCATAAGGGGCAAGCAGGGCGGCCATGTCCTTGACGCACAGGGAGTGGGCGCCCATCTTCTCGATCTCTTTTGCCTTGTTGACGAAGTAGTCGAGGGTGAACACAGGCCCGCCCATGTGCCGTTCCGTCACGGAATAGCAGACGGTTCCCTGGATGTGCTTGCCGCTGTCCGCGATGGCCTCAAAGGCGGTCTCAAAGTTGCGGGTGTCATTGAGAGCGTCAAAGACACGGAAGATATCGACTCCGACCTCCGCCGCCTGCCGGACGAATGCGTGAACAACGTCATCCGGGTAGTTGCGGTAGCCGACGAGATTCTGGCCGCGCAGCAACATCATGAACGGCGTCTTTGGCGCGACGGACTTGAGGAGCCGGACGCGCTCCCAGGGGTCCTCATTGAGAAATCGCGTCATGACGTCAAAGGTTGCGCCGCCCCAGACCTCGAATGCATAGAAGCCGACATCATCCAACATGCGGATGATTTCAAGGATGTCAGGCGTCCTCATGCGTGTGGCGAGGATGGACTGGTGGCCGTCACGCAGCGTGATGTCCGCAATGCGGACAGGGGCCGCGTTGGCGGCGAACGGACTAGCGCCGTTGGATGTCATCAGGATGTTCTCCCATGAGTATGAGATGAAAGGCGTTTGCGGTACGGCAGCGCGGGCAGGGTTCTGCCGGAGGCGTATCGCATGTTCATAAGCATGCGGCGACCGCGGTTCCGCCACGCGTCCGTGGATGAGGCCGCAAGGTTATGTCTGGGCATTTCGTCCTGCTCATAGGCTTCAATGGCCGCGATGATTGCGGCACGCAGGCTTTCACTCATGCCGTTACTGGTCATATTTCTTTAGATTCACTCCGCGCCGTACACATATTAGAGGGGAATGTTGCCATGCTTGCGTGGCGGCATAGTATCGCGTTTATTGCGCAGCATATCAAGAGCGCGAATGATGAGCTTGCGCGTATCCGCAGGATCGATCACGTCCTCGATGTAGCCTCGGGCGGCGGCGATATAGGGATTCAGGAACTGGTCGTTATATTCCGCGATTGCCCGCTGGCGCTCCTCATCGGGATTCTCCGCGCTTCGGATGCGGTCACGGAAAATGATGTCTGCCGCGCCCTCCGAGCCCATGACGGCCATCTCCGCGCCGGGCCACGCGTAGCCGATGTCGCCGCGCAGCATCTGCGAGGACATGACTAGGAATGCGCCGCCGTAGGACTTGCGCGTAACGACGCTGACCTTCGGCACGGTGGCCTCAGCGTACGCATACAGGAGCTTTGCGCCGTGCGTGATGATGCCGTTGTGCTCCTGTTCAACGCCGGGGAGATAGCCGGGGACATCGGTCAGGGTGACGATGGGGATGTTGAACGCGTCACAGAATCGAACGAAACGGGCAGCCTTGATGGCGGCGTTGATGTCCAGTGTTCCGGCGAGAACCATCGGCTGTTGGGAGACGATGCCGGCAGATCGGCCGTTGAACCGGGCAAAGCCGACGACGATGTTGGCGGCCCATCGAGAATGGACCTCAAGGAATTCGCCGTGGTCGACGATGCACTGGATAACGTCTCTCACGTCATAGGGCTCATTAGGATTGACCGGCACCATATCGCGGAGTTCCGGGCAGAGGCGGTCGGGAGGATCGTCCGTGCCAAATTCGGGCGGGTCGTCCTCGTTATTGGAGGGCATGAAACTCAGGAGTTGGCGTGCGAGCTCAAGGCATTCATCCTCGCCGGGGGCGGCGAAATGGGCGACACCGCTCTGGGTTGTGTGGGGTGTCGCGCCGCCGAGCTGCTCATGGGTCACAACCTCACCGGTGACGGCGCGGATGACATCAGGCCCGGTGATATACATCTGGCCGACGCCTTCCTCCATGATGATGAAGTCCGTGATGGCGGGGCTGTAGACCGCGCCGCCCGCGGACGGGCCCATGACGAGGCTGATCTGCGGGACGACGCCGGAGGCAAGGACATTGCGAACGAAAACTTGGCCGTAGCCCGCGAGGCTGTCCACACCCTCCTGGATCCGCGCGCCGCCGGAGTCCATAATGCCGATGATGGGCGCACCGGTTTTGGTCGCCATGTCCTGCACCTTATTGATCTTGCGGGCGGCGGTGAGGGAAAGGGTGCCGCCGAGAACGGTGAAGTCAAAGGCATAGATGAATACGGTTCTGCCATCGACCGTGCCATAGCCGGTGACGACGGAGTCGCCGGGGACGCGTCGATCGGCGAGGCCGAATTCAAGGACGTTGTGAGTGGCGAGGGCGTCAAGCTCCACGAACGAATCGGGGTCAAACAGCTTTTCGACGCGCTCATGCGCGGTGAGTTTGTTGCGCGCGTGCTGCCGCTCAACGGCTGCCGCTCCGCCACCGGCGCGTGAGGCCTCGTGGCGCTGGGCAAGCTCTTCGAGTTTTTTGTCCATCGAGCCTGCATCGGCACGAGGTTCTTCGCTGCCTTCCGTAAGGTCAGCGGGCTTATCCTGAGCGGTCATGGGCTGTGTGAATTCACCCCCGAATTCCAATTCAGCGTGCGGTTTATGCTAGCAGAGCTAGTCTAGTACGTACAGAGTGGGGTTCTGTGGGGGTACTGTCGCGTGTTTGAGTGGGGACGGCGGACGTTTGTGATGGGGATTGTGAACGTCTCGCCGGAGTCGTTTTCCGGGGATGGAGTGACGGACGTAAAGGCGGCCGTCACGCAGGCGGTTGGTTTTGTGGAGGACGGGGCGGATATCCTCGACGTTGGCGGGCAGTCGACGCGACCGCGCTATTCGGCGAGCGTGGAGGCGGGCGGAGCGGCAAGCGGGTACGAAGAACTTTCCGTCGAAGAGGAGCTCGAGCGCGTCCTGCCGGTTATCAAGGGCATCTCCAAAGTGTGTGATGTTCCAATCAGCATCGATACCTACAAGGCTGCCGTTGCGGAGGCGGCGATTGATGCAGGCGCGCGAATCATCAATGACGTGTGGGGTTTGAAGAAGGACGCGGCGCTTGCAGGTGTGGCGGCAAAGCACGGCACGCCGCTTATTTTGATGCACAACCAATCTGAACCAGGCTACACGCGGCTAATTCCGGACATCGTGGCGAGCCTGCGCAGGAGCGTGGCAGCTGCGACGGAGGCGGGCATCAAGCGCGATCGAATCATCGTCGATCCGGGATTCGGTTTCGGTAAGACGATAGAGCATAACCTTGAGGTTCTGCGCCGATTGAGGGAGATCAAGTCGGCGCTGGGGCTGCCGCTGCTGTTGGGGACGAGTCGAAAATCGACCATTGGGCGAGTGCTGGACCTGCCCGTTGATGAGCGAGTGGAAGGAACGGCGGCGACGGTTGCGCTGGGGATCGCAAATGGGGCGGACATTGTCCGAGTGCATGACGTGAAAGAGATGACGCGGGTGGCGCGGATGACGGACGTGGTGGTGCGTCGTTGAGGACAGCCTACCTGGGCTTGGGAGCGAACCTGGGAAACCGCGTGGGGACTCTGCGTGACACGATCAAGGAGTTGGCATCGGTTGGGGAGGTTGTCGCGGTTTCATCGATATATGAGACGGATCCGGTGGGGTACCTGGACCAGCCTGCTTTCCTTAATGCGTGTGTGAGTCTACAGACGGAGCTGTCACCGGAGGCGTTGCTGGACTTTCTTAAAGGAATGGAGGCGCTGGCGGGGCGGGTGGAGAGTTTCCGGAATGCGCCGCGGCCGTTGGACATCGATATGTTGCTGTATGTGGACGATGGCGGGGAGCACCTAGTGATGGAGTCGGAGCGGCTGACGATTCCACATCCCCGGATGCACGAGCGGGGCTTCGTGCTGGTTCCGCTAGCGGAGATCGCGCCGGATGTGGTTCATCCGGTGTTGGGACGGACGGTGGGAGAATTAAGGGATGCGGTGGGTGGAGAAGGAGTGCAGGTGTGGAGGGAGAACCGCCCTGCGGACGGCACTGGATTCCCGCTTTCGCGGGAATGACGAGATGCCCTTAGAGTAGTTTCGCCCAGCGGGTGAAGATTTCGCTGGCAGTGGGCTTGAGGGCAGCGGCGTGGAGGGAAGTTTCTGAAAGTAGTTTTTCGGGTTCGAGGCCGCCCTTACGAACGTCCTCAGGAAAGAGTGTGGCCATCTCCGTAATCTGCTGCTCGCTCATCTCAAGGTGAAAGAGCAGGGCGTATGTTGTCTCGCCATAGGCGAAGCCCTGGCACGGGGTCATCTCAGAGGAACCGACAGGCGTCGCACCGGCAGGCAAATCATAGACATCACCGTGCCAGTGCAGTGGCGTGAACGTCTGTGGCAACGGTGACAGGACAGGGTTATTGGCAATCTCAGCAGAGCGGGTTACGTCTTTCCAGCCGATCTCAACGTCTCCGCTCGGATGCACCTCTGCTCCAAGCACATCCGCGATGATCTGGCTGCCAAGGCAGACGCCGATGAGGGGAATGTTGTTGTCGATGGCCTGGCGGGCGAGACGTTTTTCATCGCGGAGGTAAGGGAACCTATCTTCTTCATAAACCGACTGGGGGCCGCCCATGATGACGAGGCCGGAATAGCCGTCAAGAAATGATGGGGCAGCCTGGCCGAGGTCACCGCGCACGGTTTCAAGCGTTCCCCCCACGCCGCGCACGGCGTCGGCGATGAGGCCGGGGTGTTCGGGGTCGGCGTGCTGGAGGGCCAGGACTCGGGGAATGGAATCAGTCATAAGAGTACCCTTGACCCAAGATGGACTGCCTCCATTCATCCAGACTGGCAGGATCGAGCCGCTCAATCCCGTTGATTCGGTCAAAGTCCTTGTCAGCCGTAATGATGCGGCCGACACCAAGGCGACGCATAATGGCCGCGTGAACGAGGTCTTGAGCGTTTACGCCAAGCCCTTGATCAGCTAGTTGTGCTGCCAAGGCTGCATCGTCCGGATGAACTGGCTCTATACGCCCGTTCATCGTCGTGACGAAATCACGAAATATCCCGCGTCCCTCCGCCCATCGCTGAGTGGCCAAATAGTAGTGGATAATCTCCTGGAGTACTGCCGAGCTGGTCACGAAGTTCTGGGGCCGCTCTGCCGCTAGCATGATTACGCGTTGGCAGGGTCGTTTGTACGGATGCTCCCGCCCAGCCGCATAAATCGGGATGTTGGTATCAATAAACAATGCGGGGGTTGTGGGCATCACTCAAAATCCGGGAGAGTTCCTGGGGGTCTTCCGGAACATCAACCTCGTATGACGCCAGATGTTCCGCAGCCTTTAGGCGCCGGCGCCGGTCAAGTTGCTCGTAGGCGTCATCGATGAGTTCGCGCACGACCTCAGAGATGGGGGCATCCTTTTCGCGCGCGATTTCTTCCAGGCGCAAACGATGTTCGGGGTCGAGACGCACTTCCAGCCTGGTTGCCATGATTACTCCTGTACGGCAGTTTGTGTACGGATAATATACGCCGTAAATCTCTGTACGTCAATGGCTGAGATGGTCCTGTTCATGCTCTTCGGCAGATTCAGGGCGAGCGGGGAGTTATGACGAATCAAACTGGACTTTATAATACAGGGGATGGCTGGCACCGACCCTCAGTTGATTCGCAACTTTTCGATTATCGCCCATATCGATCATGGGAAGTCGACGCTTGCTGACCGTTTGCTTGAACGGACGCGGACAGTCTCTCATCGGGAAATGCAGGACCAACTGCTGGATCAGTTGGACCTGGAGCGCGAGCGGGGGATCACGATAAAGTCGCAGGCCGTCCGCATGATGTACGAAGCGAAGGACGGCAAGACGTATCAACTGAATCTCATTGACACCCCGGGACACGTTGACTTCAGCTATGAGGTGTCGCGGAGTCTGTCTGCGTGCGAGGGCGCGCTTTTGGTGGTTGATGCATCACAGGGGATACAGGCGCAGACGCTGGCGCACGCCATGCTTTCAGTGCAATTGGGCCTGAGCCTGTCACCCGTGCTGAACAAGATCGACCTGCCCGGGGCGCGGCCTGACGAGGTGACGGCCGAGTTGGAGGACATGCTGGCGATTCCCGGCGAAGAGGTTGTGCTGGCGTCAGCCAAAGAGGGCCTCGGCATGGAAGAGGTGCTGGAGTCCATCGTGCATGGGATTCCGGCGCCAAGTGGGGATGTGGAAGCGCCGCTGCGGGCGCTTGTCTTCGACTCCAAGTACGATTCGTACCGCGGTGTCGTTGCATACGTGCGCGTGTACGACGGAACGGTGTCGCCGGGGGCACGGCTGCAACTAATGTCGAACGGCACGGATATTGAGCCGCTGGACGTTGGGGTGTTCACGCCGTGGCTGATCTCGACCCGTGACGGACTTTCTATGGGCGAGGTGGGTTACATCGCCACCGGACTCAAGGACGTGCGGGAGTGCCGGGTCGGTGACACGATCACGCTGGCCGACAGGCCGGCATCCGAGCCGCTCCCGGGGTATCGTCCGCTGAAGCCGATGATCTTTGCGGGTCTGTATCCGGCAGGGGATTCGGAGTATGGGGAGCTGCGGGACGCGCTGGCAAAGCTGCAGTTGAACGACGCCGCGCTCACATATGAGCCGGAGAACAGCATGGCACTTGGCTTCGGTTTCCGGTGCGGGTTCCTGGGGCTGTTGCATATGGAAATCGTGCAGGAGCGGCTTGAACGCGAGTATGGCCTGGAGATCCTGATAACCGCGCCGAGCGTGGCATATGACATTCTCCGAACGGACGGCTCCACGCTGACTATTCACAACCCGGCCGAACTGCCAAATGCGACCACCATCGACACGATGTACGAGCCGTGGATTCGCGCGACCATTCTGTGCCCGAACGAGGTTGTCGGGCAGGTGATGGAGTTGATGTCTGAACGGCGAGCCGAGTACGAAGAGATGGAATATATCCAGCACGGCGCGGGGGCTGTTGGCGGGCAGGCACGGGTCTCGATGCGTTACAAGATGCCCCTGGCGGAGATGCTGATTGATTTCTTCGACCAGTTGAAGTCGCGGACACAGGGATATGCGTCGCTGGACTACGAAATCATCGACCCGCGTGAGGCGAACCTCGTGAAACTGGACATTCTCGTGAACGAGGAGCCAGTGGACGCGCTGAGCGCAATCTACCCTCGCGAGGCCGCGTATCAACGCGGACGGGCACTGGTCTCACGGTTGAGAGAGACGATTCCACGCCAGATGTTTGACGTGCCGATACAGGCGGCGATTGGGGGACGGATCGTCTCACGCGAGACGGTGCGGGCACTTCGGAAGAACGTGCTGGCCAAGTGCTACGGCGGCGACGTTACACGGAAACGGAAACTGCTGGAGAAGCAGGCGGAAGGGAAGCGTCGAATGAAACGCGTTGGGCGTGTTGAGGTGCCGCAAGAGGCGTTCCTGGCGCTGCTCAAGTTGGGAGAGGATTAAGGCCCACCCTACGACAGGCTCAGGGTGAACGGATAGGGGGTTATGGCGCGGATTAATGAGGTTAAGCGGCGGCTGAAGGGTGGCGAGGCCGTTGTTGGGTCGTTTTGCAATCTGCCCAGTCCGGAGGCCGTTGAACTGCTTGGCTGGGCGGGGTTCGATTTCGTCATCATCGATGCGGAGCATGGGCCGCAGGGACCTGAAACGGTTGCGAATATGGTGAGGGGGGCGGAGGCGTCAAGCACGACACCCCTCGTTCGGGTCGCGACCAACGAACCCCAGAATATCCTCAGATACTTGGATACCGGCGCGCAGGGTGTGCAGATACCGATGGTGAACGGGCCGACGGACGCGCAGCGTGCCGTGGCAGGCGCGTTGTATCCGCCGCATGGAAGGCGAGGCTTGGCCGGAGTGCGAGCAGCCGGATTCGGCCTGCGGGAGTCGGTGGCGGACTACGCGGCTTCAGCAAACGATGAGATGCTCATCATTGTGCAGATCGAGACGATGGAGGCGCTTGTGAATCGAGACGCAATCATCGGCGTGCCCGGGGTCGACATCGTGTTCTTCGGGGCAACCGACCTTTCGTCGTCGATGGGGATTCCCGGGCAGACACGGGACGACCGCGTGGTGAATGCCATTGCGGATGCCGGCAAGGCTGTCATTGACGCGGGCCTTGTCGCGGGAACGATTGTCGGCTCGCCGGAGCAAGCCGTTGAGTGGCAGGGCCGGGGGTTTCGGTATATTGCGACGAACTTTGCGGGGTTGGTGGGGCGTGCAGCGCAGTCGTTCGTTGAGGGGGCCAAGGAGTGATCCAGGACATCATCGGGGTGAATATCTTTACGACGCGCCTGCCGGAGATGGCAGCGTTCTATCGGGACGTTGTGGGACTGGAGCAGCACTCGGATCACGGCGAACTGATCACGTTCGACGTGCGGCCGGGCCTGCGGCTGAATATCGGCCGCCACAGCCAGATATGGGCGGAGGAAGCGCTGGACCCGTTTCGGATCATGTTGAACCTGGGCGTGGATGATATCCATGCCGTCCATGCGCGAATGGTCGATAATGGGGCAGAGTTCATCCGTCCGCCGGAGCAGGAAGCGTGGGGCGGGTGGATAGCGACGTTCAGGGACCCGGACGGGAATACGCTGCAGTTGATGGAACAGCCAGGCTAGGAGTGTTTGATATGACACAAGCCGCTGAGTTGACGGGGCACAAGTGCGTGGCGTGCCGCGCGGATTCGCCGCGTGTGACGGAGGAGCAGATCGCGTCGTTCAAGCCGCAAGTGCCTGACTGGGAGCTGCTGGATGACAGCGGCATCCTCAAGCTGCGGCGCGTGTATCGCTTCAAGGACTTCGCCGGAGCGCTCGCGTTTACGAATCGTATCGGCGAGATCGCTGAAGACGAGGGGCATCATCCACTGTTGTCAACGGAATGGGGCAGGGCGACGGTCTGGTGGTGGACGCACAAGATCAAGGGGCTGCACGTCAACGATTTCATCATGGCGGCAAAGACGGACAGGCTATTTGAAGCTGAGGAGTAGGCGGCGCAATTGAGGCTTTAGATTCCTCGACTCCGCTGCGCTACGCTCAGAATGACACGGGTGCTGCGCTCCGCTCGGAATGACATGGGTGGGGCAGAATGACATGGGGGAATAGAGAATGACACAGAATCCTGCGCCAAAGCCGAATTCGTGGCAGGTAACGGACGGAGTGGAGCGCGCGCCGCATCGCTCCATGTTCTATGCGATGGGGTTCACGCCGGAAGACCTGCGAAAGCCGCTCATCGGTGTGGCGAGCACGGCCAATGAGGTAACGCCATGCAACCTCAACCTTGGTCGTCTGGCCGAGTATGTGAAACAGGGCATCCGTGCAGGGGGCGGCACGCCCATTGAGTTCACGGCCATCGCAGTGTCGGACGCCATCGCCATGGGGCACGAGGGCATGAAGGCGTCGCTGGTCAGCCGCGATGTTATCGCCGACTCCTTTGAACTTGTCGCGATGGCGGAGGCGCTGGATGGCATGGTCACGTTGGCGGGATGCGATAAGTCGCTGCCCGGCTCCGTCATGGCGATGGCGCGGACGAATATCCCCTCTATTTTCCTTTACGGCGGCACGATTCTGCCCGGCAACTACGAGGGCCAGGACGTGACAATCGTCGATGTCTTTGAGGCCGTCGGAGCGTACGCGGCAGGCACGATTCCCCTGGAGGCCGTGACGGCCCTTGAGGAATGCGCGTGCCCCGGGGAGGGTTCCTGCGGCGGCCTGTTCACGGCAAATACGATGGCGTCCGTGTTCGAGGCGATGGGCGTATGCCTGCCCGGTTCAGCGTCGGTGCCCGCGGTGTCTGCGCGACGCGAGCAGCTCGCGTTCCGCAGCGGTGAGCAGGTTGTGGACATGGTTCGGGAGAACCGCCGCCCTCGCGACATCATCACGCGGGAATCACTTGAGAACGGCATTACGGCGGCGATGGCGATGGGCGGGTCGACCAACGTCGTACTGCACCTGCTGGCCATCGCGCATGAGGCAGGCGTTGATCTCGATATCGAGGACTTCGGTGAGATCAGCGACAAGACGCCGTATATCACGGACATGAAGCCGGGCGGGCGGTATGTGATGTCCGACCTTGATAAGGCAGGCGGTGTGCCGGTCGTGCTCAAGCGGCTGCTTGACTCAGGCTATCTCCACGGCGACTGCTTGACGGTGACGGGCAAGACGCTGGCCGAGACGCTTGAGCCGGTGAAGCCCGGCGGCGGCTCCGGCATCCTGCATGAACCTTCTGAACCTCTCGGGCCGACAGGCGGCATCGCGATTCTCAAGGGCAACCTCGCGCCGGAGGGCGCGGTTATCAAGATTGCGGGTACACCGATTCGTCACCACCGCGGCCCTGCGCGTGTCTTTGATCGCGAAGAGGACGCCTTTGACGCCGTGCAGGCGCGCGAGATTGTTGAGGGCGATGTTGTCGTGATCCGTTATGAGGGCCCGCAGGGCGGGCCTGGTATGCGAGAGATGCTTGCGGTGACAGCGGCCATCACAGGGCAGGGGCTCGGCGAGAAGGTCGCGCTGCTCACAGACGGACGATTCTCCGGCGGTACACACGGACTGGCTGTGGGGCACGTTGCGCCGGAGGCGATGACCGGCGGGCCGATGGGCCTGCTTGAGGACGGCGATATCATCGTGCTGGACGTGGATAGTCGCGAGATCAACGTCGAACTCTCGGATGCCGCGTGGGCTGATCGGCGGGCGCGATGGCAGGCGCCGCCGCCCAAGCATTCGACGGGCGCGCTGGCCAAGTACGCACGGCTGGTATCGTCGGCGTCACGGGGCGCCGTGACGTACTAGGGGAGTGATTTCAATGAGTGCCGATGCGCAAACCACCGGCGGCTTTGACGTGATGGAGGCAACGATTGCCGACATCCACGACGCGCTGGAGTCCGGTAACATCACCTGCCGGGAACTGGTCAAGACCTACATCCAGCGCATCAGCACGTATGACAAGTCCGGCCCGGCGTTCAATTCCATCATCTCCATCAACCCGGACGCGCTGAGGGTGGCTGAGTCGCTCGACGCGCAGAATCTGCCCCGCAGCCAATGGGGAGCGCTGCACGGCATTCCCGTCATCATCAAGGACTTGATGCATACGGCGGATCGCATGCCGACTACCGGCGGCAACCTGGCGCTCAACGGGATGATCACACCGGACGACGCCACTATCGTTGCGCGGATGCGTGACGCGGGCGCAATCATCCTGGCAAAGGCGAATCTCGACGAGATGGCGCGGGGCATCAACGGCGCGAGCGGCCTGGGCGGCCAGACGCGCAATGCGTACGACACGAGCGTGAATCCATCAGGGTCGAGCGCCGGCTCCGGTGTCAGCATCGCCGCCAACTTTGGCGTGGTCGGCATCGGCACAGATACTTGAGGCTCCATCAGGAACCCATCGGCGTATGGGTCACTCGTCGGTCTCCGGCCAACATACGGGCTGAACAGCAACGCGGGGATCATCCCTGACGCGCCAACCTCCGACACGGTTGGGCCGATGACGCGCACCGTGCGGGACGCCGCCATTGCCCTTGGTGTAATCGCGGGCCCCGATCCCAAAGACCCGGTTACGGCCAATGCAGAGGGCCATGTTCCCGCGTCCTACACGGAGGGATTGAGTCCAACGAGTCTGCAGGGCGCTCGGCTCGGCGTGATTCGCGCATTCTTCGGAACAGGCGAAGAGGCCGACAAGGTCACGGCGGTGATGAATGCCGCCATAGCCGACCTGGAACGTCTTGGGGCGGCGGTCGTGGATCCGGTTGAAATCCTGCATGCAGAGACCATCCTTTCACAGGGGAGCACGACATGGGGGCGGTGGAACTATGAGAACGGCGACGCCCTTGATGCGTACCTGAAGGATCTTGGCGATCTCGCCCCGGTTACGTACGAAGAGCTGCGGGACATTGGTTCCGGCGCGCCCCTCATCTTGCCGTACACGGCGACGGGAGGGACGAACTCACCGGAGTCCTTGAAGGCGCTCCGGGAGAGCACGGAATACACGCGGGCGGCGGTTCAGTCCGCTCTTGCAGAGCACAACCTGGATGCCCTGGTGTACCCGACGCTCAGCTTGCCACCCGCGCCAATCGGCCAACGCCAGGAGGGGAGCAACTGTCATCTTTCGGCGTGGAGCGGCTATCCCGCCATCACCGTGCCGGCCGGGTTTACGGTGGACGGACACCCCGTCGGCGTGGAGATGATCTCCACGCCCTGGACGGAGGCGACGCTTCTCAACTACGCGTATGCCTTTGAGCAGGGCACACATCATCGCAGACCGCCATCGTTGGCGCCCGCGCTGTCATAAGGGATAGGGAGGATTCGCGATGGATTCCGGCTTTCGCCGGAATGAGGGGATAAGCGTTACATGATCTGGACGCGGACTTCCGTGATGAGGTCTGCCTCAGGCGTTTCGGACGGGTCTGAGAGATAGACCTCCATCGGCGGGGCGGCGGGCTGGATCTGCTGCTGGGCGAGCCAGGTGAAGAGCAGACCGTATGATGCGGGGATGCCGTCGTAGGGGCCCTTGTGGAGGACGCTCGCGTAGCGGCCCGCGGGAACGTTGATGACACCAATGCCGTCGGCGTTCTTATCCTGTTCAGGGGTTGACGGAGCGATGGGCGCCCAAGCGTCCCAGTCGAGCTGGTCGGGCGGGGTAGTGGATGGGTCGTCCTTGTAAGTGCCGCCGGGCGGCGCAACAATCTCCGCGCCCACGGATTCTATCCATTCGAGGAGGCGCTGTATCGCTTCGGGATACTGTTCATACGGGCCGCGCATGTTGATGTAGGCGATGCGCTGCTCCGGCAGCTCTGTGATGCTCGGCTCTCCGATTGGCCTGCTTGCTGTCGTCACTGTTTTCTCCCATGCCCCGGCGTCGTTGAACCCGTCCATGCGTCAATTCTACGGCCTGACGTACACTGAGCGCATGACGATCAGCCAGAACCCGGAGCGCGTTCCGGGCATCACCATTCTGCGGCTTGAGCCGGACGGCATCCACGCCGTCTGGGAGGACGGGCACGGCAGTCACTATCCATATCGGTTCCTGCGCGGCAACTGCCCGTGCGCCATGTGCGTGCTGGAGGGCACGAATCAGCGCGTCGTGTTCGAGAAGGACGTGCCGGAGGATGTGATCGCGCTGGACTGGATGCAGGTGGGGCGATACGCCGTGCAGTTCCTATGGTCGGACGCCCACGAGACGGGCATCTTCACCTTCCAATATCTGCGGCATCTGGATGGGGAGTTGCGCTCAGGATGACGCCGGGGGCCGTTTGCCCTTCGACAGGCTCAGGGCGAATGGGGGTGCGAGGCCGACCGCCCAACTTGTCACCTCGATGCGAATTGGCGTCAACGGCGTCAATCAGGCCGTATTTAGCCGATAGTTACAAGTTGTAACACTAATTCCCCTGAATAGTTACATAACGGTTATATCTTACTGTAGAAATCTTTGGCATCCATAATTGATAATCCTAGAGATTATGCGCTTGCTACCGATTCCATTTAGCCTCCTGATTGTCCCGAGTGCCTGCGCTCAGGAAACGCCAACTGCACGTTGTTCCAAGAGGATAATCTGTCGTTCTTGCGGGGGGTGAGACTGTGACATCCAAGAAACCTGACCGCTACAAGACAGAGGCTTATCGGAAAGCCCGTGCAGAGGCTCAAGCGCGTAGCAACGGCCTATGCCAAGGGTGTGGGCAGCGGCCCGGTGTCGAAGCTCACCACTACCACTATCCACCGGTGGGAACGGAGGTATCGGATGACCTAACGTGGCTGTGCTCAATTTGCCACTCCGTCATAACTGCAATCAGGCGGTTTGAGGGTGACATTTGGCAGTTCAAGCGAGTCTTCGAGGAGGCAATTGACCAATGCTTTACGATGTCAGAATCGAGGGTGAAACGGCTCTCATCCAACACTCCAGTGACGGACTCTTACCCGGCAACCCCTTTACAAAAGAGATCCAGACCATCACCAGCAGACGTGGCACAAACCGAACTGAATCCGACGACGCCAGGCTCCGACAACTCGAAACGCTCAACAGCCTCTGGCGCGAAGGGGATACGGTCACGGTCCCGCCCCAAGCCATCCGAGCTTGCATAGAAGAGGCAGCTCGAAAAACCCGTGAAGGTCCCGACGTGCGTGGAGGCTTGGTCGTACTAGAAACCACCTTCACGTACGATGTTAAAACCTATGGTGCTACGTTCGACGAGTTGATGAACAGTACACAGTTTCAGAGCGTCGTTGTAGTTCAACGCAGCAAAATCGTGAGGACAAGGGCGAAGTTCGATACGCCGTGGAGCGTAGATATTGTTCTGGACTGCGATGAGGAACTAGTGGATCACCAGAAACTTGAGACCTGGTTCGACGTTGCCGGCCGTCGCATCGGCCTCGGAGATTGGAGACCGTCTAAGAGTGGCACTTACGGAAGATTCACGACCGCGCACATCAAAGAGCGTTAAGCGTTTCAATCGCGGCAGGGTATAGCATGGCGGGGTAGCGCATGGCACGGCGCAGTCCGGCACAGCATGGCACGGCATGGCATGGCAAGGTTCCTCAGGACAAGGGCCATCGAGGCGAGGCCCGGCAATGCTTGGTACGGCTGGGCAATGTGTGGTTGGGCAAGTCCCGGCGAGGCCAGGAACCTTCATGGCCCGGCAGGGCACGGTTAGGCCCGGCATGGCGGTGTACGGCAAGTCGTCGCAGGGCACGGCGTGGCAAGGAACTTCTTGGCTAGGTTCAGCAAGGATTGGCTTGGCATGGCAAGGGCCATCGAGGCGAGGTGCGGCAATGCATGGTATGGCTGGGCCAGGTTTGGTTGGGCAAGTCCCGGCTTGGCAAGGATCTTCGTGGCACGGTACGGCGGGGCCCGGCAGAGCGCGGCAGCGTCCTGCAAGGCACAGTATGGCGCGGCATGGCAAGGACATCAGGGCAAGGTATGGCTTGGTATTGTGTGGCTTGGCGGAGCATGGCATCGCGTGGTTCGCTGTGCCTCGGCATGGCAAGG
>DAOUKW010000097.1:0-9952 GCA_034420915.1 Dehalococcoidia bacterium
CAGGATCTCACGCGGAGAGCGTCCGGCGCTGAGATCGGCGGGCAGAGTCTCCCGCGCGGCGTCCTGGATGGGACTGATTTCAGAGAGGAGTTCGGCGATTCCGTCAGTCTTAAACCAATTGAAGGAGTCGACCTGTATTTGGATGAGATTTGGCGGTGCGAGTATTTCATCGACCCGCGAGTAGTTCTTGATTGACTCCCTCATGGTTGCGACCATTCGGCGCTCCTCTCTTACACAAGCAGAAAAAGCCCGTTCGCGGGGTATATTCAATTAGCCCAGCGAACAGGCCTATTCGGTGCGATCTAACGGGTCGACATCCACCCAAGCACAATCGAATACTATAGCACACGCCCGCAAACGTCAAATGGCAGGCGCGATGCGAGGGCAGATCCTCATACCCGGTCTATCTCATCCAGGCCGGCGAGGAAGTCACGGAAGCCGCTGGGCGGCTCGCCGGGAATGACGGTCACGACGGACTGGAGCGCCGCCACCAGGTCGTCGTCTATCTCGAATGGCATATTCAACGCGACCGACCACGCCGCCGCGTGGGCCAACGAGGCCGGCACGGCCTGTTCCAGGGATGAGTCGGCCTTTCGCATGATCAGCACCGGGGTGAGGGTGGGGCCGTCACGCGATTCAATCAACAGCAGTTGGATGCCCAGAACGACGCCTGCGCCACGCGAGGCCGTGTCCTTGAGGTGGTCGAGGACGTTCCTGCCCGGCATTCCGTCATCCGATAAGAGGCTGCCAAGAACGACGGCTTCCTTCTCCAGCACGTTCAGCGCCAGCCTGTCCTTGCCCTCCGCGCTGCGGAGGATGAGCACCTTTTGTTTTGTTTCGGCGTCTTCGGACACCTTTTCGACCAGGTAGTTCATTGCTGCCCCTGCGCTGACTCAGTATAGGCGCTGAAAGCCTGCCGCAGAATGGCGCCCTGTATACTGCAAAAGCATCTATTGCGGCGGAAAATCACGCAGGGGACGGGCATTCTATGGCAGCGGAGCGGCGCGCGGGCAATCCATACAACCTCAGATACGATCCTATCGCGCTTGATCGGAAATGGCAGGAGCGATGGGAGGCGGACGGCCTCCATGAGGCCAACCCCGACGATTCCCGCCCCACGTGGTACGCCCTCACGATGTTCCCGTACACGTCCGGCGATCTGCACGTCGGCCACTGGTACGCGGAGGCTCCGGCGGACGCCCACGCGCGCTATATGCGGATGCGCGGCTATAACGTTCTCCATCCGATGGGGTTCGACGCGTTCGGCCTGCCCGCGGAGAACGCGGCCATCCAGCGCGGCATCCACCCGCAGACATGGACGCTGGACAACGTTGATAGGATGCGCGGACAGCTCAAGACCATCGGCGCGGGCTACGACTGGCGGCGTGAGGTCATTACGTGCCTGCCCGAGTATTACAAGTGGAACCAGTACTTCTTCCTCAAGATGTTTGAGAAGGGCATCGCGTACCGCGCGATGGCTCCCGTCAACTGGTGTGAGAAGGACCAGACGACACTCGCACGAGAGCAGGTCATGTCCGACGGCACGTGCGAACGCTGCGGCACGGTCGTTTACCAGCGGGACCTTGAGCAGTGGTTCTTCCGCATCACGGACTACGCGGAGGAATTGCTGGACAATTCGAAGATCGATTGGCCCGAGCGCATCAACCTGATGCAGACCAATTGGATCGGGCGCTCCGAGGGAGCAGAGATCTCGTTCGGCCTCGATGTTCCCGGCGTGGACGTTGACGAGCTGCGCGTATTCACAACACGCCCGGATACCACATACGGCGTTACGTTCATGGTGCTCGCTCCGGAGCATCCACTTGTTCCGGCGCTTACCACCGATGAGCAGCGCGTCGAGGTTGAGGCGTATGTGGCGCAGGCGCGCCGGCTGACGGAGATCGAGCGGCTGGCCGTGGACAAGGAGAAGACAGGCGTCCCGTTGGGCACGTACTGCATCAACCGCCTCAACGGTCAGAAGGTCGCTCTGTGGATCGCTGATTACGCGCTCGCCACCTACGGCACGGGCGTGGTGATGGGTGTGCCGGCGCACGACGAACGCGACTTTGAGTTTGCGACCAAGTACGGAATACCAATCGAAACGGTCATTGCGCCGGAGGGCTACGACGGCTCGCCGCTGAGCGAGGCGTACATCGATCCCGGCGTCATGGTCAATTCCGGGCCGTTCACGGGAATGCCTAATGAGGATGGCAAGGCGGCCGTAGCGAAGCACCTGGAGGAGAACGGGTGGGGCGGTCCGACAGTTTCCTACCGGATGAGAGACTGGCTCGTTTCTCGCCAGCGGTACTGGGGCACGCCAATCCCGATTATCTACTGCGACGACTGCGGCATCGTGCCGGTTCCTGAGGACCAGCTGCCGGTTGTACTGCCGGAGGACGCAGAGTTCCTTCCGACGGGTGAATCCCCCCTCAGATACCACGAAGGTTTTCGCCACGCGACGTGCCCGCAGTGCGGCAACGCGGACGCCGAACGCGAGACGGACACGATGGATACCTTCGTCGACTCCGCCTGGTACCAGTTCCGCTACACGAGCCCGGACGCGGGCACGGACAAGGCGTTTGACCCTGCCGAGATGGCGCGATGGGCGCCCGTCGATCTCTACACGGGCGGCGCGGAGCACGCCGTTATGCACCTGCTCTATGCACGGTTCTTCACAAAGGCCCTGCGTGATCTTGGCCTGCTGACCTTCGATGAGCCGTTCAAGCGGCTGTTCAACCAGGGCGTCATTCTCGGCGAGGACCACGAGAAGATGTCCAAGAGCCGCGGCAACGTTGTGAATCCGGACGAACAAACGGCGTTGCTTGGCGCGGATGCCGTTCGGGCGTATCTGATGTTCGTTGGGCCGTGGGACCAGGGCGGGGCGTGGAGCACGCAGGGCATACGCGGCGTGCCGCGCTGGTTCAACCGCGTGTGGGAGTTGTGCGAAACGCGATGCCAGGATGAGGGCGCTCCTGCCCCGGCCGCCATTGCCACTGAACTCACTCGTGAGATGCACCGCACCATCCAAAAGGCGACGGAGGACATCGAGGACTTCCAGTTCAACACGATGATTGCGGCGCTCATGACCTTTACCAATACGCTGTCACGCATCGAGTCCGACAATCCCGAGGCGACGCGCAGCCCGGAATGGCGAGAAGCGTATGACACCCTGCTCCTGCTGCTCGCGCCAATCGCGCCGCATCTCACCGAAGAATTATGGGAGATGACGGGAAAGCCGTATTCCATCCACCAACAGGCGTGGCCGGAGTACGACGAGTCGCTGACAAAGTCGGAAGAGATCACGCTGATCGTGCAAGTGGACGGCAAACTCCGCGACAGGCTGACGGTCGCGGCCGATATTGCGGAGGACGCCGCGCGGGAGGTCGCGCTGGCCAGCGAGAAGATACAGACGGCGCTGAACGGCGTGGATCCGGCCCGGGTCATCTACGTGCCGGGCCGCCTGCTCAACCTCGTGACACGATAATGACCGATGGTTCTGACGGCTTGGTGATCGGCATCATCGTCGCGGCGGGTTCCGGCGAGCGTATGGGCGGCGTGCAAAAGGCATTCGCACCACTGCTTGGCCGTGAGATGGTCGCGTACTCGTTGCGCGCGATGGAAGATTCCCACGATGTCGACCACATTGTGCTTGTTGTTGCGTCCGACTCTGTCGAAAAGGCGGCATCTTTGGTCTCCTCGATGGGGCTGTGCAAGGTGTCCGCGGTGCGCGCCGGAGGCAATACTCGCCGCGAATCCGTCCTTGCCGGGCTTCATGCCGCGCCGGACGGCAGTGAAATCACGTTGGTTCATGACGGCGCGCGCCCGTGTATCACGACAGATCTCATTGCGAGAGGCGTGGCGGCCGCGCGCGAACATGGGGCAGTGGTCCCCGCTGTGCCGGTGCAAGACACTATTAAGGAAGCGGGGCAGGACGGACGGGTTGCCGCAACGCTGGACAGGTCGCGGTTGTACGCCGCGCAGACCCCGCAGGCCTTTCGCACCGAACTGCTGAAACGCGCCCACGCGGAGGCTCCGGCGGATCTTGTGCTGGACGACGCAAGCCTTGTGGAGGCGCTTGGTGAGCCGGTCCACCTCTTTGAGGGCGACGCGGGCAATATCAAGGTGACAACGCCAACTGACGTGGCGGTTGCCGAAACGATTCTCCGTCAGCAGGGCAACACTGCGCCTGACGAACCGCAGGCGGGTTCATAGTGACTGCCGTACGTGTCGGGCTTGGATTCGACAGCCATCCGCTGGTGGAGGGCAGGGCGCTCATCATCGGCGGAGTTCGTATTGAGTACACGCTTGGCCTGCATGGTCACTCCGACGGGGACGTGCTGGCACACGCGCTGACGGACGCCTTGCTTGGCGCGGCGGGATTGGGCGACATCGGCCAACATTTTCCGAGCACCGATCCCGCCTACAAGGATGCGGACAGCATGGAGTTGCTGCGCCACGCGATGGATATGGTGGAGGGGCGTCAATTGCGGCTGGGAAATGCCGATGCTACGCTCTATGCGGACGCGCCCCGCCTTGGTCCGTATCGGGACGCCATGATTCAATCTCTTGCCATGAAACTTCGAGTCGAGCCCGACAAACTGAACCTTAAATTCAAGACGCTTGAGGGCCTCCCACTGGGCAGCGTGGAGGGAGCCGCAGTCATCGCCGCCCATGTCATCGTTGCGCTTGAGGCCGAGGCCTGATGCTGCGTCTGACAAGCACGCTGACCGGCGAGAAGACCGAATTCACGCCGCACAATCCACCGGACGTGCTGATGTATGTCTGCGGCGTCACTCCCTACTCCGATTCGCATGTCGGACACGGTATGAGCTACGTCATCTTCGACGTGGTGAGGCGCTACCTCGCCCATCGCGGCTACAACGTGCGGGTGGTGCAGAACTTCACGGACGTCGACGACAAGATCATCGCGCGGTCCCAGGAGACAGGTGAGACGGCGTCGGATATCGCGGGCCACTACATGGACCTCTTTAAGGAGGACATGGAACTGCTGAACGTGCTGCCCGCAGACGAGTATCCACTGGCGACGGCTGAAGTCCCCTCGATGCTGGAGATGATCTCCGGCCTTATCGACAAGGGATTTGCGTATGCCTCCAATGGCGACGTGTATTTCCGCGTCAACAAGTTTGATAGCTATGGCAAGCTCTCGCACCGTACGCTGGACGGGATGATGGCGGGCGCGCGCATCGCGCCCAATGAATTAAAGGAATCGCCGCTGGATTTCACGCTGTGGAAGGGCGCGAAAGAGGGCGAGCCGTCGTGGGACAGCCCGTGGGGTCCCGGCCGCCCCGGCTGGCACATCGAGTGCTCGGCCATGTCCTTAAGCTACCTGGGCGAGAAGATTGATATTCACGGCGGAGGAGCGGACCTGATTTTCCCGCACCACGAGAACGAAATCGCACAGACAGAGGCTTTCACCGGAAACGAGCCGTTCGCACAGTACTGGCTCCACAACGGCCTGCTGCAGATGGGCGAGGAGAAGATGAGCAAGTCGCTCGGCAACCTCGTGTCCATCCGGGATGTCGTTGAGCAGCACGGCGCGGACGCCTTCCGGCTGTTCGTTCTCAATTCCCACTACCGGATGCCGCTTACCTGGACTGAAGAGAGCATAGGCGCGTCAGCTCGCGGGGCGGAGCGGCTGTCACGCGCCGCGTGGGCTACCGGCGGCGAGGGTGATGCGCCCGATATATCCGCTTTCAGGGAACGTTTCTACGAGGCGATGGACGATGATCTCAACACCCCGCAGGCGCTCGCCGCGCTCTTTGACATGGCTCGGGAGATCAACCGCGCTGCGGGGGAAGGCGGGGGCGTATCAGAAGCCTGCGCACTGCTGCGTGAACTTGGCGGCGTGCTGGGGCTGGGGTTGGAGCAGGCCGGCTCCGTCGGCATGGGCGATGTTGCTCCGTTCGTGGAACTGCTGATTGAGACGCGGGCGGGCTTGCGCAATGAGAAGCAGTTCGCGTTGGCGGACAACCTGCGGGATCGACTTGCCGAGTTGGGCGTTGTACTGGAAGACACGCCGCATGGCACGGAGTGGCGCTTTGAACGGCGGGAAAGTCGGTGAGCGCGGCTCAGCCCATGTGGCTCATCACATTCGATATTGACGGGACGATGGAGTTCGGCGATCCGAACGGTATCCTGACCCGCGAGCACGTCGAGTATTTCCGTTCAAAGGGCGCAATCGTCGGCAGCGCGTCAGACCGCCCCGAAAGCTCGCAACTCATCATGTGGCGCGGCTACGGGCTTGAGCCGGATTTTGTCCTGCTGAAACACCATATGCCGACACTCAAGGAACGCTACCCTGACCTGGCGGCGTACTGGCACGTTGGCGACCGCCCGCTTGATCAGCAGACCGCGCGTCAGGCGGGTTTCACCTTCTTCTGGCCGGACCAGTTTCCATCTCCAAACATGGGCGATGAATTCTTCATCCACGTCAAGCCGCCGGAGGAAGGTGGGTCACTCACAGCGGGAGAGGCCGCGCTGCGACTGGCAGCCCACGCATTGCAGGTGAACGGGGCTACAGAGGATCCTTCAAGCCACAACCCGCATGGCGCGAAGCGGCTGCCCTAGCCGGTAAAACGGGAACTGGCTATCGCCAATACGACGAAGATGACGGCCAGGCCGATGGTCGCCTGAAAGAGAGTCTTCTCAAAGCCGCGCCGGGCACGGAAGACGGACGCGCCCGCGCCGAACACGCCGCCGAGGTCCTGCGTCCGCACCTGCAGCAGGATCGCGCCGATAAGCAGCACGGCCACAAGAAGCTGCAATACGTGGATGATGACATTGATCATTGATTCCGTCCCTATAGCGAGATCGATTCGCTCCGTCTATTGTGCCTGATTGTCAGCCGGCGCGAGCGCCTGCAGCTGCTCAGCCACCAGTTGGTTCGCCGTCTGCGGGTTTGCCTGTCCCCGCGTCGCCCGCATCACCTGACCCACGAGAAAGCCGACGGCGTTCTGCTTGCCCTTCTGGAAGTCAGCGACGGCTTTGGGATTCGCTTCAATCGCCTCTCGAACGGCGGCGGCCAGAGCGTCCTGGTCGTTGATCTGGGTCAGCCCCTTTTCCTCAACAATCTGCCCGGGGCTTCTACCCGTGTCGAACATCTCCGGGAAGACCTCTTTGGCCATGCGGACGCTGATCGTCCCGTCGTCCATGAGGTCAAGCATGGCGGCGAGTGCAGAAGCGGAGACGGGGGAGTCAGCGATGTCCGTGTCCGCCTCGCTGAGCAGGTGTGCCAGGTCTCCGACAATCCAGTTCGCCACGGCCTTTGCCCGCGCCTGCTGAGCATCTCCCTGTGCCTGCGGTGATGCCTCCAACGCCTGTTCAAAATAGTCGGCTGTGGCGCGGCTCGCCGTGAGCAGGCCGGCGTCATAGGACGACAGGGCGAATTCACTCATGAACCGGGCGCGGCGCGCATCCGGCAGCTCCGGGAGCGACTGTCGCAACTCGTCGACCCATTCCGTGCTGACGACCAGCGGCGGCAAATCCGGCTCCGGGAAATAGCGATAGTCCTGCGCGTATTCCTTGGAACGCTGGGAGAGCGTCACGCCCTCCTCTTCGGACCAGCCGCGCGTCTCTTGGGGGATGCGCTCTCCGCGTCCAATCAGGTCCGTCTGTCGCAGTACCTCGAACTCCAGCGCGCGAAAGACGGCGCGGAAGGAGTTCATGTTCTTGACCTCAACCTTCCAGTTGGGCAAGGGGTCGCCGGGCTTGCGCATAGAGATATTGGCGTCGCAGCGGAAGCTGCCCTCCTCCATGTTGCCGGTCGAAACGCCGAGATATTGGAGGATGGATCGGAGCTTTGTCAGGTAGAGGCGTGCCTCCTCCGGTGAGCGCAAGTCAGGCTCGCCGACGACCTCCATGAGCGGCACGCCGGAGCGGTTGATGTCCACCAGTGAGTACGTCTCGCCGGTGACGTCCACACGGTGTGTCAGGCGGGCAGTGTCCTCCTCGAGGTGGACGCGGGTGATCCCGACTTTCCGCGCTTCGCCGTCCTCCGGCTCGATTTCCAGCCAGCCGTTGCGCGTGAGAGGGAGATCATATTGGGAGATCTGGTATCCCTTCATCAGGTCAGGGTAGGGGTAATTCTTGCGGTCGAACTTGGTATCCTCCGCGATCTCGCAGTTCAGCGCGAGGGCGGTCATGATCGTCGCGGCGACTGCCTGCCGATTGATGACGGGCAGTGTGCCGGGGAGGCCCATGCAGACGGGGCAGACGCGGGTATTCGGTTCGGCGCCCGTGTAGTCCGTGGAGCAGCCGCAGAACATCTTGCTCTGTGTGAGCAACTGCGCGTGCACCTCAAGCCCGATGACGGGCTCAAGGGCAACCTCTGTTGGAGCAGTGGCAATCATGGTCTATTCATTGTAGACGAGCATGACGGCAGGACGCCGCGGCGTCCTGCCGTCACTTTTGTCGTTAGTCTGTCGATCTACAGGATCGGGCCGTAGTCCAGGAAGAAGGGCGCGAAGACCAGCGCCACGATTGACATGAGCTTGAGCAGGATGTTCAGCGACGGGCCGCTGGTGTCCTTGAACGGATCACCGACCGTGTCACCGACAACCGTCGCCTCGTGGTGGCTCGTGCCCTTGCCGCCGAAGTTGCCCGTCTCAACGAACTTCTTGGCGTTGTCCCACGTGCCGCCCGCGTTGGCCATCGTAATGGCAATCATGAATCCGGCGGCGATGGAGCCGATGAGCAGGCCGCCCAGCGCCTCCTTGCCCATGAACACTCCCACGAGCACCGGCGCGACGACGGCCAGAACACCGGGGACGATCATCTCTCTGAGCGCGCCCCGCGTGCTGATGTCTACGCACCGCGCGTACTCCGGCTCCCCGGTCCCCTCCATGATGCCGGGGATTTCGCGGAACTGACGCCGCACCTCGTTCACCATCGCGTTCGCGGCACGGCCAACGGCGGCCATCGTGAACGCGGAGAACAGGAACGGCAGCATCGCGCCAATGAACAGTCCAACCAGGGTCTTGGAATCAAGCAGGCTGATCACGGTTAGATCAACGGCCTGCGCATAGGCCGCCATGAGCGCCAGCGCCGTCAGCGCCGCGGAGCCGATGGCAAATCCCTTGCCTGTCGCCGCCGTTGTGTTGCCCAAAGAGTCCAGCGCGTCCGTCCGCTCCCGAACCTCGGGATCGAGGCCCGCCTGCTCCGCGATGCCGCCCGCGTTGTCCGCGACGGGACCGTAGGCGTCAGTCGCCAGAGTGATTCCAAGGGTGGACAACATTCCCACGGCGGCAATCGCCACGCCGTAGAACTCAAACAGTTCGTAAGAGATCCAGATTGCTGCGCCGACCACCAGCACCGGCACCACAGTGCTCTGCATCGCCGTCGCGAAGCCGCTGATGATGACCGTTGCGGGGCCTGTCTCGCCGGACTGGGAAACGCGCTGCGTTGGGCCGTAGTCATACGAGGTGTAGTACTCGGTGATGAGGCCGATAATCACCCCGCCGATGAGTCCGGCGAGCACCGCGCCGAATAGCCGAATCCCGACGTCAGCCGCGGCAATCGTGCTGCCGCCGACCTCAACATCAGAGAACTCCAGGTAATTGACGACGGCGAACGTTGCAATCCCGACGAGAATGGCGGAGGCGAAGATACCGCGTCGAATCGACCACAACAGGCCCGCGAACGACGCATTCTCGCCGGAGCGAACCAGGAACGTGCCAATGATGGAACTCGCGATGCCCGCGCCCGCGATAGCCATCGGCAGGATCATGAACGACGCATCATAGTAGGCGATTGCGTACGCCGTCGCGGCGATTGCCATGGCGGCGATGATGGAGCCGACATACGACTCAAAGAGGTCAGCACCCATGCCTGCCACGTCGCCGACGTTATCGCCAACGTTGTCCGCGATGGTGGCGGGGTTGCGGGGGTCATCCTCCGGGATGCCCTGCTCAACCTTGCCGACGAGGTCCGCGCC
>DAOUKW010000098.1:0-14547 GCA_034420915.1 Dehalococcoidia bacterium
ACCTCCCGCACCGCCTTGAGATCGTCCAGTGATCCCTTGAAGAACGGCCTGTCCGTCAGGACGGATAACGCCGACGCGCCGTTGTCGATATACACGCGGGCAAGCTCTGCGGCATCGATGTCCGGCGCGAGGTCACCCCTGGACGGCGACGCCCGCTTGACCTCGGCGATGAGGTGCAGCCGATCCTCCGCGAACGCGTCGTAGAAGCCGCGCGTTTCCCCGGCGTCTTTCGCCCGCGCCTTGACCTCGTTGAGGGGCTGCGACGACATGCGATCATCAAGATCCTCCCGCGTCTGCGGCAGGATTCTGTCAAGATATGTACCGGTCGTCATTGATGTGATTCCTTGACCTGTCGTGAAGCACGTCTATAATGCCACTCATTGCGGCCTGACGCCGCGAGGGAGGCTTCCATGTCCAACTGGGACATGTTTCACCTGAACACCCCGGATCCCCAGGAGGCGGTGCAGAAGCACCGCGAGACCCATGAGGGCCACCGACGTCCGGTTACTCTCGAACGCGCCCTCGTTTACCTTGCCATCATCGCGGGAATCTCCGCGCTGCCAATCATCGTGCTCCTCATGTACGGCGCGCGCGCCGCCTAAGCACAGCCGCACCTTTCCGGATAAGCTTTCCATGTTTGACCAGGAGCTACGGGAGGGCGAGCGCCGCAAAGAAGGCGAGAGCTTCAAGAAATTCGCGGGCCGACGACTATTGGTGGCTCTCATCGCCCTGATTGGTGTGGCAGTTGTGGCCTTCCTCCTGTTCAACGGGTCGCCCTAGTCCCGGCTCGCCGCCACCAGCCGTTCCAGCCTGTCGCGCGCCGCCCCTGAGTCGATGGACTCCCGCGCCGCCCCCAACCCGCTGGCCAGGTCGTCCGCCGCCTCTCCCGCCACCAGCGCGGCAGCCGCGTTGATGAGCACGATGTCGCGATATGGCCCTGGCTCCCCGTTGAGTACGTTCATAAAGATTCGATAACTGAACTCCACGTCCTCGCTCCGCAGCTGATCGACGCCCGCATGGGTCAGTCCAAACTGATCCGGGGAAATCTCCCGCACCGTCACGGAGCCGTCATGGTACTCTGCCATGATCGACGGCCCGCTCAGCGCGATCTCGTCCAAACCGTCCGCGCCGTGCACGACGATGGCCCGCTTCGCGCCCAGCTCGCCCAGCACACGGGCGATGGTCTCCACGAGTTCCGGGCGCGGCACGCCGACAAGCTGATGTCCCGCGTGTGCCGGGTTCGTGAGGGGCCCGAGGATGTTGAAGACCGTGCGCACGCCGATCTCCCGCCGCGGTCCTGCCGCGTGCCGCATGGCAGGGTGGTACTTCGGCGCGAACATGAAACCGATGCCTGCACTGTCGATGCAGTGCGCCACCTGCTCCGGTTCAAGCTCGATGGTCACGCCCGCCGCCTCCAGCACGTCGGCGGAACCGCTTGCTGACGACGCGGCGCGGTTGCCGTGCTTTGCAACACGCAGTCCCGCCCCTGCGGCCACCAGCGCCGCCGTCGTTGAGATATTGAATGTGTGAGATGCGTCTCCGCCCGTCCCGCACGTATCCAGCAGAGAATCGGGATCGTCCACCTCGACGCGCAGCGCCCGGGCCCGCATGACACGCGCAAGGCCGGCAATCTCATCCACGCCCTCGCCCTTCGTGCGCAGCGCCATGAGGAACGCGCCCAACTGCGCCGGCGTGGCCTCGCCGTCCATGATCTCCGTCATCACCTGCTCGGCCTCCGCCTGCGAGATGCTGCGGCCCTCAATCAGGTGTGCAATTGCCTCTCGAATCATCGCGCCTCCCATCTTGTGACCAGGGCAACAGTCGCGGCGAACAAGACGAGTACGGCGCAGAAAATGAAGGTCGTTGGCAAGTCTTGTTCATCTGCAATCCGCCCGCCAATAAGAGGGGCGAGAGAGCCGAACAGCGTTGCAACACCAAAAACGAGTGAAACCGTCGTGGACTGAACGTCAGATGGCGCGAGGTCGGACGCGGACGCGAGGAAAATAGCCATCATCGGGTAGAAGAACAGGCTCGCTACAAGGATCGTGGCGATCAGTGGCAGTCCCTCAGGCACAACGCCGAACAAGAAGTACGCAATTCCAAGAATGGCCATCGCCGGAACCATCACAGCTTTGCGGCCCCAATGATCGGAAAGGTATCCCATCACCGGCTGAGACCCTATGCCGGTCACATGCAACAGGAATAAGTGGAAGCCCAGGGCGCCCGATGTCAGGCCAATGTCCTCGCGCAGGTAGACGGGCAGGAACGTGTACATGGTGGCTTGGGCGCCGGCGAATCCGCCCGTAAAGAAGAGCACCAAAAGCAGACGGCGATTGCGCAAGAGTCTGCGCAGTGCGACCAGGTATTCAGCAAAGGATGCGGCTTGGCTGATGTCGGCAGGGACGCGTCGCAGCACGAACCAGATGATGAACCCGAGGATTAGAGCAGGGACGATCGCGCCCTGGAAGATCACCTGCCACGCAAAGAACCCCAGCAGAAAACCCGCCACGATGGGGCCGAGGGCCTCGCCGATGCTTCCGCCAGTGCCGTGTAAGGCGATAGCGAATCCACGGTTTGCGGTGAATTGTCGCGATAGTGAGCCTATCGCCGCCGGATGCCACAGAGAGATAAATAGCACCATCAACGATGTCCATAGCGTGACGAGCCAGAACGACGTGGTTAGCCCGGCAAGAGCGTATGTAATTCCGATGCCCGCAATCGAGATGCCCAGCACAATCGCGCGGAGCTTTGTGAATCGGTCGGCTATGTAGCCTGCCGGGAAGTTGGCCAGTCCGCCGGTCAGAAAGCGAGACGTGGAGAGAACACCGACCTGCGTATTGGTGAGACCGAGGCCCGTCTTGAGTTCAGGCAATAGCACCGCAAAGGCTGCATTCATCAGGTGCTTGATGCCGTGGCCCGTTACGGCAGTGACCAGCAGCGTCCGCCGCTGGCCGGGCGTCAGTTCACGCTCGGCCGGCGGCGATGCCGTTGATTCTTCGCCCTGCTGTTGAATGTTCTGCGCCAACGTGTCCTCGCGCCTACATCTTCAGGAAATTGCGGAGCAGGTCCTTTCCGACCTCCGTCCTGATGCTCTCCGGATGGAACTGTATGCCCACGATGGGATACTCGCGGTGCCGTACGCCCATCACAACGCCCTTGTCCGTCCGTGCCGTTACCTCAAGCTCCGCAGGCACGGTGTCAGGCAGGATGGCGAGCGAGTGGTATCGGATCGCCTCGAACGGATTTGGCAAGCCCTCGTAGACACCCTTTTCGTCATGGTAAATCATGCTGGATTTGCCGTGCATGATTTCTCCCGCTCCGGCCACCGTTCCGCCAAAGGCCTCCCCGATGCACTGATGACCGAGGCACACGCCCAAGACCGGTGTCCCCTGCTCCCCGAAATATCGCGCTACGTCCTTGGAGATGCCCGCGTTGGCGGGATTCGACGGGCCCGGCGAGATGACCACCTTCTCCGGTTGCATCTCCGCGATGTTCTCAACCGTCGTCTTGTCGTTCCGATCAACGACAACGTCTTCGCCAAGCTCGGACAGGTATTGGTACAGGTTGTAGGTAAAGCTGTCGTAGTTATCCAGCAGGAATATCATCGCGTGCCTCCCACGGCCACCGGGCCTGGACGATTTATCCGCGTATTCGTGAGGTCCTCTCCGGCGTCCAGCGCCGCCAGCATCCCCCGTGCCTTGGACAGTGATTCCTCGTATTCGGCTCTCGGTTCGCTGTCATAGACAAGGCCGCCGCCCGCCTGCACGGTTGCCAGCCCGTCCTTCATGACGATGGTGCGGATACAGATGGCCATGTCCATGTTGCCCGCGTTGGAGAAGTAGCCCACCGCGCCGCCGTACGGCCCGCGGGCGTGCGGCTCCTTGTCGGCGATGATCTCCATGGCCCGCACTTTGGGCGCGCCAGACAGCGTGCCCGCCGGGAAACAGGAGCGAAGCGTGTTGTACGCCGTGTACTCCGGGCGCAGCTTGCCGACCACGTTCGACACAATGTGCATCACGTGCGAATACTTCTCGATCTCCATGAGCTGCGTCACCTCCACGGTGCCCGGCTTACTGACGCGGCCAATGTCGTTCCGGCCCAGATCGACGAGCATGATGTGTTCCGCCCGTTCCTTCTCGTCCGTGATCAACTCCTCGGCAAGCGCGTTGTCCTCATCCGGCGTTTCGCCGCGCCGCCGCGTACCGGCAATGGGATGCGTCGTAGCGATTCCGTCCTCCACGCGCACGAGCATCTCCGGAGATGAGCCGATGATGTGAAAGTCACCCATATCGAGGAAATACATGTAGGGCGAGGGGTTCAGCGTTCGCAGCGCGCGGTAGATATCAAACGGAGCGGCGGAGGTGCGCCGCGCCAGGCGCTGCGACAGCACCACCTGTATGCACTCGCCGTCCGTGATCAGCTCCCGCGCCTCCTCAACCTGCCGCATGAATGACTCCGGCGTGTGGTTGGACGTCAACTCGCTGCGGTAATCATCCGCATCGCCGGGGTCGAGGCAGGCATTGCCGTCAAGCCTGCCCGTCTCCAGCCTCAGGATGATGTTGTCGATGTGTTCAGTCGCTTGCCCATAGGATTCGTGTATCTGGTCGTCATTGCCTTCAAGCGATGCGTGGGTGACGACCTTGATCACGTGCTTGACGTGGTCGAATATCAACAGCGTGTCAGTCAGCATGAAGACGGATTCCGGCAGTCCCATCGGGTCCGGGTTCTCGTTTCGGGGGACGCGCAGCTCGAAGTGGTGTACCGCCTCATAGGCAATGAAACCAACCGCGCCGCCCAGGAATCGTGGCAGGCCGGGAACCTGCACGGGCTTGATGCCTTCCAGTTCCTTCTCAATGAGCGTCAGCGGATCAATGCTGCCCACCGCCGTGTTTGGCCCCGTCCTCAGCACCTTGGTCGGCAGAGTGCCGATGAAGCTGTACCGGGCAACCTGCTCGCCGCCCTCCACACTTTCCAGCAGAAATGAGGGCGCTTCCTGCGCCACCTTGAGGTACGCGGTGACGGGAGTCTCCATATCTGCGGGAATGTCACGCCAGACGGGCGCGGTGTTTCCCTGGCCGCGCATCGCGCATACCTCATCCACGCTCGGGAAATACGTCGCCATCTCCTGTCCCGCCTTTCTGCTTCTCCCTCGTCCTTGTCTGCAATGGAGGGACAAACAAAAAGCCCGCCCCTCAAAGGGACGGGTCCTCGTTTCGCGTGGATTCCCGCGGTGCCACCCTTGTTCCCCCGCCTGCGTGGCGGGGGCTCTCGTTAGGTACTTCCCGTTGGCCGTAGCCTCCGGGGGTATACCGTGGACGTGTAACGGCGTCCCAACCCGTCGGAGCCTACTGAGGTGCGGCTTCCGCCGCCCTGTTCGGTCCGCGGCTCCCGAGTCCATTCCCGTCCGGTTCGGCGTCGGGATTCCACCAATCCCCGACTCTCTGCAGCCTGACGATGGACGGTACTACTCTCGTTCGTCGCCTTTGGTTTTCGTATTCAGTTTTAACAAATGCTACGTTCGGATACCCTGTCTGTCAATCGAACGACGCCCCGCTCTACATACACAGCCGGCCCCCTCCCCAGCCGACTCTCCATCAGCGTCACCGTGTCAACGCGGAATGCGGTCGAAGAGATTGGCGGTGCATGTGCCGGGTCAAGCCGCCATCTGCGTCCGCGCCGCACGCGCCCCAGCGTGATATGCGGTTGAAATGCGCGGGACTCCACCCGCAAACCGACTCTCTTCACTGCGGCGTTCACCCGTGTATGCAGTTCCTGCAACGCGTCTGTTTTCCCGCCAAGACCGGCCCATACCACCTGCGCGCCGCCCCTGCGTCGTCTGTCGCCGGATGTCCCCAAACTTCCTACGGTCAATTCGAGAGATTCAACGCCTGCCGTCTCGCTGCGGAGGGCATCGAGTAACGGCGCAGCCGCGCCTTCAGCGATCTGGCCGAGAAAAGCGAGCGTGATATGCAGCGCGTCCACCGCCACCCAGCGTACCGCCTCATCTGCATCGTGCAGCCTGAGCTGGCGAACCACCGCCTCGAGTTCCGTCTTGACACTCGGCGGCGGAACAATGGCGACGAACGCTCGCAAGGAGGGCCTGGTGCGGGAGTCTGCCGTCACGCGCGGGAAGCCCCCACTCTCCTCAAGAATTCCTCCGCATTGTGCTGCAGCACGCGCTCCATCTCCTCTGGCGTCAGCCCGGCCTTCTCGAGATATTCAATTACCCGCTCCTGCCGCATCAGCGGGTAATCCGTCGCGAACAGCACCCGATCAAGGCCGATTGAGTTGATAAGGGCGCGTACCGTGGCGGGATCATACAGGTACGGCATTGCCGCCGTGTCCACGTAGACATCCGCAAACACGTCCTCAGACGCGCGGAGATTCGCATAGAAAGGCAAGCCGCCTCCGGCGTGAGCAAGGATGACGGGGATGCCACGCAGGCGCTCCAATAGCCTGTACAAGCGCTCGGGCGTCGCCGTCCCCTTGCCCGGATACATCCGCCCAACGGGCTCGGAAGCGTGCATCAACAGCCCCATGCCGTGCCCGCGAACACGGTCTGCGAATGCATCTATGTCCTGGGTCTGCATCTCAAGCAGCCCCTGCGTGTCCGGCCGCAGTTCTCCCAATCCACGGACGCCGAATTCGGCGAGTCGGTCGATCTCGGCAATTGCTTCCGAAAGCGAGTCGCGCGGCGCAACGGTGCCGAAACCCACCACGCGGCTGGGATAGAGCCGCACGGCATCGATGATCGCATTGTTCCCCTCGTGGCACAGGTCGTTGGCGCTCCATCCGAAACCGCATGCAATCGATCGTGAGATTCCGACCAGATCCATGGAGTCTATTAGCTGTTCCGTCACGATGATTCGCGCGTCCGGCGCCTGGTACATCTCATGGAACGCGGCGTCTTGAGGGAAGTAGCGGAATCGATCCTCCGCCACATCAGGGTGGAAAACATGAACGTGCGCGTCAACGCGGCCTATAGTGCTCATCGGCTAAAGTATAGAGAAAGGAACGAAGTCCCCCCCAATCCCAGTAGAGAAACAATGACGCAGACAGTTCTGGACAACCCTGCCTCGGATCCCGCGCCGCTTTCGCGCTCCCGCGTGGCCGTCGTCTACACGACGCCTGAAACGGTGTTGGATGACATTGGCCGCTTGATGCGCCTTGCCGGTTACCGGGAGACCCTTGATGCCACTGCCGCCACGCTCCTGAAGATCAACATTTCCTGGCAGCTCTGGTATCCGGCCTGCTCCACCACGCCCTGGCAGCTGGACGGTGTCATCAAGACCCTGAAAGAGGACGGTTTCCAGAAAATCATCGCCGCGCACAACGGTACGGTTGTGGTTGACGCAAAGGTTGGCGAGGTCAACAACAAGCATCTGCCGGTCATTGAGAAATACGGCATCCCCAATACGCACCTCGAAGATGTGGAATGGATGCAGTTCCACCCGAAAGCCGAGATGCGCGTGCTGGGCGATATATTCCCCGAGGGTCTGCGTATCCCGGCCCTCTTTCCCGGCAAGAACATCATCCACCTGCCAACCATGAAGACCCACGTCTTCACGACGATGACCGGGGCGATGAAGAACGCGTTCGGCGGCCTGCTGAATCACCGCCGTCACTGGACCCATTCCGTCATCCACGAGACGCTTGTCGACTTGTTGGCCATCCAGAAAGAGATTCACCCCGGATTATTCGCCGTCATGGATGGCACCTTCGTGGGCGATGGACCTGGCCCGCGCGCTATGCAATGGCAAACGAAAAATATCTTGCTCGCGTCGGCGGACCAGGTGGCCATCGACGCCGTCTCTGCCAAGCTCATGGGAATCGACCCGATGTCCGTCAAATTCATTCGTCTTGCGCATGAAGCAGGCCTGGGAACCGGCGATCCGCGAGAGATCGAAATCGTCGGCGAGGACGTGTCCGAGGTGAACTGGCATTTGAAGGCGAGCGAGGACACGTTCGCGAGCCGCGGGCAGAAGCTCATCTACTGGGGTCCTCTCAAGCGCCTTGAGCACCTTCTCCTGCGTACTGTCATTGCTCCCTGGTCCTACGTCGCATCCAATCTCTATTTCAACGGCTATTGGTACAATGCGATTGGTCGGCGCAGAGCCGGGAAAGCGCTGGAAACGCCGTGGGGAACGCTGTTCCGCTCATATTGATGTGACAGCGGGCGTGACCGCGCGTGTATCATAAAAGGGGATAAGTTGGTCGCCCGAGGAGGGCCTGATGTCGGAAGAACGAGCCAACAGCGAAGCTCCGACCGTTGACGCTGAGGACAGGGCTCACATTGCCGAGGAGCGCCTTGAGCATGAGGCGTCCGCGCTTGAGGATGATAACGGCACCCTCGAGCTCGTCGAGTCCGGCCATGATGACCGCGTCTGGCAGCGTGTCCTCCACGCTGCCCTCGCCGTGCCCGGTGTCAAGGTCGATCGTGAGAACTTCCTTCGAGCCACTCTGAAGTCGATTGCCGATGAAGAGCAGATTGAGAAGGCCATCGAGACCCGACCGGCGCTGGCAGGCATCGAAATCGACAAGATCGATGGCCGGGCAAACGTCCTGATCAGGAAGCATGTTGCCCGCGCGTCCGGCATATCGTTCGCAACCGGCATCCCTGGGGGATTTGCCCTGTTGGGCACGATCCCGGCTGACCTTGCCCAGTACTTTTATCACCTCACCGTGATGGCACAGGAGTTAGCCTATCTCTATGGGTGGCCGGACCTCTTGCATGAGGGCGAATTGGATGAGATCGCCCAGGCCGACATTACGATGTTCATCGGCGCGATGATGGGTGTCGGCGCGGCCAAGCAGGGCATTCAGCAGCTCTCCGCCCGCGCTGTGGCGCATCATGCTTCATCGATGCTGGCCAAGCGTGTTGGCCGCTACATCGGTGTAAAGATCACAAAGGACACGTTCACGCGCGGATTCGCCAAGGCCATCCCGCTCCTGGGAGGATTCATCGGCGCCGGTATGACGGCGTCGACCATGCTTCCGATGGCTCGCCGGCTCAAACAGGACCTTGCCCAGCTTGACTATGCCCTGGCCGAAGAGCCGATTGAGGGCCACGAGAACTAGGCAAGCGTCCGTGTGGCGCCTGGCAAGAGACCAGGGCTAACCCTTATCGCCTCGCTCCTTGCGAATCGCTTTAAAGTCCTCGCGACGCCATCGGTAAGGCGAGTGGACGATTGTTCCCGGTTCCGTCACAGTCTCCAGCAGGTTGAGCGCGTCTTCAACGATTGTTCTCTGTTGATCAACGTTGTCCGGCTGCCCGAATGGCTGACCATACGGGTGTTTCACATAGAGTGAGCGTGGCGGTTTGACGCGCATGGGCTGCTGCAAACCCTGGTTCACCACCACCGTCGAAATCCCGTGCTCCTCGAGCACGCGCGCGATCAGCCCGCCGGACTGATTGCACATCGGTCAAGTCGTTCCGATCAGAGCAGCATCGACGTCTTCCTCAAGGAGCATCCGAGCTGCTTCCGGCGCAGTTTCCTCCATCAGGCGGGGGATGTTGTCGCCGATGATGTACCCCATGAAACCGAAGGAATTCGCCGCGATTGACCCAATCTGTCTTTCCTCTTCCATATCCCGCAGCCGTTCGATTGGAAAGATGACGTTGATGTCCTTCTCCGCGTTGGACTTGTCATAGTGCTCATGGAAGATCGCCAGATTGGACACCGGCGTCGCGGATGGGATCACACGATACGTGGGGTCGTCATCGATGTATGGCTCCTGTGTGTCTCGCACATAGGCCCCGCCTGTTGTCAGGAGCGCAACACGCGCCCCTGAGAGCGGTTTCTGAAACGCTGTCCACGGCGAAGAATCAAATGAGATGGCGTTGGGATTAACCCGGGAGACGAGATCGCGTTCCCACTCGCTCAGGTATGCGTCCACCCGCGACCAATCGCCGTCCTCATGTGCCAGCAGGGCGGCCTCATACAGCCCGTTGAAGAAGCGCATTGCCTCCTCCTCCGATAGACGCTCCACCCTGATCTTGGAGAACGCCATATTCTCGATGGACGGCGGCAGCCGCGCCAGGTCACGCAGTTCTATGGGCATGGGAAATCCTCTTTGCGTCTGTCCTGAGAATGGTCAGACGGGCCGCCAATACTCGTAGACCAGCGCCAGTTCCTTTAGGTATGCCTCTTCATCGTCGCAGTCCCATCCGCGCATCTCGCGAACAAGGTCGCAGAACCGTGGGCCGGGCCGCCTGGTGTGCTGGTTCACCACGACGACGCTGAGCAGGGGACGTTCATACGCGCCTTCAAGCTCGCATACCATTGTCAGCAGCTCGCCCGCATTGCGGGCATTGATGGCGGGGTCGCCCAATTGAGCGGCGAATTGCCCGTACGTCACGCGCTGTCCGCTGCGGGCGATGGGGATGAGGATCTGACGCGCGCGCTCAATCAGCGCCGCATCAATCGGCACTCCGGTGCTCTCCTCCTGCGCCTCCCGCTCGCGCTGTCGTCCCAACGCGAGCGAAGTCAGCAAGGGATCCGGTTCGTATACCATTGCTCTCCCGCAGACATTCCTACCGGTGTTCCCGGCCAACTATCTCCTAAATATCCCTGTAAGGCTCCGCATTAAAGCCCGGAACGGGTTGTCATCATCAGGCGAAGACGTGCCGCTTTTCCGAGTGGGCGTGCCGCCGGAGGACGCGGATCCCTCGTCATGTGAACTGAAATAGAGGCGCTCCAATTCCTTGATGACAGCGTCGTGGAGAATATCCAATTCCTCCGCAGGGCGTCCCTGCCAATGAGCGGTGACCCTCTCGGACTCCTCCAGGTAAAAGACCTTCTCGTTCTCGAATTTGCGCCCCAGTTCGCGGGCGAGATTGAAGAATGCGGCGCCGGGCGTTCCCTGGCGCTTCCGGACAACCAGCACTCCCAGCAAGCCCCGGCCTGCCGCCTCTTCGGTGCGGGACAACTCATTCAATGTCTCGGTGAACTGGCCGCTCTGAGGGCTGAGAACCAGGGCTGTTGCCATTTCACCGTACGAGATTGTCCGGCCCTCTCTCGCTCGCGCGACGAGAATCTCCCATGCGCGGGCGAGCGCCCCAACTGCCTGTCCTCCCTCATCTGCCCGGGCAACACTCATCTCGGTCCCCCCTGGCGATTACTACTTCAGTGCCTGGTACACCTTCTCTGCTGTGATTGGCAGGCTGTCCACACGCGCGCCGATGCTGTCTGCGACCGCGTTGGCGATGGCCGGCGCAGCCATGCTGTTCGCATGCTCACCGATGCCGCGCGCTCGAAGCGGGCCGTGACCGTCGTCAGACTCCATCACAACAACGTCAAGGCTGGGGATGTCACGAGCCGTCGGCAGCTTCATGTCCGCGAACGACGGATTCATGACGCGCCCGCTCTCATCGTAGAATAGCCCTTCCATCAAGGCCGAACCGATGGACTGTACGATGCCGCCCTCAATCTGGCTTGTGAATCCCATGGGGTTCAGCACGCGGCCCGTCTCATGGACCGCCGTATATCTCAGCGGCGTCACCTCCGCCGTGTCCGGGTCGACGGACACATCCACGACGTGGACGCCGTAACCGTTCCACGGGCTGTCAAAGCCCTCCATCTCATCCGTTCGCGCGCCAACGGGCTCGCCAAAGCGCCGCGCAATGTCCTCGATCGCGATGCGCTCGTCCGCATTCGCTCCGTTGACGACATGGCCTGACTCAATGGTCAGACGCTCCTCGTCCCAACCCATGAACTCCGACGTGAGACGCTGCAGGCGCCCTTTCACTTCCTGCATCGCGTTGAAACCCGCCGTGCTGAACATCCGCGCGCCGCGGCTCCCTGCGATGCCCATGTCTCCGGTCTTGCCCTCACGCGTCGACCACGTGACGACATCGATGCGGTCGATCGGGATATCAAGCTCGTCGGCGACGATCTGCGCGATGATGGTGCCCGTTCCCGTTCCAGGATCGAAGACCGGATGATTGATCTCAACGCGGCCATTCTCCATGACCTTGACGGCCACACTGCCGGTCACCCCGATCTGTGAGTGGCTGCCAATGGCCACGCCGCGGCCCACGCCCTCTGGCTTCGGCTCGTAATAACCCGCGGCCTCCGCCGCGCGCCTCAGCGCCGCGCCGGCCTGCACGTTCTCCCACTCCTCGCCCGTTGGGTACTCCTCACCCGGCTCAACCACGTTGTGCAGCCGGAAATCCATGGGATCCATGCCAATGGCGTTTGCCAGCACGTCCATGTGCGACTCCCCGGCAAAGTGGGCCTGCACGTGCCCGGGCGCGCGCGCATACGTGCAGGGAGAGGTGTTCGTGAACACCTGGTGAGAGTCCACCTTGACGTTGGCGATGCGGTACGGCCCCACGATTTCAACGATGCCCATGATGGCGGGCAGGGGGGCATATGCCGCGTAACCGCCGCCGGCGAAATGGACTTCGGACTCCCACGCCGTGATTGTGCCGTCGTTCTTGACACCCGCCTTCACCCGCATCGTCGCCGGGTGGCGCATCGTCATGTTCTGGAACTCTTCGTCGTACTCAATCGTCCACTTGATCGGCCTGCCGGTTCGCTGATTGAACTCATATGCCAACGCGACATCCGTGCCTGACGACTTGCCGCCGAAAGAGCCGCCAACATAGTTGAAATTGAAATTGATGGCATCATCATCAAGGCCGTACAACCTCTGCATCTCCTGCAGAGCGCCTGTCGGTGTATCATTCGCGTTCCACACCTGCAGCACGCCCTCATCATCGACATAGACGAGACAGGCGTGCGGCTCAAGATAGCCCTGGTGGAGTAGGGGAGTGCGGTAGGTTTTCTCGATGACGTGATCCGCGTCCGAGAATCCGGCGTCCACGTCGCCCTTCGCGAAATGGATGCCTGCGTAGCGGTTGGGGTGCTCGTCCCGCGGAGGCATGCCCTCGTATGAACCGGCGTCCGGATGGAGAATCGGCGCGCCCTCTGCCATCGCGTCTTCCGGCGCGAGAATGGCCGGAAGTTCCTCGTATTCAATATCAATAAGGCCGATAGCCTGTTGCGCAATGTCCTCATCGTCTGCGACGACCGCCGCCACCTTGTCGCCAACAAGCATGACCCTGTCCCATGCCAGCAGCGGCATATCCTTGATCATTGCGCCGGTCAACTTGCCCTTCACGTCTTCACCGGTCAACACAAGGTGAACACCGGGCAATGCGCTGGCGGCTGACGTGTCTACGGATACGATGCGCGCATGTGGGAACGGGCTGCGCAGGATCTTCATCCACAACATGCCGGGCATCTGCGCGTCAAGCCCGTATACCGCAGACCCCGTTACCTTTTCCGGCCCGTCCACCCGCGGAACCGATGTCCCGACCAGCTTTGAGCCGCCACTTCCAGCAGTTGATGTCACTGTCATACCCCCCAAATAGACCCTGGAACCGTGTCTTGGCATTGTACCGCAGGCATGACCGTTTCCGCGCCCGTAGCATCGCCTGTTTGAGCACTGCTACACTCTAGGAAGTTAGCAGTATCTGACAAATTCAGGGCAGGGGGAAAACGCTGATGCCGACCGTCCAGACCAACGGAATCGAAACCGCTTACACAGACCAGGGGCAGGGTGACGGCCCTCCTGTCCTTCTTATCCACGGCTTTCCCTACAACAAGTCCATGTGGGATGACCAGGTTGCGGCGCTCTCCGGCAGTCATCGCGTCATCACCTACGATATGCGCGGCCACGGTGAATCCGGCTCGACAGAAGGTCCCTACACCATGGAAATGCTGGCCGATGATCTCCATGCCCTGGTTGAAGAGCTGTCTCTCGGTGAGGTTGCCCTTGGCGGATTCTCCATGGGCGGCTATGTTGCATTGGCCTTTGCCGCCGCCTATCCGGAGCACCTCTCCAGCCTGATGCTGCTCGATACGCGCCACCTCCCGGACTCTGAGCAGGCGGCAGAGGGGCGTGAGAATCTCGCCAAACAGATTGAGGCAGACGGCGTTGGCGGCCTTGCGGAAGCGCTGCCCGCGCGAATGTTGACTGAAGCCACTGTCAACGGCAAGCCGGACGTGGTCGCAAAAGCGTCGGACATGATTCGAGCGGCGTCACCTGAGGGCGTTGCGGGAACGGCGCGCGGCATGGCGGTGCGCCGCGACCAGACTGATACGTTGGGCAGCATCCACGTGCCCACGCTGATTGTCGTTGGCGATCAGGATGGCATCACTCCGCCTGCGGATGCGCAGGCGATGGCGGACGCCATCTATAACTCAACACTGGTCACAATCGCTGATGCCAGCCATCTCTCCAACCTGGACAAGCCGGACGAGTTTAACAGGGCATTGATTGACTTCCTCAGCGCCTGAGCCCAACACTCGCGCAGGGCTCGAAACCGTTCACGCAGGGCAGGAATTCACGCCAACCCCGCTTGACCTTGGTCGTGAGGCTGTCATCAACCTCCTGAACTCCGTTGAGGCCGACTTGCCTCAGGATCAGAATGGCGTGGAACTCGTTCCGCCGTCCGTCGTGGCGTCCCTGTCCCTCGGCGTCCTCCTGCAACACGTCTCACTACCCCTTGGTTCCCTCCATGCCTCGCAGGAGATCCGC
>DAOUKW010000099.1:0-5405 GCA_034420915.1 Dehalococcoidia bacterium
ACTCGGACGGGCGGCAGTCGCGGCGCAGCGAGTGCCGTCCGGCGCAAGATTTGCAGACTTGCACGAACACCCGGAGACCAAAGCGCGGCCTAAACGGTGGCCGACGCGATGGAACAAAGCTCCCACTGCGCCGAACCGAACGTCCCACAACCGACCGAAGGCCAGGCACCGATGCGCCCCCCAAGAACCCCCACCACCCCCCAAACCGAAAGGAGAACCCAAAGAACACCACAAAAGGAAAACCCCACCCCCAACCCACCTACTGTCATTCTGAGCGGAGCGCAGCGGAGTCGAAGAATCCAAAGTCTCCATTTGCTTGGCAGACGCAATTTTAGATTCCTCGACTACGCTCGGAATGACAGTGTGGCCCCACCCCGTTCGCCCTGAGCCTGTCGAAGGGTGAGCAGACTCTGGATTCCGGCTTTCGTGGGAATGACGGAGTGAAGTTTCCCGTTACACTGGTATGTGCCCGTTCAGGCGGGGGTTTTGGCGTTTAAGAGTGGAGGTTGCGTGTGAGTCTGGCGGCGTTGTCTGAGGGGTTGCGGCGGCGGTATGCGTATCGTCAGCTGGTGGAGACGCTGCGCGCCGGTCAGCCGGAGCCGATCCTGTTGGACCCGCTGGAGGGCGCGACGCCGTTCATCATCGCGAGCCTGTGGCGTGACCTCGGGCGGCCTGTTCTGTGGCTGCACGCGGGGGCGGAGGATGCGCGGCAGGCGCATGAGCAGGTCAGCGCCTATGTGTCGTCGTCCGCGGCGAACGCCGTCATTCCCTACCCTGAGCCGGACGCCCTGCCCTATGAGCAACTGGCCAACGACGCATCAACGACACGGGAACGGCTGCGGGCGCTCTCCGCGCTGTTGGATTTTCGCGCCGGGGCACAGGAGGCACGTCTGCAGGAACTCATGGCCCGCCCTGCCCCGTTCATCATCGCGAGCGCGTACGCCGCCGCCGCGGTGACGTTGCCCCCTGAGGATTTTAAAGAGGCAACGTTCACGCTGAGCATCGGTGAGGCGATTTCCATTGACGGCATTCTCTCGGACGCCGTGGAACTGGGGTACGAGCCGGTGGCGGCGATCGAGACACCCGGGACGGTGAGCCGCCGGGGCGGCATCGTGGATATATGGCCGCCGCAGGACGAAAGCCCTGCTCGCATCGAACTTTTTGGGGACATCATCGACAGCATCCGCTCGTTCGACGCGGCGACGCAGCGCTCAAGCACAGAGGTAGACGAGGTTGTCGTGACGCCTGCGCTGGAGTTGCTGCCGTCCGCGGTACGGGATGCCCCGCCGCCTGCCATGGACGGGCTTGGGGGCGAGGAGGCAGGGGCTTTCGCGGAAGAATTGCGGCAATTCTCTGAGGGAGCAGCCGTGCCGGGCGTCGGGTTCTTCTCGCCGTATTTCCATCGCTCGACGCTTATCGACCACCTGCCGGATGAAACGGTCGTGATTGTTGACCGGCCCATGAGCGTGCGGACACGTCTTGACGAGGTGATCAGGCGGGGGCTGGAGGTCCGCGACGGGCAGATTGAACGCGGCAAGCTGCCGTGCGCTTTCCCAAGCCCCGTTGCCACGTCGGAGCGGCTTGAGATGTCGCTGGCGGACGTGCCGCGACGCCTGCACCTTGAGCCGTTCGCGCAGACATCACCCGACGGAATCCAGCAGGGAACGCGGTCGTTTGGGAGTTTAGGGTTCTCGCCGCCGGAAACATACGGCGGGCGCATCGACCGTCTCAGCAGCGATATCCTCGGCGCGCGCCATCAGGGAAACGCGGTCGTCATAGCGTCGCTGCAGGCGCAGCGACTGGCGGAGATGCTGCGGGAGAGCGGGCATGAACTCTCGCTGCGGACGGACATGGACGCCGTGCCGACGCCGGGGAGCCTTGTAATTGTGCAAACGGCGCTTGCAGAAGGGTGGGAGTTGAGCGGCGGGGAATCGGGCCTCAGCGGGTCGATCATCACGCTTTCGGACACGGAGATCTTCGGGTTCATCAAGAGGCCGCGTCCGGTGCGCCGCCGCGTGGTGCGCCGCGACGCATTCCTTTCGGATTTCGTCGAGGGGGACTACGTCGTTCACGTTGAGCACGGCATCGCGCGGTTCAAGGGAACGGTGCAGCGGGCAACGGAGGGCGCGGAACGGGAGTACCTGGCGCTGGGCTACTCGGGCGGCGACACGCTGTACGTGCCAACGGATCAGGTTGACCGCGTGGCGCGCTATACGGGCACGGGCGGGAATCCCACGCTGACGCGGCTTGGCGGCAACGAATGGGCCAACACCAAGCGTCGCGTCAAGGAGGACGCGCTTCGGTTCGCGGAGGAACTGCTTCGCCTGTACGCAGAGCGGGAGATAAGCTCACGCGCGCCGTTCGGGGGAGAGACGGCGTGGCAGTGGGAACTGGAAAGCTCGTTCCCGTACCAGGAAACGGAGGACCAGCAGCAGGCCATCATCGACGTGAAATCGGATATGGAGGCGGGCCGGCCGATGGACCGGCTGATCTGCGGCGACGTGGGCTACGGCAAGACGGAGGTGGCGGTGCGCGCCGCGTTCAAGGCCGTGGCGGCCGGTTCGCAGGTGGCGCTGCTGGTGCCGACGACGGTGTTGGCACAGCAGCATTATCGAACGTTCATGGAGCGGCTTGAGACCTTTCCGCTGCGGGTCGACATGCTGTCGCGCCTGCGGACGGACGCGGAGCAGAAGGAGACGGTGGCGGCTTTGGCGCGGGGTGAGGTGGACGTCGTCATCGGCACGCATCGCCTGCTGTCCAAAGACGTGAGTTTCCGCAACCTGGGGCTGGTCATCATCGACGAGGAACAGCGGTTTGGCGTGCGGCACAAGGAGCACCTGCGCAAGATGCGGGCGACGGTGGACGTGCTGACGATGACGGCCACGCCCATCCCCCGCACGCTCCACATGGCGCTGTTCGGCATCCGCGACATGAGCCGCATCGACACCGCGCCGGAGGACCGGATTCCGGTGACCACGTTCGTGGCGGAGCAGGAGGATCGGACGATCCGCGAGGCCATCCTGCGTGAGACGGATCGGGGCGGGCAGGTCTTCTTCGTCCACAACCGCATTCAGGACATCCATCGAATACTGGAACACCTGCAACAGCTTGTGCCGGAGGCGAGCTTCGGCGTGGCGCACGGACGGATGCCGCCGGAATCGCTGGAAAGCGTGATGAACTCGTTCGCGGCGCAGGAGTTCGACGTGCTTATCTGCACCACAATCATCCAGGCGGGGCTGGACATGCCCAACGCCAACACGCTCATCGTGGATGACGCGGACCGGCTGGGTCTGACGCAGTTGTACCAGCTGCGCGGGCGCGTGGGGCGCTCGTCCATTCGCGCCTATGCCTATTTCCTGTTCCGGCGCGACCGGGTGCTGACGCCCACGGCGGAGCGTCGGCTACGGGCAATCCTGTCCGCCGCAGAGCTTGGCGCGGGGTTCCGGCTCGCGATGAAGGACCTTGAGATTCGCGGCGCAGGCAACATCCTGGGCGCGGAGCAGAGCGGGAACGTGGCGGCGGTCGGTTTCGATCTGTACACACGCCTGCTCTCAGAGGCCATCGAGGAGGTCCGCAAGGGCAAGTCGACGCACGTGCCGGACGAGCCGGGGCTGACGGGAGGGCGAACGCTGTTGGCGGCGGGGGCTGCTCGCGCGCCCGTAGACCTTCCTGCCGATGCCCGCATCCCGCCGGACTACGTTGAGGACACGGGAACGCGGTTGGCCGTGTACGAACGACTGGCGAATCTCGTTGATCCGGCGGAAGTGGAGACCATACGCGGGGAGCTGCGGGATCGGTTTGGACCGCTGCCGCAGCACGTAGATGATCTGCTGTTGGCCGTCGAGGTGCGGGCGCAGACGGGGCAGCTGCGCGGCATGGTGCGGGCCATCGCAACGGAGGGCACGGAGATCGTCGTGCGGCTCCGGGACGTGTATTGGCTTGACCGTGAGGCGATCCGCCGGGCGCTGCCGCACGCGAACGTGGGGCATCTGCAGATACGGGTGCCGGCGCGCTCCGGGAGCGATTGGCGCGAACAACTCCGCCAACTGATGGAGGAGTTCGGGCGGATGAGCGGGAACGCCGCGGCGGCGACGGTCTAGCTAGTCGTGAGGACGGTTGCGGCGGCCACGGATGCGGTCCCACAGGGACGGGCCCGGGGGTCGATCATTGTAGATGGTCTGCCCGCGCCATCGCTTTTCATAGCCGCCGGGCAGGTTGGCCGGGGAGCCGTTCGTGAAGTAGCTCAAGTAGGCCGCGCCAAGCAGGACCAATCCGCCGAGAGCCAGGCCCGCGCCAAGCGATCCCGACATGCTCCAGAGCAGCGCGCCGCTGATGAGGAGAAGGAGTCCGAAAACGGCGGCGTACTTCACGCCGCCCATGAGGGAGCGGCGGGGGCTGTCCGGGGATCGCCGCCGCCGTGGTCGGCGGGAACGACGGGGCGGGGGCGGCAGGCTGCCCGCCTTCTCGACAATATCCTCGATCTCACGCTCGAGACGATCACTCATGTGTGTGTCTCCCTGTGCCCCAGGCGCTCTATGGTCGCATTCTACTCCGCGCCGCAACGCCATGCACGCGGAGGCAACGCCATCGTTGGCAGTATACTCTGACGATGAACGATTCACAGCAACCGCCCACGCTTGCGCCGGACAGCGTCCGCGCCGCTCTTGGTTCGTACGAGCCCGAATTCATCAACGACGATTCCCTGATGCCGTCTGGGGTGCTGATACCCATCATCGAGGGGTCGGAGGGGCCGAGCATCCTGTTCACCGTGCGCACCTCGCGCGTGGAGCACCACAAGGGAGAGGTGTCTTTCCCGGGCGGGGCGCGCGATCCCGAGGACGAGTCCATTCAGTCCACCGCGGTGCGGGAGACGCACGAAGAGGTCGGGATTGAGCCGGACAAGATCGAGGTGCTCGGCAGGCTGAACGACCACCGGACGCGGACGGGATACCACATCACGCCGTTCGTGGGCATCGTGCGGCCCGGGGCGGACTACGACCATGACCGCTTCGAGGTGAACGAGATCTTTGAAGTGACGTTCGCCGATCTATGGGAGACGTACCTGAAGGGTCGTCAGCCGTTCACCTACGGTGAGAGAACCATCATGGCGTACGAGTTCCACCACGACGGCTACCGCATCTGGGGCGCGACGGCGGGCATCCTGGCGGAGTTCTTTGACGTGCTCCGGGCGGGGGCGTAAGCACGCCCCCTCCCGTCATTCCGGCTTTCGCGGGAATGACGGGATAGGTATTACTCGTTTGGTAGAGTAACAAGTAAGTTCACTCACAGACGGGAGACACGCGTATGGCTTTCGGGCGGCTCGACCTTGACCGTGCTTTCTCTGTGATTTCCGCCGCCGCGCCCATAGCGCGCGTCGTACGCATGTTCGGGGGGGGGGGGGGGGG